>JAUIMJ010000028.1 GCA_030433295.1 bacterium | reverse complement strand
GGAAATTTTTACTTTCTCGAAATGAATACACGCATTCAGGTCGAACATCCGGTCACGGAAGAGATTACCGGAGCTGATTTACTTCGAATGCAGTTTGAAGTAGCAGCCGGCAAAGGTCTGTCGCTCTCGCAGGATGAGATTCAGATTCGAGGGCATTCAATCGAATTTCGAATTAACTGTGAAAATCCTGCCGAGGACTTCAAGCCTGCAACGGGCACTGTCAGCTATCTGAGTCGGCCCGGAGGACCTGGCGTTCGGGAAGACTCCTGGGTTGAAGCGGGGAGCTCCGTTTCACCCTATTACGATTCGCTGATGTCAAAACTCATCGTCTCAGCAGAGGACCGCCAGACAGCTATCACAAGAGCAAAGGGAGTCTTAGCGGAGTATATCCTTGAGGGGGTGCCTACAACGCTGGAATTCCATCGCTGGCTTTTGCTTCAGGATGATTTCCTTAACAGCGACATAGATGTGACCTGGCTCAGCAGAAACTATGGGGGAGAGAGCGTTCCTCCACGCGCTCCGGGACTGCTGCAACCTCCGCCACCGAAGAAACATGTCTGAGCCGAGCAAATTGCTCTCGTGTCTGCCGGAAGAAGAAAACCAGCGGCTGGATCTCTTTATCAGCCGGCTCCTTGTGGGCGTATCGAGGCGGGATGCCAGACGAGCCTGCGAAGCGGGGAGCATACACCTTAACGGACGAAAGGCTGCTCCCGGTCAACGTGTAAAAGAACGAGATATACTTTCTGTTTTTTCTACACTGGGAGCCGTTTCGGCGCGACCCGAGCTGTTTTCTTCCGGAGAATATCATCTCGAAGACTACATCGAGGTGGTATATGAAGATGAGCATATGCTTTTGTTAGACAAAGGCGCAGGAATCCATAGCGTTACTCTCACACTCGATGATCCGCCTACCCTGGCAGACGCAATTGCCGCCTATGAACCTCGCTGTCTAACGGCTTCCGAGGATCCTCGTGAGGCAGGTCTTGTGCAACGGCTTGATAGGCCGACGCGCGGGCTTATTCTTGCGGCAAAGAGCGCCCGGGTGTGGAGGGCTTTGCATGCGGCATTCAGTCGTCAGGAAGTGACGAAAACCTATCTGGCGCTGGTGGAAGGTCTTGTTCCTTCTTCTGGTCTCTCGCTTTCCGGTGAACTGCTTGCGCGAGCTGAGCGCATGCAGGTCAAAGATACAGGGGAAGATGCCGGAGAGGCGCGCCTGGTTTGGGCATGCGAATCATTGGGTGTATCCCTCGTACGGGTTTCCTGCGTAAGGGGACAGCGACATCAGGTCAGAGCACATCTTGCGCACTGTGGACATCCTCTGCTTGGTGATGCGCTCTACGGCTCCGGCGAGAAATTTGCTGCAGAGCGTTTTGGCGTTGTCGGTTCGAGCGACTTCTTTTTGCTGGCGAGTGAGCTGGAGTTTGTACATCCGCAGAGCGGTGAGCGCCTGATGTTCAGCACAAAACAGGACGCAGCAATACGACCTGAGTAGGTCGCATTGAGATAATTCGAAGATACGAAATCCGCTCTAGTGGTAGACGATATTGTCTGAATTGGGGGTGCCAAGAGACTTGAAAAGCTCCGCGGAAGCCTGCTCCAAATCACTTTGATTGCGGGCTAATTCTGCTTTTATTTCTGCGATTTTGCGCTGAAAATCATCTTTGCTCCACGCAGGAATGTGCTTACCGGCCTGAAGCCGCTTGTTCTCAAGGCTCTTGAAAGATTCCTGAGCCTTGAGGCGCAGAAGTAAGAGTTCGCCGCGTTCCATTAAAAGACGTTCGACGTCAGCAAGGTTCTCCGCCTTGCTGCTGACCTCTTCGGATATAACGAGGCAGCGAGAGAGCACATTCTGGTGGTGTTCCTTGATCAGCAACACTTGTTTTGCATTCGGCGCGACATCATACATTATCGAGCGCTGCAGGAGCTTTATTGCTTCCTGGGCCTTACCCTCAGCAATCAGCTCGTCTATTTTTTCAATCTTCTGCATGGCCTTTTTCAACTTGGAGGAGCCTTTGCTGCCAAGGCGAATGTCGAGGAGGGGAGCGATCATCAGGCGACAGAGGTAGATGACGAAATACACGCCAACGCCGAGTAAGATTATGCCAATGATGAAGTGAATAAGAGCCATGATGTATTATAGTGCTATTGCTCGAAAAACAGATGCTGAAAAATAAGCAGACTAACAAGCCAGAGTAACTACTACTAGTGAGGCCACCGCGACGCCAGAGGTCAATCCCGGGTCGTCGATCCGTGCAGAATCCGGAAATCCGGCACTTCTCTTTATGACGCACTGGGATCTATGCTAGCTTCACAATTGAGAAAAAGCAAAAATACTTTGAAAAACTAAACATTTACGGCAAGTATCGAGACCAGCATGATCTACGCTGACCACAATAGTACCACCGCCTGCAGTGCTCGGGTTACCGCAAGCATGATTCCATACCTGGGTGAGCGCTTCGGTAACCCCTCGAGTTCTCACAGGCTCGGAAAGGAAGCAGGTGCTGAGGTAGAACGGGCACGAGAGTCTGTGGCCGCATTGCTCAATGCCCGACCGTCGGAAGTTATCTTCACCAGCGGGGGGACGGAATCATGTCTTCAGGCTCTCTTCGGTGCCTTCCTCGGTAAGAATACCACTGATGCTGCTTGTACAGCGATCTGCACCTCAGCCATTGAGCATGTGGCCGTGCACCATGCCGTTGCGACACTTGCTAAATTTAATTCCCTTGAGCACACCAGGCTTCCGGTTAATGAATCGGGCGTGGTCTGTCTGTCGGCCCTGGAAGATGCCCTGAAAGCGGGGGCGGGCATTGTGAGCATCATGTATGCCAACAATGAAACCGGGGTGATTTCTCCCATGAAGGAAATCGCGGCTCTCTGTCAGCAGTACTCGGCATTTTTGCATACGGATAGTGTGCAGGCTCTGGGCAAGGTGCCTCTTTCTTTTGCGGATCTTGGGGTTGATGCCATGAGCGTATCCGGCCATAAAATCGGGGGCCCCAAGGGCATTGGAGCCCTGATTGTGCGGGAAGGTTCACCATGGGAGCCGTATGTTACCGGTGGAGGACAGGAAAGCGGGCGACGTGGAGGAACCCAGGCGGTGGCATTGATTGCCGGGTTTGGCGAGGCGGCACGGGAGCTATCAGAAAAACTGCAGAATGGCGAAATAGATCGACTGCGGCAGATACGAGATAGTTTTGAGAAGGGACTTCTTGAGTGTCTCTCAGGGGTCACGGTCAACGGGGCATCTGCAGAACGTCTGGTTAATACCTCGAGTGTCTCTATCTCAGGAGTTTCTGCCCACGACGTGCTGGCTGAATTAAGTGAGAAGGAAATGTATTGCTCGGCGGGCTCGGCCTGTAAGAGCAGCTCCATGTCTCCGTCCCATGTTCTTTCGGCTATGGGGCTTAGTCTGATCGAATGCCTCGGGACGATTCGCGTATCCTTTGGCAGCACCAATAGTTTGGAAGATGCCGGGGAATTGCTCGAGGCAATACGTGAAGAAGTCGTAGCACTTCGAAAGAAGCAGGAAAAATCGCTCGCTGCTTTGATGAAGAAAACTGAGGGGAATCAGCAATGAGCCTTGCTAAAGAACTCGTATCACTGATGCGTGACTCCTGGGATCGCAGAATTGGTCACGACTACCTGGGCTGGATGAACGACAGGGTAGAGAGCGATGAGCAGATGTGGGAGACGGGCAGTCGTGATCTGCGAGCCCTGCTCGCATATTTTGAGCGCGAGGGGATACTCGATGAGCTTCTTCAGGGGCATGTGCTCGATGTGGGCTGTGGCGTCGGACGGATCCTCGGACCTGCAAGTCTGCTTTTTGAAAAGGCCTCCGGAACTGACATCTCACCGTCAGCGATAGCGCGTGCTGCTGACTTGTTATCCAGTCGAGAAAATGTCTCTCTTGAGCAGGGGGACGGGCAAAGTCTTTCGAGCTACGGCGATGCTTCAATTGACTTTGTCTACAGTTTTGGCGTCCTGTGCAACATGCCGGTTGATTGTTGTGCCGGGTATCTGCGTGAGATTAACCGGGTGCTAAAGCCGGGTTCGCACGCAAGTCTCCAGGTATTTCTCGGAAAGTGCCAGCCTACGCTTCGTCAGGATACGGTCGCATTTCGAAGCTTCCTCGAAGAGAATTTTGAGGCGGGTATGCAGCTCTGTGGCTTCTCCCTCCTGGCCGCCGACGATTTGCTGGTGGACGCGGATGCCCCTGATGATGGCTGGTTGAGGCCAAGGATATGCGTGGTCAGGAAGACCGCAGATGCAGCGTGCCGCACGGATGAGCTTGCGGAGCAACTCTACCCCGGCGGTGAAGAGGATGCCGACGAGTCCTGGCCGGGGTCTCAAACCGAGTACCTGCTCTCGGTAAAGCGGGCGCTTGAGTTTCACGATCAGGGGAAGAAACGGGAAGCTCACGATGCGCTTGCTTTTGCCCTGGAACAGTATAAAGATCCTGAGCCTCGGCTTAAGCAACTACTTGCTGAGCTGAAAGAGGAGTTAACTTTGTAAGCCTCAGCGTATACGAAATCCCGTACGCCCCAGACACTCGAGGACCCGGTCTCCATGACTCTTAGAAAGAAGTTTTTAGCCCAATGTGAGCGGTCGATAGACACCTTCGTAGAACGTCTTCAACCCGGACGTGAGGACTTTCCCATCGTGCCTCGAGGTATTTGGACGAGTGAGGCATTTGCACTCTGTGCCTTTATCGAGATGCAGAACATCGACATGTTGTTTGAGTCGGGGATTTATCGGGGGCAGTCTACCTGGATCGTAGCCAGCTACTTCAACCAGCTGCCGATTGCGAGCGTTGATATTAAGCTGCAGCAGGCTGCAATTGATCGCCTGAGTCCTTTCTCTAACGTCACTTTGAGTGAAGGTGATGGTGCAGAGTTTCTTCTCAAGGCTTTGCGTGAGAATCCGGAAAAGCGAATTGCTGTAGTCATCGATGGACCAAAAAATGAGGCTGCGCTGGAGTTAGCCGGGCAGTGTCTGGATGAGGGGGCGGTGTTTGCCGGTCTGCATGACACGGATCGCTCAAAGAGCGTCCGTCCGCCGCTCGATGAGGGTTTTGTCTTTGTCGCAACTGACGACCCGGAGTTTGTCAGTGCCTATGGATTCCTTGATGAAGGTAAGTGGGATAAGGGTCTGGAAGAGGGAAGAGGTCGCTTTCCCTATCAAAAAATCAAGGACTACAAAGCATACGAAGAACTGGAGTGTTACGGCCCGACGCTTTCTATGCTTACCCGGCGCAAGAGCACCCTCGATGTGATCTGGGAAAAGACACTGGGTCCTATCGTCGACCGTGTTCCGGAGACGACGGAGAAAAAACTCTACCAGCCGAAGCTTCCCGTGCATGCTATTCGCTAAGGAATGTTACCCATTTGCACCTCAGTTTTGTGGTATTTTGCTTCCGATACTTTGCTGAAACAGCGGATCAATTGACCCCCAGAAGCACTACTGATAATAAGTGCCCGGTGTCTGTTTCAGCTCGTTAATTCAGGGATTTCTTCTTCATTAGGACCTCTTCGACATTAGGCGCTGGTACCATAGTTTTGGCCGAATTTGCTTCGCTTATTCGCACCGAGGTTTACCGCAAAGTTTCAGGGGTTTGTCGTTGGTTTGTCTGACTTAAGTGTGGCAATTCTATGGATCTATTGCGATCACATGCTTAAGCGAATGGCTTGCATTGGGTCGATTTTGCGCAGTATTCTATGCGTGAAAGTTAACGAGAGTTTTTTTACCTATGGATGTTGAACGAATAGCAGATATTTTTCGCCGATGGGCCTACCTGCAGGCAGATATCGATTCGTTCGATCGACTGGCCCCATTCCCACACCGAGATCTGGACGCGGTTAAAGACGCGCCGGAAGCTAAGCCATTTCGTGATGCTTATATGGGCAAAATCGGTGTTGAGTTCATGCACATGCCCTTCCCCGATCGCTGTGACTGGATCGCAGAACGAATGGAAGGAGAGCGTCCTGTCCTTGATCAGAGACGCGTCCTAAAAAGAATTCTCATAAACGAGACCTTCGAGAAATTTCTCCACACCCGCTATGTCGGTTCCAAGCGCTTTTCCCTCGACGGTATTGCCGCACTCATTCCTCTGATCGATGCGATTATGGATGAGACGGCAGAGGGCGGAGCAGAGAATGTCCTGCTCGCCATGGCGCATCGTGGACGTCTTAACGTCATGCATCACATCGCAGAGACGCTGACGGAAACGATTATCGCAGCCTTTGAGGACGTAGATCCAAAGAGTATGCTTGGCAGCAACGATGTTAAGTACCATATGGGTGCTACCGGTACCTATGTCACTGCGCACGGGAAGAACCTTGCGGTTGATATTGCCGCCAATCCCAGTCACCTGGAGGCGATTGCTCCGGTGTTGCTCGGACGTATTCGTGCAAGACAGCAGCGTCTAAATGACATCGGCGGGCGTAAGGTGATGGGAATTGTTATGCACGGTGATGCAGCATTTGCCGGACAGGGAATAGCGGCCGAGACCCTCAATTTCAGCGAGTTAAACGGCTTCTCCGTTGGTGGCGTAATCCACATTATCATTAACAACCTTATCGGATTCACCACCGTTCCGGATGCGCTGCATTCAAGCCGCTACGCTTCAGATATTGCGAAGCGACTTAATATTCCCATCTTTCATGTGAACGCAGAGAGTCCGGACGATGTGGTATTTGTCGGACAGCTCGCAGAAGAGTATCGCAGAGAGTTTAAGACGGACGTGGTGATTGACCTGGTTGGCTATCGAAGGTTCGGCCATCAGGAGCAGGATGATCCGACAATTACTTCGCCTGTGCTCTACGATCGCATCAAAGCTCATCCTTTGCTTTTTGAGCAGTACGCCGAAGAAATCGGCATAGCGGAAGAAGATATAAAGCAGCTTCAGGAAAGCTCCGTGGAGATGCTGGAAGAAGGTCTTAAGAAAGGCCGCTCCATGACCAAGGCGCCTACCTGGTCAAAAAATCCCGATTACTGGGATCCCTACGTCGGTGGCTACTACGAGGAATCTCTCGAAGTGGATACCTCTGTACCTGCCGCAACGCTTGCCGAGGTAGCAAAAACGGTAACTACATTTGATGATTCCTTTACCATTCATCCAAAAGTTAAGCGGGTGTTTGAGCAGCGTGCGGAGATGGGCCAGGGGAAGCGCCTGATTGACTGGGGTATGGCTGAGTCTCTGGCGTTTGGCAGCCTCCTGCAACAGAAGGTGCCGGTTCGCCTTGTCGGACAGGATTCCCGCCGAGGAACCTTCAGCCATCGCCATGCGGTGCTCTATGATCACGAAAACGGCGTCGCACACACGCCAGTCGCCCCGCTTGTCGGCAAGGATACCTTCTTTGAAGTCTATGACTCCATGCTGTCTGAAGCAGCAGCAGTGGCCTACGAATATGGTTTCAGCCGGGATTACCCGGAAGCCCTGGTTCTCTGGGAGGCTCAGTTTGGAGACTTTGTTAACGGCGCTCAGATAATCCTCGATCAGTTCGTTGTTGCGGGTGAGGATAAATGGTCATTGCTTTCCGGTCTGGTATTCCTTCTTCCCCATGGTTTTGAAGGAGCGGGTCCGGAGCATTCAAGTGCTCGCCTTGAGCGCTTTCTGCAATCTGCTGCCGAGGACAACATTCAGGTAGTAAGCCCATCGTCTGCAGGCCAGTATTTTCACCTGCTCCGACGTCAGGCCCTGCGCTCCTGGAGAAAGCCGCTTATTGTGATGACGCCGAAGAGTATGTTGCGTTCACAAATGGCTTCTTCCCCGCTTGAGGTTTTCACCGAGGGTAAATTTCAGGAAGTTATCAGTGACGCTGCGGAGTTTCCGGAAGCTGAGCGTTTGATTTTCTGTACCGGAAAAATAACGCATGAACTTCGGAAAGACAGGGACGCCAAGAAGGACACCAATACAGCCATCGCGTCGGTTGAGCAGCTCTATCCTCTTCCCGAAAAAGCGATATCCAGCATTATTAAGAGCATGCCCAACCTTCGCCTGATACTCTGGGTTCAGGAGGAGCCAAAGAACATGGGTGCGCTTGGATACATTAATCCGCATCTGAAGAGACTCTCTAACGGAATAAAGGTCTCCACTGTGCGTCGCTCAGAGAGTGCAAGCCCTGCAACGGGTTCACCCAAGGCGCATGCACTGGAGCAGCAGGCGCTACTCAACCTCGCTTTTGCCAAACATCAGTAAGAGGTCCAAATGCTTTACCAGACATCAGTTGAGACACCTTTGGGGACAATGTGGCTGGTAGCAAGCGATGCAGGGCTTCGGATCGCAAGCTTTCGTCGTCCGACAACGAAAAACACGAAGGAAAGCAACAAGCATCTTCGACAGGCGGTACAGGCCGTCGAGAGTTACTTTGCCGGAAAGCCGGCAGCTCTAGCTAAGGTCGCCCAGGATTTGGAGGGCACTCCATTCCAGAAGGCAATCTGGAGAGAAATGCGAACGGTGCAGGCCGGCTCCACGATAAGCTACGGCACGCTTGCTAAGCGTGCGGGCTCAGCTTCTGCGGTACGGGCTGCCGGTATGGCCTGTGGCAAGAATCCGCTCTCTCTTTTTAATCCGTGACACCGCATCGTCGCAGCTTCGGGGAAGCTGACCGGATTCGCTTCAGGCCTTTCAAAAAAGATTGCTCTGCTTGAGCATGAGGGGCTTCAGGTCGCTTCGGCATCGCGCCAGAGCGAAAGACGTGTGGTCTCTAAGGCCGCGTAAGTCTTTCTGTGGTCCTCAGGGCGTTTTTACATCAGTTATAGTCGCTGCATTTTTTTGCGCCTGCTTTAGTGCAGCCGTATCGGGAACCCGGGCTGCCTTACCCTTAACTCCTTCCGGCAGTCCGGTGACGTATACCGACCGCATCTGAAAGATTCCTCCGAGAATACTAATCGTGCGCAGGTCGGCGTAGTAGATATCCTCTATCCCATGCTGCCTGGCTGCTTCACCAATAGCATTGGAATTCACCTCAACGCGTAGTCCGACCGGAGTAAATGGTTCTTCCAGCTTTAGCTGGCCGAGGGATACCGTCTTTGCGTTCTTAGGGTTTGGCGTCGCATCCATGTTGCGCACCAACGGTTCACTGATATCGGTATAGATGAAGCCGTAGGTGCAGCTAGTGGAAAGCAAGAGAGCCAGCAGCAAAGGCACCATTCTAGCCTTCATCGCTATCACCATAGGCTATGGTAGTTCGACTGCAGTAGACGCCAAACACGTAGCACTCAAAATGAGCATCGAGATGCCGTATCGTGCTGATGTTGCCATCTGCGGCAGCGGCCTTGGTAGAGGCATCGCCCCAGGCAAAAAGCCAGAGGACGGAGTGCGTGCTTGACCTTCCCACATTCTGCCCCAGTGTGGTCACTGAGACATCTTCGTCCAGCGGAGTGCTGACGTTCATGTACAGACAGGCGTTAAGACTCAGTAGTGTAAGCAAAAGAAAAATGAGACGGGGAAATTCGTTCATGGGGATATTCCTTTCGGAGAGGGGATAGAATCAATGTGCAAAAACTTTTGCGGCGATGCTAGCACAAGATGCCAGGACCCACTAAATACATACCGAACAACAAGAAAGCCTCCCGTAGGGGGAGGCTTCTGGTATCGTAAGGTTTTGAATTGCTTGAGTTTATTTGCGATTATTGGCCGCCGCGCTTGCGATGCGAACCTCTTTTAGTCCCGGCTGTTAAACATCGAGAGGTAATAGAGCAGGGTCATCACTGCGGTGAGCGTCGCCGCGACGTAGGTCATTGCAGCGGCGTTAAGTACTTTGGCAATTTTCTTGTCTTCATCAGCGGAGACAATACCATTGCCGATGAGGACTTCTCGCGCTCGCTTGCTGGCATCAAACTCTACCGGAAGGTTGATAATCTGAAAGAGGACCGCGATGGAGAAGAGTGCGATTCCAAGCAGCACAAAACCACCAAGACCAAGCATAGCGCCAATCATAATCATCCAGACGGAGGCATTGCCCACGGCAGCGAGAGGCACAATGCCGTTACGAATGACCAGGGGAGCATACTGCTCCTGATCCTGTATCGCATGTCCGGCCTCATGGGCGGCAACGCCAAGCGCGGTAATCGAGCGTCCGTTGTAAACCTCAGGACTCAGGCGCAGCAGCTTTTCTCGAGGATCGTAATGGTCGCCCATATGCTGATTGGTCTGCTCGACACGGACTCTGGAGAGTCCTCGACTTGCCAAAATTCTGTGGGCAACTTCAGCGCCACTCATGCCCGAGCGCGCGGCTACCTTCTGCCCTTCACTAAAGGCCGTCTTAACGCGAAACTGTGCCCACATCGCAAAGAGCATCGCGGGCAGAACATAGAGTAAGTAACTTCCACCAATCATCTTACACTCCTTAATACTCGCTAAAATTCAGGGTTTACACCTGTCCGTACGGGTTCAATTAAGCCGTTCATGTGCTAACCTCCCCGGTACGTAAGCACGAAACGCGCCGAACGCAAGGCCCAAAGCCGATACCAGGTAGCAGCCTAGAACCATGAGCTCGACATCAGCAAATTTGACGAATCAGGCGGGAAATTCTTCAGAGAAAACGCAGACTGAGTTTCTGCGCAGCTGCCCCGGCGATATACGGTTTGGCAGCAGTTCCTGGACCTATCCCGGTTGGCAGGGACAAATCTATCAGCGAAACTACCGCAGCGACCGTGATTTCAGAGCGAACTCGCTTGGGGAGTATGCGGCACACGGGCTGTTCAGAACCGTCGGCATAGACTCGAGCTTTTATGCGCCGATGAGCAGTGAAACGCTGCAACGCTATGCGGAGCAGGTCCCGAGCGGCTTTCAGTGGGTCTCAAAGGTCTGGGAGGGAATCAGTGTTCCGGAGTTTCCGCGGCACAAACGCTATGGGGACAAGGCAGGACAGAAAAATCCCAATTTTCTCGATGCTGAATTGTTTGAGCAAAGTGTACTTACGCCCTGTCGGCAGGAGGATATACGCCCTTTCGTCGGGCCCTTTGTGTTTCAATTTCAGATGCTGCCTCGGGCAAAGCACGAGGAGTTTCTCGATACCCTCGAAGGCTTTTTGCCGAAACTGAGCAAGGACTTCTCGTACGCGGTCGAAGTGAGAAATCCGGAGCTTCTCTCCTCGCGCTATTTTGACATGCTCAACAAAAGCGGCGTAACCCATTGCTTTAATCACTGGAGCTACATGCCGGCTCTCGCTGATCAGATGCGCTCTGCAGCAACGGCAGGGGGGCTTGAGGCCCCCTTCTTTGTCTCTCGTATTCTCACTCCTCTGGGGGTAAGTTACCAGGATGCGGTGAAGAAATTTAGCCCGTATACGGAGATTAAATCGGCAAATACTGTTATGAGACGTGATGTCGTTCGTCTGATCAGGAGATCGCTTGCCCGAAACGTTCCCGCCTTCGTCGTGGTGAATAACAGAAGTGAGGGAAATGCTCCGATGACGATCGAAGCGATAGCGGCGCTATTGCAGGAATCCTTGGAAAAAAAGCCGGTGGTAGCTGAATGACAACGAAAGAAATTGCAGCAGTGTTTGAGGAGATAGCGGTGCTCCTTGAGCTGAAAGGTGAAAACCCCTTTCGCATTCGCGCGTTTTCAAATGCTGCCCGTTTACTGAAATCTCTCGAGGGCAGCACTGAGGGGTTCGTACGGCAACTGCGGACCACGGGTGCGAAAGGCTTTGGTGAGCAACTCACAGAATTCATCCTCACCCTCTATGAAACCGAGCATCTCCCCTTCCATGAAGAGTTGCGCGCGGAGTTCCCGGATGGGCTTTTAGAGTTTCTTAAGATTCCTGGTCTTGGAGCAAAGAAGGTAAAGGTGCTCTATGAGCAGTTAGGTTTGACCAACCTCGAGCAGTTAAAAGAAGCCTGTGAGCAGGGCAAAGTCGCGGAGCTAAAGGGCTTTGCTAAAAAGACGGAAAGCAAAATAATCGAGGCCATTGAGCGTTACGAGGTGTACCGCACGCTGTTTCGCTACAACAATGCGAAGAAGGACGCGGATGCCCTGCTTGAATACCTGGGCGAATCTAAGCTGGTAGAGCAGCAAAGTCTGACGGGAAGTATTCGCCGAAACTGTGAGGTGGTCGATAAGATAGAGATTGCTCTGGCTGCTCAGGAGCAGAATGCTCTCAGGCAGTACATTGCAGACTATCCTGAAACCCACTCGGTTCAGGAACCGCAAGGATCTGAAATCGCTTTTGTTCTTAACTCCGGGATCCCCGTCGAAATCATACTCACAGAACGGGAGCACTTTGCCAAAGTCCTCTTCGAGAGTACGGCAAGTCAGGAACACCTGGAGCAGGTGAATGAAGGTATCCATCAGCAGAAAATTTCAGAGATTCAAGACGCTGAGAGCGAGGAGGCGATTTATCGCAGTTTAGGCTATTGCTACATAGCACCGGAGCTGCGCGAGGGTCGTGGTGAACTTGCTGAAGCGAAAGCCCTGTGTGAGGCGGGAGAGGAGTTTCCGAAACTGCTTGTTGACGAGGACATTCGGGGTGTTTTGCACGCGCACAGCACCTTTTCAGATGGGGCAAACACCCTTATCGATATGGCGACCGCCTGTCGCGCTCAGGGGTATGACTATCTTGGTATAACGGATCATTCGAAAACGGCAGCCTACGCCGGAGGCCTGAGCGTTGATGACATCAAGCGGCAGCATGAAGAGATCGACACGATAAATGAATCTCTGGCTCCCTTTCGCATTTTTAAGGGAATAGAGTCAGATATTCTCAAGGATGGATCTCTTGATTACGAAGACAGCGTTCTCGAATCCTTCGATTTCATAATCGTATCCGTGCACTCGCAGCTTACGCTCAGTCGTGAGGAAATGACTCAGCGGGTGTGTCGCGCGCTGGAAAACCCCTATACCAGGATTCTTGGACATCCAACGGGAAGACTTCTGCTGCGAAGAGAGCCATATGACATCGATATCGAGGAGGTGATGGAAACCGCAGCGAAGCACGGTGTGGCAATTGAACTCAATGCTAATCCGCGGCGTCTTGATTTGGACTGGCGGCACCTGTGCCGGGCAAAAGAGCTCGGTATACCGGTTCCTATTTGCCCGGATGCTCATTCAATCGAGGGTATCAAAAATATTCATTTCGGAGTTGCTGTTGCCCGTAAAGGCGGGATGACGGCTTCCGACGTGCTCAACAGTCGCAGCCGGGATGATATCGCGAAGTTTTTTAAATGCTGAACAAGAGCAAGCACTGATGACTAGCAGCAAAGCCGAAACCTTAGACAAGGTGCATCATATTGCCATTAATGTGCATGATGTTGATAGCGCGATTCAATGGTATCAGACGAGTTTTGCGTGTGAGCTAAGAGAACGCGATACCTTTGGTGCAATACTTGCCTTTGGAAATGTTGAATTGCATCTGCATCTACCCAGCCAGCACCGTCCTCATCTGGGATTTGAGAAAGCCGATGCGGAGACCTTCGGAAAACTGCGGCCTCAGTTAGGGGGAATCAGGTCTGCCTTCATCGCAGACGCAACCGGCAATCCCGTGGAGCTTATTCAACCGGAGGAGCAGGACGAAGACTGATGAAGATAGCTATAAGTGGCGCAGGAGGCCTGGTCGGAACCGCCTTTCGGATGCGCTATCCGCAACATGAGTATCTCGCCATATCTCGCTCCCCCTCTTCGCGGGATGGCCTGAAGACCGTCTCCTGGGACATTCGCGAGGGAACAATTGATGCCGAGGCGCTTGAAGGACTCGATGCCGTCGTCCATCTGGCCGGGGAGAGCATCGTTGCTCTGCGCTGGACAGATGCAAAGAAGAAAGCAATCAGAGACTCCCGTGTCCTCGGAACCCGACTGCTTGTCGAAACGCTGCAGAAACTAAAAGATCCGCCAAAGGTGCTCATCAGCTCTTCGGCTATAGGCTACTATGGCACTACTGAGGGCAGCACGGCGAGCGAAGAGTCCCCGGCAGGAGAAGGGTTTCTTTCCGACGTGTGTGTCGAGTGGGAAAAGGAGCTGGCCCCGCTTGCAAATACCGGGATCCGAGTACTGACTCTGCGCATAGGGCTGGTGCTCGCCCGTAAAGGAGGAGCCTTCCCCCTCATGCTTCCGGCCTTCAAGATGGCGCTTGGTGGCGTGCTTGGCTCGGGAAAGCAAATGATGAGCTGGATCACCATCGGAGATCTCGTGCGCTCAATCGATTTTCTTCTTAACACCTCCGCACTTTCAGGGCCATTCAATGCGGTTGCTCCCAATGCGGTAAATAATCGGGAGTTCACAAAAGCACTCGGCCAGGCATTGAAGCGACCAACGCTCGTTCCCGTCCCTGCCGCGCTCATTCGTCTGGGCCTTGGTGAGATGGGGGAAAGTCTGCTTCTCGGCGATACCCATGTCGCTCCCAAAGCCCTCAGCGAAGCTGGATTTACGTTCGAGCACGCAGACATCGATTCAGCCTTCGGACATTTACTAGGAAAAGAAGCGTAGATCGTATTGCTAAGTACTTATCTCCTTTGCCGAGCTGTGCTATAAGGAGTGCCGTTCCATTGAAAACCCTAAAAAAGAAGGAAATACCATGATCAGCGATGCTATGGCCAAGCGATTGAATGAGCACTTAAACGTAGAATTCTTCGCCTTCTATCAGTATCTATCAATGGCGGCATACTGCCATAGCAAAGCTCTTAACGGCTTCGCCCACTGGTTTTCAATGCAGGCTGACGAAGAGCAAATGCACGCGATGAAGATTTATAACTACATCATCGACGTGGATCAGGACGTCGAGCTTCTTCCTATCAAGAAGCCAACGGCACAGTTCGACTCCATCCTCGACTGCATGGAGAAGGCACTGGCACACGAACAGCACGTAACCGCCTGCATCAACGATCTCGCCGGCGCATCTCTTGAAAACAAAGACCACGCAACCCTGATATTCCTACAGTGGTTCGTAACCGAGCAGGTCGAAGAAGAAGCGGCTGTTCGAGACATCGTCGATCAACTTCGCATGGTTGGCGACAGTGGTGAGGGCTTGTTGATGCTCGACCGCGAACTAGCCCAGCGCAAACCCGAGGCGGCGGAGTGATTTTGGCCGATCTCGTCAGAACGGGAAATAGCTGCGCTGCTCATGTGCAGTAGCACACTCCGCTGCTCGCTATTCCCGTTCTAACGACCTCGACTCAAACTCCCTCCGCCTTGCGGTGGCTGCTTGGGCGACGGGCGGAGTGATTTTGGCCGATCTCGTCAGAACGGGAGATGGCTGTGCTGCTCATGTGCAGTAGCACACTCCGCTGCTCGCCATTCACGTTCTGACGACCTCGACTCAAACTCCCTCCGTCTCAGGGTTCGTCGTATTCGTCTTGAATCTGCCTTAAACCAGGGTGTTAGATTGAGATTGTTGAAAATAGCATGACACAGCAGATCAAGTATTGTGGGAGTGACATTTCGGTCATCAATGAGGGTAGTGATGTCGACTTTACAGAATGGTCACTTCGTTTTGTGCCGAGGTTGACGGATTCATTGGATGTGTTGGTCGAGACGGCGATTCACTATTTGAAACAGGAGAATGAAATCTTAGATGACGAGTCGCCTGTTCTCGATGCCATAGTCTTCTCCGGCGATAATGATAAGGGGTGGTGTTATTCTTTACGCTTTAAGACGAATGATTCCGTCGGTGTTATATTTGAAGGTCATCGTCCGCTCGGGGTGTCATACGGTAAACTTCCTGTCATACATGTGAACGAGAAACAGGCTTTCAACAGCATGGAGTTGCGAAAAATCTTTTTGCAGTTCTTCGGCAAACTCATTTCACCAACTGATGCCTCACCATCGGAACTGTTGGGCTATCCACTTCTTGATTTCGGCGATATCTGTGCATTTTGGTTTGATGAGCTCTGGGACTTCGCCCCTAGAAAATATCCCTCGACCTATAAGTTGGCGTTTTCGCCATACGAGCTAGATTGTATTGATGACTTTCACAGGAAGTTTTCTGAATTTGCGAAAGCCAACCCCGAGGAACTGTCTTCCACTAGTCTTGAGTCTTTCGAAGGGTGGGAAGGCTTGAAAAGTGACTTGATAGATCTGACATCACTTTTTGTCTCTGATAAGCCTGCCAAGTGAGTAAGCTGGAATTGTTGCCTGGCAGTACGGGATTAGCAGCAATTTGGTTTTCTCATTGTGAATGTTGATAGATCTCAATCTCTGTTAGGCCTTTATCAGGCTGTTTTGGGCTCGGAGTTGTTGCTGGCCTGGACTGGAAGGCATCTGGTAGAATGGTTGGAGGAGGATTCGACGTTTCCGCTTATTGTTCTGCTACTTCGGGGGTTTGGTCTTGAGGACAAAGAAAGAGTATTTCGGGCTTGGGGCCTGTATTGCGGTTATTGTTTTTCTCTACTTGTATCGCCCTCCGGAAACTTCTCATCACTTTCACAAAAATCAGGGTCCGCAGAGAGACGATGATGCGGAAGTCAAATCGAGGCTGGAGTCTTTTTTCGAAGAAACAAAGGTCACGCCCTTTGGTCTGGCCTGTAATACCTCACCCGATCCGGGATTCGTTCGGAACAAAAAAGAGGCGGTCTGCGCGTTCACGGTGAGGGGCGAAGACAAGGAGACGCTCCCGAGTAAGCTCAATATCGCTGCCGAGGCCCCGGTGATTAGTCCGCAGATGACTGAGCACGGACTCTTTGACCCCTACATACCCGTCGCCTGTGAGGCAATATTTCGCAGTCAGAAGTTAGCGATACAGAAGGTATCTCGTCCCAGCGACCCCGGCCTGGGAAATAGCTGGTTCTTTCGCGAAGTTTACTTAAACCGAGAGCAGGGGCTTTATTGTATTCACTTAGGAGCCTGAGAGGGAGACTACACAGAAGAATATCCCTAAGATATGTATGGGTAAGAAAAAACGCTCCATTTGTCTGCTCACCCTTCTTCTCTGTTTCCTTAGTAGTTCCTACGTCTTTGCTCAATCAGTCGACGATTCTGCTAAGCAGTCAGCTGATACCCCCTCCGCAAGTAAGCTCACGGTTTCTCCTGGCCCTGCTGCGATGACTCCGACCACAAGCCACTCGGTTGAGAATGTAGCGGTCGAAAATCTTGGGGTCGGTAGCCACCTTGATGTCTATGTCGATTACAAGAAAGAGGACCAGAGCTATACCTGTCTGAGGCTACTGCGTAACGTCAAAGTTCTCTCGATGGAGTGGAGCTCGAAAAGAGACAAGGTCTCCATTTCCTGGTTGCTTACGCAGGGCGACTCAAAGAAGTTAATGCTGGCCAAAACCGTAGGTCGCCTTCAACTCTGCCCTCACTCACAGGGGCCTGACCTGGACTGCTTCTGTAAGGAGAAAAAGGCGAAAGAGGCCGGGGATACGGGATCAGGAAACAGTAACGAGCGCTCGCGTATTCTGATTGACGGAAAAGAGTATGATCTGGGTTCTGACGGAAGGCTCAAGCAGCGCAAGCCTGAGGCCGATAAGTAGTGTGTCATTAAGAGTCTGAGATTTCGCCACAGAGAAGTCCCGCACGTTGCGGGGTATACTACCGCCGGGCTAGCCCGAAACCTGTTCGGAGAAAAATGAGAAAAATAAACCTTGTCCTCGCATGCATTCTTGCCCTCGGTCTAATTTGCGCGACGGTTTCGGCAGAGCAGGTGTCGCTGGAGAACGGAAAAATCACCTTTGATGGGCCTGAGGGATTTTCTCAGCTCTCCGACGAGATGATAGCGCTCAAGTACCCCTCTACCCGGCGTCCAAGATATGTCATTGCCAATGAAACCGGTGCCACCAGTATTGCCTATGATCTGAAGCCACACAGGGTCCCGGAGAACAAGATTGAGGAAATGAAGGATGCCTTTTCACAGGTCTTCTCGCGAGTCGTTCCGGGGATCAAGTGGATAGAGAAAAAGGTGATAGAGCTTTCTGGAAAAAAATGGGGCTATCTGGAAATGACATCAAACGCGATCGATACCGATATTCACAACATTGTCATTTTCACCGGCTACAAGGATCAAATGCTGATTTTTAATTTTAACTCCACAAAGGAGCAGTTTAGCAGCTACGATGCAGAACTGAGAAAAAGCCTCAACAGCATACAAGTAACGGAGTAAGTCGATCTTCTATAGGACGCCTTTTTCTGCAAGATGTTGATATCTCACCAGATTCTCCCTGAGTCGCTAAAGGTGCCCCGGAGCGAGCAGCTCTACGACCTAAAACAAGCATACTTCTTTAGTTCCCGCTCTGGACAAGGAGCCGAATCAGCGGGTAGATTCCAGTCGTTTCCACAAGATTGATTCTCTCTATGTCTTTCTTGCGGTAGAGGTAATGTCCGATTTCGTTTCCTCTCTTGATCTTTGCATTGATCCGATCTTCGGGAGGCTATTCTACACCTCCTGGGACAGTCACTGCGCTGTGCTGCATATCCCAAAACTCGATCGTTCAAAAAGGTACTTTGTAGATGTGGGTCTTCCCATCTATTGAGCAGAGACATATTCAGGCATCAGTGGCTCCAAGAACGACTGACGTCTGACATACTCTTACTCGTTCTACGGAGGGTTTTCCATGGACATTCAACTCGGTCCCGACTGTTCCGGGGATCATCTGATAAACGTTCTTGCCACGCACGTAATCAACGGCTTTGTTGCTGGTCTCTCCGCGCAGGTGGCGCCGGGGACGAAGATTCTCGATTTGGGCTGCGGAGATGCCTGGTTCCTCAGCGGCTTTGCCGATCGGCTTCCCGACTCCGCACTCGGCTCGAACTGGAGTCAGCGGCTTCAACTCATCGGGCTGGATCTGGACGAAGAAAACATCAGGCGAGCTTCGCAGAGGGAATCTCGTGCGACGTTTTCAGTAGCTGATGTCACCGAACACATCCCGGTCGAAGACAACTCAGTGTGCACTGCATTCCTGATGCAGATGGATACTGTGCTCGACCGAGCGGCATGTCTTCGTGTTCTGCAGGCTGTGCGTCCCAAGCTCATGATGGGAGCCTATCTGGGCTTCATTCACGTTCACCCGGAGCAGGCATCGGTCATCGCTCATGCCACCGGCACTCCGCTCGGCGCATCTGAGAGCCGTTGCGTCACGGTCAGTGATGAGAAGAAGTGGATTCACGGTAAAGCGGTTTTTCCCGAAGTCATGCATGAAGTTGAATTGACGAAGGTCGGCGAACTGAACTTTGTCACGGACTTTCCCCGATTGCGATACACTTTGTTGCAGAAGCAGCATTAGTGAGTGTTCGGGAATTCTGAACGGTAGCTGAACAACCTGGAGGTTATTGAGAGTGTGTCAGCTACACGCATTTTTTCTGAAGCAGCAACTCGCTATCTCCGGATAGGTGTAGTGGAGCATCTGGTTTTTGTGATTGTTGGAGTATTCAGTGAAAAAGTGGCTTAAATACCTGATTTTTACAAGCCTACCTTCGATTACGCTCTTGCTCCTGCTCGCTCTGCCTGTAAGTTCTCCGGATATACCAACGTCTCCGTTTTATAAAATTTGGGCAAATCTCGGAGTCACTCCAAGCGAAATCAGTCCGGATCATTTCGTGTCTCGATTAGGGTATGTAGTAAAATATACAATGAAATTTATCGAGGGAGCACTTGGCGTACTCATTTTTCGGACTGCTTTTCTGCTGGGCGTGCTTGTTTCCCTTACTCCTTACCGTCGTTTTTCTTTGGCATTTTTTACATTTGGGTTTTCTGTTCTCATGCTGCGAGCGACCATTAGTCACATGTTTCCAGTCGTTTGGATTACTTGCTGTTCGGGAGGTTGCTAGATCGCTTACTTAAAACATCCTGCCAACATTATCCCGTTTTATGGATTAACGGACTAAAGATATACTTTTTTTATTTCTCCCGAGCATACTGGTTCCTCTCATCCCTTTGGGGATCTACCTGTTCGCAAGTTTATTGCCGAATCTCCGCGAGATATCATCGAAGGCGCGTTTGGGGGCCTTTCTTATGCTGTTCATCTCTACTGCTGGTTTATTGCTTATTTTCACTCGTTATAGGCGCATCTCGCTGGCGCTGATCGATTTCGGAGTTAGCATCTATCCCGAGGCCTGCGTGAAACAAACTTAAGGATCATATCTCACTTTACAGAGCAGCTTCCTCGGTGAGTGCGACAGCCTCAGCTCTTAGGGTGCGAGACATAATTCGGTTTAGATGAGGAAATGGATGGAGCACCAGAAGTTCTCCTTTCCAAAAATCAGTCTGAACGAAGTCACCGCTCAGACTGTAAACCACTACCTTGAAATTCAGCGGCGATAGATCGCGCTGAGACTCCGGGTCATTTGGCTAGCCGTCGTAGCTAGTCATCGGAAGACCATCGTCGTCCTCGCAGTCGTCCGGGAAGTTTTCCTCGGCGCAGAGCCCACAATCCATCGGGCATAGACCCTGCTCATGCAGCTCCTCCTCCGACATGTAGTCCGTGTCGTCGCATTCGTCGACCGCATTAAGCCGGTCGATTTCTTCGGAAATACACAGGGGACAGTCGACATCACAATCGAAGGGATGGCCGTGCTTCTCAGCCTCGTCTTCCTGCTGTTGCATTTCAAGACGTGCAACAAGGTCGTCGTTGGCATCAGTACTGCCGGGTTCGGCTTCAAATCGGCCGAGTGTGTAGTCACCCATTGTTTTACTCTAAGGGGTAATAAGGTAGAAAGGGGTGCGTAGAAAGGAAATCTTTGAAACTTCGCATGACACGTCCACGGGGATCGTTCATGTATGTCTCAAAGATTTCCTCATCAACACATAAAACCTCTGCTTTGAACTTCTGGTGCCACCGACTAAGAATGTTGTTTTCCTTAGTCGATGACACGAGTTGGATACTGATAAAGGAATGAGAAAGTATCGATACTGTCCGAAGGACATCATAGATATTATGAGAGTCAGGCAGTATTTTGTAGCAAATACATTAAGTGCAGTCATTGTAGCTTGTTACATGAGTTGATTACCCGAAACCTGCAGGGAGTGGAGTTGCCGTTAGCTAAGGAGCTTTACAGGTGGATGAGAATACAGATGGTCTCGACGGGGAGAATTCGAGCAGCGAAGGCCCGGGGTCGCTCGTTTCTGCCCTCTCTATGTATGGCGGACTATTGGGTGTACTCTTGTGGGTGGTTTTGGGCTTTGGTATCGCTTTTTCGCCCGATACTGAGGCGAGTGAGGATCCCTACATGGTTGCCATCGGTCTCTCTTTGGTAATGCTTGTGGGACTGAATCTCGCCGGGATTGTCCTGGGAATAGTAGGGCTGGTCATACAATCCGCCAAAGATGCGCGGGCAATAATCGGTGTCACGATTAATGCTGTCTGTATCGCCTTGGTCGCCGGCCTCGTAGTGATTGGGATAATGGTCGAGTGAAAGACTGCGCCAGCTCTTCCATAACCCGTTCCCAGCGCGTGTAGAGGAGGAGATGGTCTTCCTCCAGACTGACGAGCTTTACTTTGCCGCCCTCCAGCTCGAAGCCATTCAGCAGGTTCCGAATATACGTTATGGGAATACGCTTATCCCTACTGCCGTGAATCACAAGCATTTCTCGATCTTGCCAATGATGTGCAAGGTCGGGTGAAAGCCATGACATCTGGTCTGGCAGGGGAGATATCAGTCCAATCGAATGAAACTCCTGAGGATGTTCTCTTGCTATCTTTGACGCTACGACTCCTCCGCCGGAAAGAGCTGCAAGATAGATGCGTTCGGAATCCACGTTGAGCTGCTCCAGCGCGTAGCGCTTTGCATCCAATACCGTTTCTACTGCACCGGGTCGCCCCCAGATGCCAAATCCGAATGTGGGTTGCACCACGATGAATCCATGGGTGTCTGCAAACTGCTTAAACAGCCAGGCATAGGTCATAAAATTTCCGGCATCACCGTGGGCGAATACAAGCAGAGGAAGCTTTTTGTTTTTGCTCTGTGGAGGCTGATAGTAATAGAGATGCCCCTGCTTGGGATGTGCCCCGAGGAGATCCAGATATCCGAGAAATAATGCAGGCTCCAGTTCTCTGAATGCGGGATCTGCGGCCATCCGGGAATAGTACTCATCGCTCATCTCCCGAAGCCGCTTCGCCTGGGTGTAGTCCATCAGGCGATCCAGGAAGCCGGCGAGATAGGTCCCCAAATAAACCTGATCCCGTTCTGGCACCAACATCAGCAATCGAATGAGAGGAAAACGCCTTGATGGTGAAAAGTTTGAGGCGATACCCTCGGATATGCCTGCCCTTCCGCGGGGACGGAGCGCATCCAGGGTGCCAACGCCAGCCAGGATCAACAGTATCAGTATTCCAGCCGTGCGCAGCCTGAGGACTCGGCTTCCGCTGAGTGCAGCTGCCATACGCTTCAGCAGGTAATACAAGAGTAAGAGCACGATGCCACAGAGTTTAGCCTGCCAGGTGATCATGAGCAGCAGGCAGGCCAGAGCGGTGAGCAGCACGATCAGCGAGAAGGTCGAGGGAATCAGGCTTAGAACTTTCAGAGCTGTCTTTTTCATTGTTCCGATTTGTTATTCCCAGAAAACTTCGGATTAGCTGGTTTTACAAGAGTGCGATTTTTTCGAGGCCTGGGAAGGCCGGATTGCCAAAACGATACAGGCAGACATACCGGCTGCAATACCAATCATTTCAGATACCTTCGCTCAGTGGCATTCCGGGAGCAAACTTTATTACGCACAAAAGCAGTAGAGTTTGGCACAAGCTTAATATCGCAGAGATATAAGGTTTTTATGGGTAAACATTGTTTTTCATCACGGCGTCAAAGAAGAGGGTGCTATAGCACTCGTCGCTACTGTCAGCCTACCTACTACTATCCCCAGCAGTGCACTTCCCGGGCGGTTTCGCCTCTTTCAGAAGAAGCATTTCAACGTCTTCGCTTTAAGAAGTTGCAGGCTGCTCTTGGTCAGCGAACGTTTAGAGATGTGCGTAGTCAGATTACGCAAGAGCTTCAGGATACTCAGAATGCAGAGCTCTCCGCTATTGATTTGAAAGTACATGCCTCCGCAGAAGAAATACGAGGCCAGTTGGCGAAAGCGACTTTTATTGATCCCATCGGAAAGGCTCCCGCCTCACGTTTTCAGAGGGTGTTTACTTTCAGTGTGCCCAGCGGCACGAAGCAGATTGGATTCTCTACGTTTCATTACGGTACCGAGTGTGGAGGGCAATATACCGGAAAACTATCGACTCATTTTAACACCAGCAGTTTACGTATGAAGCTGGGAGAACAGTTTGAACTCGATCATAAACGGGTTGGTGACCGAGACGTATACACGCTTGCCCTGAGACATGATTATGTCGGTGGAATGAAGCTCAGAATCAATGGAAAGTCGTACATTCTCTACAGTCACGATAATCCATCAAACTACGAGGCACCAAAAGAGCCTCCCAAAGCACCCCCAAAGGAAGCGCCGAAGACGTCGCCTGATGCAAAACCGGCAAGGTCTCAATCGGAGGATAGTGAGAGTTCACCCTCCGACAGACGGCCTCCGATTTCCTCCCCCTCGGATCGAGGGCCGGATGGAAAAAGGAAGATGCCCCGGCCGTCAAAGCCGGAGGAGCCCGGCGTTACGCCGTTGAATCTCGATGGAACACCTACTCGAGAGTCGAGATCGCCCATGCCTCCGAGCAGAGTTCCTCCGCAACGTCAGCCTGAGTATTCACCTCCCCCCGTTCGTCGTTCACCGCCGAAGTTGGAAAAACCAATTGTATCCGGAAGTGATCTTCCGCTGCCGTCCTTTGAGCATCTAAGGCCGCCGGCACCGAAGGAAATCCCCGGGCCATTGCGGGATCCCTTTGCGGAGCCTCCGCGGTTAAGTCGCGCGCCACTGCCGGAGCCAAAACTGGAACCGCTCGTCCGTGCGCCTTTGCCACCCCGCATAGAGCAGCCAAAATTCGAAAGAACGCCAGCTCGAAGGCCGTATCTCGATACTGACCCGCTTGTAGCAGATATTCCTCGAAGGCAAGCCGCGGTCCCAAAGGTTCCTGAGCTTCGTATCCCGGATATCTCCTCACTTCCGGATAACAATGTCCGACCTCCGATGACGTTGTCCGGCACTTCGGGTCGACTTACTTCGCTGCTGCCACACAGAGAGCCAGCCCCCATACGCTTGCCCGCGGAGCCGCCGATGCCAAAAACATCCGCGCCCGAACCGCTTGTCTCCGGACTCACCCGGAGAACCCCGCCACAACTGCCAGGGCAGAAGCAGGAGTTTCCCGAGGTACAACGTCAGACCCCAAAGCTTAGCCCTCTGACCCTGCGCGGGGATTACACGCCATCGCTTCCCGATCTTCCCCTGGAGCTTCCGAAGCCAAGACTTGCACGTAGCACTGGAAATGACTCCCTGCTGCGCCATGGTCCCGCACCACTGCCGATTATCAAGGTAGCTCCGGGTCCCTATGTTGCCCCTGCGTTTGAACGGCGTGCTAAGCCGGTCTTCCTCGAACAGGATCTCGATGATTTAGAGCGCCTGGCTAAGATGTGCGTGACTATCAGCAATGATCTGCAGCCGGATTCATTTCTCTATGACAAAGGACGTGATCACGACGACCTCTATGCCTTTAGCAATGACGTCGTTTCTTCGGCCTACAAAAATCCTTACTTTGCGTTCAGCAACATAGCAGGAGCCCGCTTTGGTCTGGCAAAAGGGCGCTCCGTGGAGCGTCTGAATGAGGCACTGTGCGATATCGACCGTTGCTATCAGGGTGGTGACAAGGACGACTATGAAGCGAGATATTCGCTGTATCAGAGAGCTGGCATGGTTGAAAGCTTTGTTAAAAAACATCGAGAGCTTCCCAAAGAAAAACAATATCTCAGTAAGGATGAGTTACAATATCTCGATGAGTATGCAGAGCGCCTTCGGGGACTGTCTGTGTATCTGCGCAAGGTCGAGCCTCTTGTTGAGAAGGCTATTGAGGAAGAAGACGGAAAAGTTGAACACAAGTATCGAGAAGAGCGACAAAAGTCCCAGCGAGATGGCATTGAGGAGACCCTGGTAGATGCGGTGCACCGGAGCATCGAGAAAATGTTTTGCGAAAAGAGTTCTTTTACAGAGCGCGTTAAGGCGGCCAGTGAGCTGGCGAAGGCCCTTGAGATGAACCCTGACGGACTTACGTATGAAGACGCGGAGTATCTTGAGAAAACTCTCGTTAAGGCAAAAGAGACTCTTGCGTCAGAATCCTTTGTTGCGCTTCTGAAGAAGGAAGGTGATACGAGATTCACCGTTCCCTTTATGAAAGATGTCGGTTTCAATCTACCCGGAGGTTCCCTCGTTGAGGCCCAATACGGACAGGTGCTCAAGGCATTTGAGCGCTTCAACAAGATGATTCCCCAGGTCGTCGAAGTGAGTTCCAACCGGGAATATATTGATGAGAGCAGAATCAATTTCTACGACGCGCTTGACTCACGAAAGTATGAGGGTCCCTTTGTTCAGGATGCCGACGGACAGTACAGGAGCCCGAGAGAGATCGCACTGAGAAAGTTTGCGAAAGAAGCCTTCGACAGGATCGATCTTGAGCGCTACCGCATTTCAAACCTCCCTGAGGAAGGTCCCGATCATCCGCTGCGTTTGTATCATCAGCTCAGACTGAGACAGCTGGCGCGAGAAGAAAAAGCAATTCTGAAGGCCGCCGAGTATCAGAACATAAAGCTTAGCCTCCCAAAGAAATAAGCGGCCGTAAGGCGATCCCCCGCTAATCGTGTTATGTT
>JAUIMJ010000332.1 GCA_030433295.1 bacterium | reverse complement strand
TCCCTTGTTCACATCGATTCGAATGATAGAACCAAGCAAACTTTCCTTACTCTGTGCCAGACTTCCGCTGTTTCGACCCTTGCCCCGATCGCTGATACCAACGAGCAGCATACCGGACTCATCAAACGCCAGGCCTCCGCCAACCGCACCTTCGTCACCTATCTTTATTGAGAGAATCGGACGCTGATCTTCAGGCATTGCCCTGGTCTCGCCCTGTTTAACAGTGAGCTCCGTGACGACCAGGCTGGTTCCGAAACCATCACGTCGAGCAAAAGAGAGATAAAACTTTCCGTTCGTGAAATACTTTGGATGAAAGGCGACCTGTCGCATCGAGCGCTGGATGAGCTTATTCTCGTCTTGTTTGTACGCAAAGAAGGGCTCACCTGCAGCGATAGAACCGTTCTCTATGAGAATGAGGTTCCCCCCCTCTTCGAGCACATAGAATCGGCCGACCTCCCCTCGCGCGACACCAATATCAACAGGAGCGACAAGACCGGAAACAATCCTTTTCAAGGAATAATCTGCTGCAAGAGCATTCTGAGCAGGCAGCAAGCAAAAGAGAAAGAATGTAACAATGATTGTTCGCATGCTCGGCAGCCTGCGAAACGTCGAGCAAATGTTCTCTGCACTATTTTTCATCGATCGATTTACCTTTTGGCGCCCTGTAGTTTACGACACGGATTGCGACCATCAATAAACAGCCACAGAACCTCACAACTAGGATGCAGGGCGGTCTCATTCGGCGCGGAATACCGCACAGAGGCGATCCGAATATCCGCCTCGGCAGCCCCGTGACTGTCAGACTAAAGCCTCAACTAACACTATAAACTTAGACACAAGCCGTCATTAAGAAATAGGGACGATCAGACTCTGCCACAATCTAAGGGACAAAGAGTCACCCGGGAGCACAGAATCACGTAAATGACGCAAAGGGGGAGACAACTTGAGCTTTCTCAGCAGGACAGTCTCGACAGCGGGAACGCGAAAAACCGTCTACTCCAGTCGGGTTTCTGGCTGAACGATGTTCTGCTTCGACGAACGGGGCCGGGCATCGGGTGGAAAAACTTTTTTGCTCACAAGGCCATGGCGCATTAGTCTGTACCCGCGCTACGCGCGAAAACAAGTGCGCAGCCTGATTTAACCGCAGACAACTGACATTCACATGCCTCAACTACTTCTTACCAACGACGATGGGCTCGATTCCCCTCTGTTTGTTCCCTTCGCGGAACAGCTCTCTGCCGCATTTGACGGGAACGCACTCAAGCTGGTTGCTCCGGCGTCAGAACAGAGCTGGATCGGACAGGCAATGTCACGACATCAACCCGTATTTGTGGAACGCATCGACGAGCACACCTGTAAAGTTCGAGGCACTCCCGCGGATTGCGTCGACCTCGGAATACACAGTCTTTTTGACTCGACTCCAGACTTTCTTATCTCCGGCATCAACATCGGAACCAACGCGGGACTCGCGTTCTATTTGAATTCGGGAACAATCGGGGCAGCACGACAAGCCTTTCTCGCCGGCGTTCCCGCCATCGGTTTCTCCCTGAATGTCCCCCTTGATGTCTTCAGCGCCTGGGGTAAGCACGACACTGAGATTCTCGACTCGTACCGACCTCAGTTCCAGGCTGCTTGTGCGCGAGCGGCCCTGCTCTGTCATCAGCTTTGCGATTCGAAAGCCTTCGAAGGGGTCGACCTGTTTTCGGTAAACCTCCCCTGGGAGATAACGGAAGACACCAAAACCGTACTCACTCGTATTGAGCGAAACAGCTACGGGCAGCTGTTTTATGAAGATGGCAATGGAAGATTCATTCACGATCTGAAAGAGCTGCCCCAACCGCCCGATACCGAATCCGACGGAAGCCTGCCCGGCGACTGGGAAACGCTCTTTAAGGGTGACATTTCCATAAGTCCTATTTCGTATGACCTGACTCCAAGAAATGTAGAATCACACGCTGGAATACAGGAAGCCCTGCTTAAGGCGCCTACCGTATCCTAAATTTGATTCTACCAATTGCAAGCGGATGGTGTAGACTACACGGCGTTAGACATTCCTGATTTTGTTCGTTCGTGATACGTCTGGCGTAAGAAGACATTGCGGCCCATCGGGTCAGCACATTGAGTCACGTGTAGTTGATCAAAATCTTAGACATTTGAAGATATGGAGTCACGCACTCCTTGTAGAGATGATTACAATGGAAACAAACAAGCAAATGAACAGGAACTCCTTAGTAGCAATTGCAGCGTCGTCTATCCTCGGAGCTATTTTCTGCAGCAGCCTTGCGGTAGCTGAACCGAGCGCCGAAAAAGGTAAGGCTGTCTATGAGGGCGCAGGTGCTTGTGTAACCTGTCATGGCGCGAGCGGAGCGGGAGACGGACCCGCAGGTGCGAGCCTTAATCCCAAGCCAAAAAACCTGGCTAAAGGTGAGTTTGGTCTGGACACTGACGGAGACGGGAAACTGGGAACGGAAACAGACATCTTCAACGTCATCACCAATGGTGCCCAGAAGTATGGTGGCAGCTTTATGATGGTAGCGCGACCGGATCTTTCTGAAGAGGATCGCAAGTCCCTCGCAAAGTATATTCTCAGTCTGAATAAGAACTAAACTGGAAGCGGTCGTAGGATTGCACCTTGCGGTACGCACACTCATCCCTTTTATGTTTCGGTTTTTGGCCCGAACATAAAAGGGATGAGTATTCTCCAACGGAGTGGAATGCAAGTCCTGCGGCTGTTTAAAATTCCTGTGTTGACCTGTCATCGTGATAGATGCAGCGATGCGACACACAAGAAACCACGCCATTCTTACAAAGCGGGTCGGCAGGCTTGGTACCACATTGCACGTGCAGACAAGCAAAGCGAGCCTGAAAGTCTTCCAGACGCTCCTTGTTTACGGCAACTTCAATACCTCCGTTTGCGCAATCACAACAGCCATTAACGGCAACCGTACAATCACTATCCTCGCCACAGTATTGATACTTAAGTAATTCAAAGTCTGAGAGCGGTTTGGTATTTGTATTTTTTCCAGCTTTGCGAACCGGGGCCTTATGTGAGTGAGCACTATGAGGCTTGGTGCTTTTGGTCGACGTGCTCTTGTGCACCGGAACTCCGGGTTCCATTCCGTCGGCAAAAGAAAACGTGCAATATGCGAGCACCAGGCTCGTGACGATAAAAAAGCGGAAGAGAGAGAGGCGCATTATCCTGACCTTAATCAATGTAAGTAGCTGACATTGCTACACAAAAAGCCGCCTTAAAAACAACGGCTCCCACATTGTGTAGCCCACACTTCTGAGCAAGCATCACGTGCTTACGGAACAGTAAAAACTCGAACAGACCCACAAGGAGACCCGGCTCCGTGTATCTCTGGTCTGCTTTAAGTGTTATTGGCCTTCGCGCCGTTTTCTTTGCGTTCCCGGGTGAAATAAATTAGCTCGTAAAGAACATAAATCACCAAATGGACCTGAATCCCCACAACGCAGGTCCAGAAGAAAGGGCCTGTTTGATTGAAGCCACAGGCCATTCCGAGCGCTGCAGCCAACCAGATAAGGGCGCCGGTAGTAATTCCTTCAATTCTGTCAGTAGTCTTGAAGATCACCCCACCACCGAGAAACCCGATTCCCGTAACTATCTGGGCGGCAATACGGGTCACATCATACGGAGAGCCATCAATACTGGATCCGGCGGCCTGAATGGAAAGAATGGTAAAAAGGCAACTTCCGGTGGAAATAATGGAAAACGTTCGCAGAGACGCTGGCTTGCCGCGAAGCTCACGCTCCACGCCTATGCAAAGACCAACTATTGCCGCCAACATCAACTGCTTGGCATACCACGGCACATACAGCGCGAAACCAAAAAGTTCGTGGTAACTATCTTCCATTACACCTCTGTAATCTGGTCGCTACAAACGACGTAGTTCCTGTAAGCCGTAATACGCAGCTCCCCAGAGACCACTCTCCTGATTATCAATCAGAGTGACCGGGATACCGGCGAGGAGTTCCGCGTATTTTGCTGAGGTCCTGAAGGACTCTTCAAAGGCTGTGTGACTAAGAAGTCGCGGATTCTTTGAGGCTACGCCTCCGGCAATATACACCCCACCCAGCGCAAAGGTTTCCAGCGCGAAGTTGCGCACAACGCGACCGTAGAAGCGCGAAGCCCACTCCAGCGTTTCCGTCTCCACACTCAAAGCTTTTTCGGCAACGTCCTTTGGCTCAAGGGCTTCGCCGGTCAAAAACTCGTGAATCAGACTAAGTCCGCGACCGGAGACAACAGTATCCCAGACGGCATAGGGAGCATCGAGTTTGTTCCTGACAAACTCAGAAAACTCAAACTCTCTCTGGTTTTCCGGACAGAAATTTGTATGCCCGCCCTCTGACGGGCCTCCTACATAGCCACCATGTCCATCGGGAAAAAGCGCTGCCTTTCCAAGACCCGTTCCGGCGCCGACTACCGCAATTGCACCATCAGCAAGAGCAACACCTGAGAGAACGGGATCGACATCCGCAACAAGTGGAGAGCGACTGGCAAACGCCTGTGC
>JAUIMJ010000027.1 GCA_030433295.1 bacterium | reverse complement strand
TCCATTTTGTTCACCAGACGAAAGATGTGCGCCTGAAACTTACGAGAGTTAGCGGTTCTTTGTGCTTTCTGACGTAGAGGCTCAATATCGGAACTTATAACAAACTCATTTGCTTGCACGCCCGGCACAACGAAGTACTCTCTACCGTTATCGATTGCACGCTCTAGGTCCTGTAACCAATCTATCGACATATTACCTAATCATCACATTTGTTAGTTTGAATTATCACCGAACACCACACTGGCAGCAGCCGAAGGTGTTCTACCCTTGCCTTGGTCGAAATGCACAATCTTCAACCATTTAAATCTATGTTTTTCCGGATGCGCTTCCCTGCAGCTACGATCAGCCGACCTGCGCACCGACGCTGTTTGCTACATCAGCGCCCTGCTCCGAAGAAGAGTTAAGTCGCTCTCGAAGTTCCTTTCCAACTTTGAAAGCCGGAAGTCGTTTAGGCGCCACCCAAATCTTCTCACCTGTTTTGGGATTGCGTCCCCAGTAGCTCTCGTAATCTTTGACAGTGAAGCTACCAAAGCCTCGGATTTCAATGCGCTTGCCGGATGTCAGCGAGCTTCGCATTTGTTCGAACATGAGGTTAACGACATCCTCGGCCTGCAACTGGCCAAGATCAGTCTTCTGTGCAAGACGCTCAATTAATTCTGACTTATTCATTAGCAGCCTCAAAACCCTTGGGAAGTATCGTATGACTATGCCGTCAATAGAACGCGGCGTAATCACGCTAAGGGGAAATATTTACAAAAACAAATTCATAAGACTCGGAAGAACTGCAAATCCGAGAACCAGGTAACTCACACTAAGAGCTCTACGCTCGTCTGCCTGATATAAGACTTCAGTATCAGGTTGAATCTCGCATGAACGGCGACCCGAAAGTAAGCTCAACACAGCAAAGGCCTCACAACAAAGACTATGGAGACACGAAAGACCCCAAAGACACTGTTAAGAAAAACACCTTAAGAAAAACACCTTAAGAAAAACACTGTTTAGCTCTAACTGCTGAACTCTAACTTCCGATACCCCCATCATCCTCCTAAAAACAAGATTCTGCAGGACTCCTAAAAAAGTCCTCCAAAAACGAGTTCCTAAGAAATGTTCCTTACACTACATTCTACCCCGGCAACAAAACCTCTAAAATATAGATGCGTTAGCCGAAAATCAGTTCCGGAAAATTTTCGCCCCAAAGCAAAAAATACAGGAGACAAGCGGCTGCATATGACCATCGGCCTTATCCCCGACCTGCTTAAACAAGTCCTCCTGCCCCCAGAAGATGCAAGAACTAGAGGCCATTCAAAAAACAGATGGTACCCCTGATAGGACTCGAACCTACTACCCCAGGTTTAGGAAACCTGTGCTCTATCCGGATGAGCTACAGGGGCACAACATTAGGCATCCAGGTATCGAATCCTCTTTGCAGGCCACCGCCAACAACCATACCTCTAAGACCTAAGATTCGCAAAGTGTTGAGAATAGTGCAAAAAAATAAGTATTCAAGCATATTTTTTCGCACGGACAAAAGATATCTTTTTACTCGGCTTAACTCCCCGCAGCTACCCCACTGTTTCAACGATTTTTGTTCGCTGAACACCTTAGGGATCCGCCCATTTCGCCATTGATATAGTGCTTGATTTGCGAGTAAAGGAAAAACCCGGCGCAAAAAGTCGGACCTAGCGACGAAGAAAAGACAACAGAGAGTTCAAACTCTCATTCACGCGGTACCGAGGCGGCTGACTTGCACCTCCTCCTTTGAGAAGCGGTAGGGGGTCAATTGCCACGACTCGATTTCGACTGTCCAAGGTGCGCACCTCAAAGTGCAGGTGTGGACCACTGGAACGCCCCGTCGTTCCGACTTCGGCGATTTTCTGTCCCGCTTTAACACGCTCATTGTTGGAGACGAGCATTCTTCGATTGTGCGCGTACACCGTAATTAGTCCGTCCCGCCCACGAATAAGTAACAACTTCCCATAGCCGGAAAGTTTAGAACCGGCATACACTACCGTGCCATCATGCGCTGCATACACAGGAGTACCCCGTGGTGCAGCAATGTCCAGACCATCATGGAAGGAGCGTCTGCGCGGGCCAAAACGAGAGACCAAACGCCCACCGCGAATTGGCCAGGAAAGTCTGGCCCCCTCGGCTCTGGGCTGATACCCCGCCGACGTAACACTCGCGGCTCGCGGCTCAGAAGGCGTAGCTCGTGAACCGCCATATGAAATGAACAAGCGCTGACCGGGCAAAAGTGAATCAGGGTCTAAAATCCCGTTTACTCGCACTAACCTCTCCTGGGAAACGTTGAACTGCTGGCTGATTCCGTACAGCGTATCTCCCGGACGAACGGTATAGTAGTTGGAGTTGAGATGCCGGGGGCGGTCGCCTCCATACCCCGAAACACCACAGGCAACGGTCGAAAGCTGCACGCCGAGGAACAGCCCCAGCATCACCGTTCTTACAATGTAGTTCCGAGTGCTCAACGCAAGTACCTGAAGAAGTAGTTCCCAAGAGCGAAGGGAGCCTAACGACAAAAGTCGCAGCAAGCCCCATCATTACATATATGTTCTATGATCAAACATTATTACGCGATCCGCCATCTTCATTTAACTTGAAGAGCTAAAAATCACTGTTTGCACGTCCGAAGCGCAATAATTGGATTTTGTAATTCGAGCGATCGCTGTTCAGGACCCGGGCTTCGATGAAAAAAAGACTACTCGCAGACGATGCTGCCCTGGCCAAAACTCTGCATGCTTTGACGCAGATTGCCTTCTTTTGATGCAAAGCAAACTCGTACGAAGCGCCCTGTATCTAAATAGCTGCCCGAAGTAATTTCCGGGGGGATGACAGCCTGGCACTGAAAGAGAGCTCGAGAGAGAGCTAAGAATATCGGCTCTTGCTGAATCCCGCGCAGGAATGAAAACACACCGGACTGCTAAACAGGACGAGGACTGCGAAAGGGAGTATGTAGGGAAAGTGTATGGGGGAAATCATGGTCGGGGCGAGTGGATTTGAACCACCGACCTCTCGACCCCCAGTCGAGTGCGCTACCAAGCTGCGCCACGCCCCGAGACCCGGAGAATGTAGCCGAAGAAAGGTGTGACCGCAAGCCACCCATAGAAAATCGAGAAACTATCCGGAACAGCGCTCCAAATGAGGCCTGAGAGCGCCGGAATACGAGGTATGGAGGATGCACACGGACACGGGGGACGACACCCTAGATAAAGTCGTCATCATCCCCTTCTGCCATAGACAAATCACCACCTAAATAATCATACTCATCGTGCGACTCCTCAAGGTCACAGAAGAGAGTGAACTCTCCCTGGAACGCAAGGCGAACGGTTCCGATGGGACCGTTACGATGCTTGGCAATGATGAATTCAGCGACACCCTTATCCGACGTCTCCGGATTATACACCTCATCACGATAGACAAAGCCAATCACGTCGGCATCCTGCTCAATTGCACCCGACTCTCTGAGATCGGCCATGATCGGACGTTTATCCTGACGAGTCTCAACCGCTCGGTTCAACTGAGACAGAGCAATAACCGGTACGGAGAGTTCTTTGGCTATCGCTTTCAAGCTTGAGGAAATTTCCGAGATCTCCTGTTCACGCCGCTCAGCATTTCGTGAGGACCCCTTCATCAACTGAAGGTAATCGACGACGATCATGCTCAGTGGTTTTTCCTTGTGGAGTCGTCGTGCCTTCGCCCTCATTTCGAGCACTGAGATTGCCGGAGTATCATCGACCAGGAGATCTGCCTGAGCAATGTTTGAAGCTGCATCCACGAGCTTCGGGAAATCACTTTCACCAAGATGTCCGCTTCGAACCTTGGAATTGCTTACACGCGCCTCAGAGCAAAGCAGTCGGAGCGTGATCTGCTCCTTAGACATCTCCAGCGAAAAAACAGCGACTCTTCCGCCCTTCCTCAGGGAAACATACTGCGCGATGCTCAGCGCAAGAGCGGTCTTACCCATACTGGGACGACCTGCCACAATAATAAGATCGGAACCCTGAAATCCGTTAGTCATACGGTCGAGATCAGTAAAACCGGATGGTACTCCCGTAATCTGGCCTTTATGCATGTAGAGGTATTCCACATGCTTGATTGAGTCCTTTACGATATCGCCGACCCGTACGAAACTCGGATTCACCCTCGACTCGGAAACCTGAAAAATTCGCTGCTCAACCGAATCTATAAACTGATCAATGTTGCCACGAGACTTCATAGCCTCTTCAACTATTTCGCTGGCCTCATGGATCAGCTTTCGCCTGAGCGCCATCTCTTTGATAGTTCGAGCGTAGTACCGCGTATTTGCCGAAGTCGGCACCGCATCAACCAGGTAGGACAGATACTCGACACCCCCAACCTGTTCGAGCGCATTACTCCTTCGCAATTCCTCGCTTAAAGTAACCACGTCAATTGGCTCACGACGCTCACCAATTGCGAACATCGCCTCCCACAATGACTGATGTGACTTCCTATAGAAATCGTCAGGCCGAAGAAGCTCCATCACCTGAGAAAGTGATTCGTTATCGAGAAGTATTGCACCGAGAACAGCCTGCTCGGATTCTACAGAGCTTGGGGGAACCCTGCCCGCATTGGAGGTTTCAGAAAGCGACGAAGCACCATCACTCGTCATCGGCTTTAAAGAGAGATTCGAACTCATCGCTACACATCTTCGTTTGAAGTTCTTCAATCAGGAGGATTAATTTGAGCGGCCAGTATTCCTCGTCGACTAGTACAATTTCGCACAAGTTTTCATCTTCCTCAAATAGAGACTCTTTGACCACGCTGCGCTCCGCCGGACTGCCTTCTGTCATTAAAATAGAGAGCTTAAACAAACGGGCACTACGACGGTCTCTCGCTTCAGCGCCCACGGAGGAAAGCACTCGGGATAAGGCCGCAAGTGCCAAGGGATACTCGTTTTCTGCATACAAAGCGATGCCGTAGTCGAGCATCAGCTTCGGACTCACCGCCCCTCCGCTCGCAACGATAACCTGGCGAAGCTCTGCAACCGCCTGAGCCGACTCCTCAAGGGACAACAACAAACGCGCGTGCTGACCGGTCTGCGCCTGTGAGGCGACCAGACTCCGTGCGTAAGCGGATTGGCAGCGAGCCTCTCCAAGATCCCCCTTGGCATAGTAGGCCGTTGCGAGGTTACGATGGATTCGCACGTAGTCCTCCGGACCGCTGCGACTCCCCAGCACTTGCTGAAGCGCAATGGGATCTTCCGTCTCAAGAGTGAACAGGCTCAACTTGTACTGATTGATTGCACCGCTGATGTCACCCATGGCGTAAAGAATATGGGCCAGGCTCTCCCGGGCAGCGATGTTCCTTGGCTCAAGACGCAATGCCCGGAGAACACTTCTTTTGGCCTCTGAGAGGCGATTCTGGGCAAACAGTACGTAGCCCAGATCGTTGTGCAGGCTATGCATGTTAGGCCGTGCCAGCAAGGCGATTCTAAACTCCTTCTCAGCGAGATCAGCCCTACCGCTTAGGGAGTATCGCTTCCCCCGGGCAATCGTTGAGACCAGGTTCAACTCGGCCTCCCTCAGGACACTGGGAGATGGCTGCTCGGGTGGTCGAATACACGCAGAGAACGCAAGGAGGGCAGAAAACAACAGGAGTTTCAGGGCCGGAGACTCTCCGGATTTACCGACTGTTATTGTTTTTTCCAGCGCTGTCAGAAGCTTAACCATGACACTCCGCAAAGTGAATTTGACCCCGGGTCCCTCAGGCTGGCATCTGCCCCAAAAGACCCAAAAATTCCCTGATTCTCTCCAAGAAGCCGGAAGAGCACTGATTCGCTCAACTATGTAGGCGAAAGGCAACACTAAATAGTACCGGAGGCTCAAGAGAGTGGTGCTGTTTTATATCGCTTTCGCGTGCTCGAGGCAAAACATATGTTTTTACTGCTCTTTTTGAGGCTCCGGTAGCCCGCAGGCCACGAAAATTATGCCGCTACCTGGGGCTCAGAATGCTTCGCCTTGCACCGCATAGAATTCTGAGGGATTTATTACGTCTATTGCCAGGTAGCTTCTCTCACTGCCGCGTCATGGGAACATCGACTTCCATGTATCGCTAATCGGAGAAGCGAATTTCACTTCTTCCCCTCCCCGGCCTTTCATCACGCGCAGGGATGGGGTCAGGTAAGGACGGAAGACACAGAACAGCAAACATACCGTACTGTGGCGCTCCCCTCTCGGATGTGGCTATTGTAGTGTTTGATTTTTGTGCTGTTTGATTTTTATAATTGACTTCAGACTTTCCACGTATGCGTCCAAGTTCTGGATGGATGTGAATGTTCAAAGCTGTAACATCGAGACCCTTATGACTAAAGACTCCGCAAAAGACACCTCACGGCCAACACCTCCGTCGAAAAAATCTTCTATGAGTGGGCTTAACTTCCTCTTCTCCCTTCTCATCGCTGGTATCGCGCTGTGGTTTTTTGCCGGAGGATCGACAAAACAGTCCGACGACAAGCAACCGCTGGTTCAGACTCAGGAGAATGAGTCGGCGGAAAAGAAGAGCGCCGCGAAGGTAGCAAGTCAACCTGAGGATCCAAGCTTTCAGAAGGCTGCGGTATCATCTCCGTACGAATCAACAATGGCCCCGGAGAGTGCCCCATCAGATCTTCCCGAGGGATTAAGAAGACAAATCATGAACTCTCCGACAACGCTGCCTCCGGAAATGCAGGCGCAACTTGAAGCCGCTCCTCCCGAATTGCCGGAAGACCTTAAGAAGCAGCTTGCCATGCCGCCAAGAGAGCTGCCCGCTGACATGGCGGCACAGGTAATGGGCGCACCACCTGAACTTCCAGATGACATCAAAAAAGCCCTAAAAACGCCTCCGCGCGTGGTGACCGTCGAGGAGGTCAATACCCCGCCCGAGCCAGAATTTTAGTAATAATTCCGGTTTTTTTTAGTAATACTCTTTTTAGTAACAATCTTTTTAGTAACAATCACTGACGCTCGAAACAGGCATTGAAGTGCTGACCTACCAGGCCCGGTACGACGGGGGTATGCATTCATCACCGTCTACCAGTGATATGACCCCCCGTCGCTCAACTTCAAATCTGAGCGGAAACGTCTTATCGCGATAGCCGTCAATTGCGGTAACAACTTCGAAATGCAGATGCGGTCCACTGGTGCGACCGACATTACCCGAACGACCAAGCAGATCCCCCGCTTTTACCGAATCACCGACTTTTACTGCGGCTCCATCTTTCATGAGGTGAAGATATTTCCCGATAGTTTTGTCATCGTGCTCGACAAAAATATAGTTGTTATGCCTGGTATACTCTACGGTTGCTCCGGCACGGTCATTTTCCACCTGTACGCCGACGACCTTCCCTCCCCGAGCCGCAAGAACCTCACTTCCGACGGGCATTCCGAAATCATAGGCATTCTTGTTCTTATGCGAATCCCCAACAAACGGCCCTCGAGTAAGGATGTATTTCTTCCCCTTAGGAAAAGGCAGTTGGTAGATGACTGAATCGTCATGCACTGCATCTTTGTTGCCAAACACCCAGGAACTTTTAACGTTGAAGGTGGATGGCAGTTTAGGATTATGCGGGAAAATCCTGAAAGCTCGATCATACGCAAATTGCTTTAGCGTTCCGGTATACGGGAGCTTCGCAGATGAGATCATGTTCTTCAGGTCGACATCGACGGAAATGGTAATCGGAGCTGACTGCTTATTACTCAGATAAAAGACCACCTCACCATTTTTTTCGCGGCCATTGACGCACACATACGAATCGCAGAGGTCATCAGCAAGGCTCACATCCGAAAATGAAAAGGCTGCAAGCAGTGAGAAGAGGACGGCAAGGCTGCGCAATAGCGTCGTAAGAACACAGCGGGAAATATTCACGACTCCCTCAGACGAAAAAGTAGATACAAAACCTCGCAGACGCTTCATCGACAAGTAGGCTCCCTCTCCAAACGCAAACACTTCGGCGTATCTGAATTATTCTTTTCACCTGAGACAGCCTGGCTGGCAAGGCACTCGAGAGAGCTACCTTCCATGTCTGCAATAGGCCACACTAAAGAGACTCTCATAAGGGCCGAAAAATTCAAGAGAAAAGTTGTGTGCGATTATTCATCTCTGCTAAGTTCTTCCCTGAGCACCGACTCCGAAGCGGTCTTCGCCGCCAGTTCTCAGGGTTGCTCTGATACTAAACTCAGCATTTGGCTGACGTAAGAAGATAAGAAACGCTCAAATGTCACTTACCCCAATAAGCAAAAAACTCGCAAAGTCCGTCGACGCCTTATCCTTTGAGTCTCCCGTTGCATACACCTACAACCCTCTGAGTTATGCGTGGAAACCACATCAGGAGTACCTTGATCGTTTCGCTCAGGGAAAGAAGAAATATATTCTCATTGGCATGAACCCGGGCCCCTTTGGAATGGCTCAGACCGGTGTGCCCTTCGGGGACGTACGAATGGTCAGGGACTGGATGGGAATAGAGAAGCCGGTAGACACACCGCCGAAAGAACATCCGAAGCGACCCGTCCAGGGATTTTCCTGCCCACGAAAAGAGGTTAGCGGAACGAGGTTGTGGACCTGGGCCAGTGAAAGCTTCGATAGCGCTGAACAGTTTTTTGAGGAGTACTTTGTCTGGAACTACTGTCCCCTGAGTTTCATGGAAGAGGGAGGAAAAAACATCACCCCGGACAAGCTGTCAAAAGAATCCCGGGATGCGCTTTTCGAAGTGTGCGACAATGCCCTTGAGGAAGTCGTAAAGGAGCTACAACCGAGCCACCTGATTGGCATTGGCGTTTTTGCCGCAAAACGTTGCAAACCGCTCGCCCAAAAGTATGACCTGGTAAACGGCCCGGTGCTACACCCCAGCCCTGCGAGCCCGGCCGCAAACAAGGACTGGGCCGGGGGCTTCGAAAAAGGTCTAAAATCTCTGGGTGTGCCGGTCTAAATTGCACGCCACCGGGAAGCAGAGAATATCGCTCCCGAAGTGATATTCATCCTCGAAGACGAGGGCTTTCCCGGCAGCATTCCCAGCAGAATTACGTGCGGGATGCCCGGGCAGGATTGGCAGAAACTACTGAATGACAAATTCGGTAAAAAAGATATCCACAATTTCAGCATCAAACTCCGCATCGTCGAAATTGCCGTCTTCCTCGTATTCATCGGCGGCGTACTCACCCGAGTCATACTCCTCGTAGGCATACTCGTCGGAACTGCTCTTGTAGTATTCTACGGTATTGAGCGACTCCACCATCTCCTTGCGCAGGGCAATCTTGCTTTCCACACTGAGAAGGTCATCCGGTGTCTTTCCAGACAACACTTTAATGAGAATATCGTGTGCGCGAATACGGTGCAGGGCTTCATCATACGGCAGAGCGAAATCAAAGTACTCTATGTCTGCCGCAAACTTTATATACCCGGAGTTATTTCGTAAATTGACAACAATAGGGTCAAGGTGCATCAGCGCACCCGTAAGCACTTCGTCGGGATCGACAACATCGACTACGGGCACAGAGACTTCAGTCCTCGCAACGACCTCCGGCTTTTCATCACTTCGAAAAAGAAAAAAAATGAGAACACAAAGAAATACGAGGCCCAGCGTTGCTCCGCCGAACAAGAGATATTTCTTCTTATTGTCAGGCTGATTTTTGCCCGATTCCTCGACGGAATCCTCATCCATGAACGACTATCCGCTTAGATCCTGAAATTCCTATACCATTCGCCCTGGCACATCAGACGACTCGGAGGCCAGAATACAACAAAATCGCCACTACTTGCAGCAGCAATTTAGCCGCGTATCTGCTTAGACACCCCTCTACTCTGGCGGGAACACTAGCACGCCGACGCACACAAGGCTCCGAGAAACGAAAATATAGAGTAAACGACAGGAAGGAAAACGAAGGACTGCTTTGAATTCGTGGGGGTAGTTTCCCCGAAGAGAAACTACCCCTAATCAAGAAATTAACTATCCGAGCTGTGCCTTTGCTTTCTCCACAACACTCTCTTTCGTGAAGCCAAACTTCTTTTGTAGCTCCTTCAAGGGCGCTGAGGCACCAAAGGTACTCATTCCGATGCGGGCACCAGTCAATCCGGTGTATCGCTCCCAGCCATACGTCGAAGCCTGCTCAATCGACACGCGAGCGGTTACCGACGGTGGAAGCACCGTATCGCGATACTCCTGTGTCTGATGCTCAAACAACTCCCAGGAAGGCATACTGACGACACGAGCTTTGACGCCCTGTGACTTCAGCTCTTCGTATGACTCAATCGCAAGACCTACCTCACTACCAGTGGCCATGAGAATTACATCCGGCTTCCCCCCTTCGGCATCAGCAAGAATATAGGCTCCTTTCTGAACCCCTTCCGCACTGTTGTATACCGAACGGTCCAGCGTTGGCATTGCCTGACGTGACAGAATCAACGCCGTGGGTTCGTGCTTTAGGTTCATGATTACCTTCCAGGCCTCGACAACTTCATTGGAATCGCCAGGCCGCAAGACGACAAGTCCGGGAATCGCACGCAGAGACGGCAGCTGCTCAATCGGTTGATGCGTAGGGCCATCCTCTCCGACACCAATCGAGTCATGGGTGAAGATATGTATTACGGGAATCTCCATCAGTGCACTCAAACGAATTGCCGGACGGGCATAATCACTGAAGATCATAAATCCCGAACCGTACGGTCGCACTTTTGTCAGTGACAAACCGTTCAATATCGATCCCATCGCATGCTCACGCACTCCAAAATGGAAATTGCGGCCGGAATAATCAGCAGGAGTGAAATCTCCGGCCCCCTCAAACGTCAGGCGAGTCTTCGTGGAGGGTGCAAGATCCGCAGAACCCCCGATCAGCCAGGGCACCTTCTGGGCGATAGCATTGAGGACCTTCCCTGAGGAGTCTCGACCAGCCATCCCTTTCGCATCAGGCTCAAACTTCGGCAGTTCGGAATCCCAGCCTTCCGGTAGATCGCGCTTTTGCATTTTAAAGAGTTGATCCGCAAGCTCAGGATGTTTCGCCTTGTAGTCTTCGTAGCGCTTAAACCACGAATCGCGAAGGTCTTTGCTCCTTGCTCCGATTCCCTCCTTAAAGTGCGAGTAGACTCCGTCGGGGACGAGAAACTTTTCGTCTTCCGGCCACTGATAATTCCTCTTGGTAAGCTTGATCTCTTCTTCACCAAGTGGAGAGCCGTGAGCACCATGTGTGTCCTGCTTGTTTGGAGCACCCCAGGCGATATGACTATCTACGATGATCAAGGTGGGCCGCTCGTCTTCTTTTTTGAAGCAATCAAAGGCTCGCTTGAGCATTTCCAAATCATTCGCATCACCAACACGGGTCACGTTCCACCCGTAGGAAATGAATCGCGTAGCAACATCCTCGGAAAAGGCCCAGGCGGTATTACCTTCGATGGTAATTTTATTGTTGTCGTAAATCCAACAGAGATTAGACAGCTTCAGGTGACCGGCGAGAGACGCCGCTTCGGCCTGAACTCCCTCCATCATACATCCATCCCCGCAGAGCGCGTAAGTATCGAAGTCAAACATCTCAAAATCAGGACGGTTGAAATGCTCTGCCATCCACCGTGCGCCGATCGCCATTCCCACGCTGGTAGCGACCCCCTGACCGAGAGGCCCGGTAGTGGTCTCAACGCCGGACGTCCAACGGTACTCCGGATGACCCGGGGTCTTACTATCGAGCTGTCTGAATTTTTTTATCTCTTCCAGAGAAACCGAGGCCTCCCCAAGAGTTTCGTACTGCGCATTCACGGCCTTTACGCCAGTAAGGTGAAGCGCTGAGTAGAGTAACATTGAGGCATGACCTACCGACAGAACGAACCTATCCCGGTTAGGCCAAATCGGATCTTCGGGATCAAACCGCAGATAGTTGTTCCATAACTCGTAGACCACTGGAGCAAGCGCCATGGCAGTACCCGGGTGACCGGAATTCGCGGCCTCAACCGCATCCATTGATAGCGTTCGAATGCTGTTGATTGCTTTCTGCTCAATACTTTGTGGATCGTTGGACATGCCTCGTCTCCCTTATCTGTTAAAATCACCCGAAAAGATCTGCGGAACGACAAACGCGTTTCCCATGCATAGGTGTAACTGCATAGAACTAGCGAAGTGTGCCCGGAGATGAAATCCTTCATCATGGTTCTCATACGGCATCCACCGCAAGCCAGTAGAAGGTATCTTAGTCGAGTTCTTTGATCTAGTACTTAGAAGTTGAGATTAAATTTATGCGGAAATGCTGGAATAAGCAGGTCCCCGTGATTGTGGTGTATTCTGCGAAAGCAGAGAAGCGCCCCCGGGGGTTAGAAAAGCGTTAAGAAGTCGGAGAGCCATTACCGCGGCTATAACCGAGCAATTAAGGGGACTATCTCAGCGCTCCGCCTGAGAACGCTCTGGTGGTTATCGCTTTCAGAATGCGCAGATACCAGGAAAGGTAGTGCGGCAACCAGGACCAGAGTTTGAAATTGCTCTCTCCTTCGGTTCTATCCCACCACTCGGTTGGTAGCTGCTTAATAATCTTTCCGTCAGAATACGCCTTGTAACAAAGCTCGAGCGCGATTTCGAAACCGCCCTGACTTTCAATGGTTTGTTCGCGCAACCATGCTCCGTCGTACAGCTTGAAGTTGTTCGTTGCATCGGACGTAGGGAAACCGAGGAAGCCGAGAATCTTTCCCGCTATTCGAGACATTGCGGATTTCAAGGGAGGGCCTCCGTGTTGTTTTCCCCCCGGCATGTACCGAGACGGAGAAACGACGGTTGCACCGTCTTTCCACAATGCAATCATCTCATTTATGACCGAGAGCTTATCGGAGCTGTCTCCCATAACGACGATTACAGGACCATCGCTGGATCTGGAGAAGCCCCAGCGAAGAGCATTGACCACTCCCCTGCCGAACTCATTCTTGTCTGCTATGGCACGAGAATCCTCCGCATGGAGCTTCTCAAGGTAAGGAAGTGAGGTGTCTGTATCCAGATCGTAGACAAAGCGCAGGGTATCGAAGGAAACATCCGCCGCGATCAGATCCTCATACACCCTGAGGACGTTCTCTCCTTCGTTATAAATGGGAACGAGAATCTGAATCACTGCCTAATCCTAAATGATGCGGCGCCACAAACATCCTGGGGCTACCTGTACCACCAGCCTTCCGCACGGACTCTCTCCGGCCAGCCGCGGCAATTCTGCGTGCCGCGGCGGAGCGAAAGCCAGCACCGAATAAAAACTAGATGGTGCCTAGTTCAACCTGTTCCTTCACCCAGGGGATAACTTCATCGAGGATGGTATCAAGGTCCGTGGTTGCCTCAAATCCCAGAACTTCCGTTGTTTTCTTGGTGCAGGGAACACGCATCTTAACATCGTGCTCAAACGGCTTGTCAGAAACATAGGAAAAGGGTTTTTCCGGATGAATCTTCTTCCAAATAACTTCTGCCAACTCCAGCACACTGGTAGAAACCGCGGTGGAGATATTAAAGTCCTCATTGGTTGCGTTCGGATGCTCGACCGCAGTGCGAATCCCAGCAGCGAGGTCCCCACCATAGGTGTAATGTCGCACCTGCGAACCATCACCCAGTATGTGGAGCGGGTCCTGTCCTTTGATGATTTTCTGAATGAGGTCCGGCACCACATGGCTCATGGCCAGCTTCACGTTTCCGGACATCACATCCACATCCGACAGTGCACGCTGTTCTCCGATGCCGACACAATTGAAGGGACGCACAACGGTATACGGCAGGCCGTACTGCTGAAAAGCTCCCTGAGCGAAATACTCACACGCCAGTTTCTGAAAACCATAGGTACTCAAAGGAGGCGGTGAGGTTCGCTCCGCGCCCTCAGGTGTCGGAAACACATCGGTGGACTCAAACACCATGCTAGAGCTAAGTACCGTAATTTTCTTCAGCTTATGATTTTTATGGGCGTGAATCGCAGCATCAAAGGTAGCCGCCATGATTCGCTCATTCTCCGCGAGAAGATCGTAGGCAAACTCATGGAAATAACTGATACCGCCAATCATCGCGGCGCCCGCGACAAGGTGGTCACATCCCTCGAGCAGCTCTTTTATCGCACCGACGTTTTTCACGTCCTCTCGAAAGAAATGGTAGTTGGGATGATCGTCATACGACTTTTTGATCTCCCCGTACTTTGAATAGTTATCGACACCGACAACTTCCCAGCCTCGGTCGAGAAAATCCTGAGCAAGATAACCGCCGATAAATCCCGCGGATCCCGTAAGCATTACTTTTTGTGACATAGGTACCTACTTTATTCGTTAACTAAGCGTAAATTCGCTTCAGGTTCACTTTTTTTTCCAGGAAAAACTTCGAGCTCCGGCTGATGAAACGTCCCCCACACATCGACCAGTGGCTTCTGGAAGGTAAGACTCTCATAATCTGAATGCGGCGTGCAAAGCACGAGCGCATCACTTTTCTCCCGCACGGTTTCAAGGGGCGTGGAATCTTCCAGATACGGATCATGCCAGAGCACATTGGCACCTTTAAACTCCAGGCCTTTCTTGACTTTAAAACTCAGAGACTCACGGATGTCGTCGTTGTTCGGCTTAAATGCCATTCCCAGGAGACCAACATTCTTGCCCCAGAGCTCACCACCAAAAATCTTAGCCACGCGCTCAACAGCAAAGGACGCAAGCCCCTCGTTAACTAACATCGCGGAATGCCCCATGGCGAATTGATTATCAAAGAAGCTCGCCAACTGCATGGTATCCTTAAACAGACATGGTCCCGCAGCAAACCCCGGGGCCTTGTAGCCCTTCGCACGGGGATAGTCATAACGGATCGCCTGGAATATCTTGAAGAAATCCACCCCCTTCGACTCAGCAATCATGTAGAACTGATTTGCAATAGCAAATTCCAGATAACGCCATGAGTTTGCCATCAGCTTGGTCATTTCTGCTTCAAGTGCTGACAATCGAATGATGGTCGGCGCGATGTGACCGAAGAGTTCAGCTGCTGCTTGAAAGCTCGCATCATCAAATGCCGACACGATCTGCGGCAGAGAATCAATCTCATCGAGGGCGTACCCCTGAGAAACTCGCTCCGGGCAAAATGCGAGACGAGCGGAATAACCGCCATTCTCGATTCGGCTGTGAAGGTGCTCCATCGTTCCTGGATAGAGCGTGGAACGCATCACTACCAGAGTATCTTCGGTGAAATACTTGGTGTAGGCGTCGAAAATGGTGAACACCGCGGACAGTTTTGGATTCAAATGTTCATCTACGGGCGTCCCGATAACAAACACGATCGCATCGGCTCCCCGACACTCCTCGGCATCCGTCGTTGCCAGAAGACCAAGGTCGATAGCCTCTCTGAGCTGAGCGTCCCCGCCCTTCTCGAGAAAGGGGAAACGGCCGGAGTTCACCGTGGCAACCGCCTTCTCATCAATATCAACAAGGCGTGTGGTAGCACCGGCTAACGCAAACTTAACGCCCAGGGGCAAACCAACATGTCCACACCCACCGATGATAACTACTTTTTTCCCTGCGAGGTTACTTGCACTCATCTTTACACTCCAAAAATCTCGATATGCAAAAAATCCGAACAGGCCTGAGCCCGCCAGAAGCTAACGCTCTAAACCTTATTTCGCTGACTCACCACAGGTGGCGACAACAAACGTCTGTTTTCCGAAAATTCTCCAGAGGAGAGGAAAACGTAGATACTGTTCTATAAACGAAGGACCGCCGAACAAAGAGGTGAACTTACCAAGCAATGACTTTGCCGTGTACGGCAAAAACTGCGGTATCACTTCCGAGACCGTATACCCCGAGACTTCGAGGGCTTCAACCAGGCTATGCTCTGTCAGCGCGATATGATGGTCAATATAATCCCAGTAGGCAGAGCCGACATAACGAATATTCGGCTGAAGTATCATCAGTGAACCGCCCGGCCGAAGTGCACGCTTCGCTTCGGCCAGAACATCCAGCAGAACTTTCTTGTCAGGCAGGTGCTCGAGAAAGTTACTCATGAAAATAATATCCGCCTTTTCCGGCAGGGAATCTGCAAAATCGGTTGCCGGTGACTGGATAACAGTGACGCCCTGACTCTCGAGCTTTTGCACGTGGGGACTCAGATCCACCGCGATACGTTCACGAGCCTTAACATTTGTGATGAACAAGCCATCACCTGCTCCCACATCTACAACCACATCCTCCGAAGAAACGTAGTTTTGAAAAAATTTCTCGGTCAAGACTTTCCAGGTCGCCGTGCGCGTTTCCTCTTCCGTGGAAGAAAATCGCCGCGTGTAGATCACATCCTCCAGACCTACTCCCTGATTCCCGCTTACCTGATTCCCGTTCACCTGATTTCCCGAATCGAGATTGGCAACTTCCTTGGGCACTGCCATATCAACTCCCTCGATGTTCAGCGCCCCCGGCGCCTTATTAGCATCACTTTGCGCCGATGGCGCGCCTTCAGTATTTCGCGAATCGGACATTTTCTACCTCTTTTATCGCGTCCGAACAATAATACAATCTAAAGCCGGAATACCTAACCGGTAACCGCATACTTCAGCCGCGTGATTGCACCGGGGACACGTCGCATAAAAGCGCGACTCAATCGCCGCCACTGCCCCTTACGCAGCATCCAGTATGCCCTTGTGAGGAGCATTTTCACCTGATACACCCGACCAGCACCCGGCACGAAGTTCAATGCCAGCGCTTCTGCCGGCACCACCTCACCAAGCATTGTCTTTCCAGACAATCCGGCTCCTGCCTTGTTCGAATTTAGCGCGCCGCGGAACGGAAACGCAGTTTGAGCCAGTCCCCGAACCGTTATCACCTGTGCGTTCTTTGCTCGACAACGCAGGCTAAACGTACAGGGCGTTCCGCCTTTTGGCCGAAAGAGCGTGGGAAAGGTAATGGTAATTTTCCCCTGAACGGGCACCTGCTCTCCCGGAATCTTACGACGCGTAAGCACTCTGCCGCGCTGATTCCTTAGCTGAATCTCTATCTGCTCAATCGAATCCCGAGCTGCCTCATTCTCTAGACTGATCGGCAATTCAACGGTGCTTATATTTTCAGCGGGGATAACGAAGTCCTGAACGAACTCAGTGCCATCTCCGGGAATCTCCATCTCGAGCTGCTGACCGGTAGGACTCAGATAGGAGGGTCTTGCACAAATCGAACCATGCACCGGGTTAACCTTCGATGCACGAACCGGATTGTTGAGAAAATCAACAAGAGGCGAAATGGTTTTATCCCAGCTGAAACGATCACGAACCAGCTGAGCCGCATTTCGACCCTTCTGGGCAACCCGGGCCGGGTCCGTGAAAATCTCCTCGATCGCCTGAGCGATCTCGACATCGCTTTCAGGATTAATCGCCCAACCAGCATCGTAGTCCCGAATATGCCCGCTGATCTCACCAAAGTCGTTGTAGAGAACGGGGATACCACACCAGAGGTACTCGATAGTGCGCGTGGTAAACGCAAGCTCACGCTCCAGATTGTACGTCATTGCCTCAACCGCGACACTTGCGCGACTGTAAATATCAAGCAGCTCCCGTCTTCCGATATACCCGTGACAATCAATGCGCGGAGAGGCCTCTGCAAGCTTCTGCACACGGGCGTAGATATCTCGGATTATCTGCTCCTCAGCGGACAGTGCTTGCGTCTCATGCGGAGTTCCGAAAATGGAAATCGAACCCTGATCTCGCTTTTGGATCGCTTCGCAGATCGCAAAAATTGTCTGGCTCTGATTCTGCCATGGGAACCAGCCGCCGCCACTTACAATTCTGGGCTCTCCCTCTGCCCCGGGCTCGGGATAGTGATGTTCAGGTGTTTCAGGGGACAACGAAACGGGGATGTAACGAATAAAATGTTCGTCTTCGGGAACCCTACCCGCCTGCACCAACCAGCCGTAAAAATACGAACGCTGACGGACACCCGCGCACAAAAGACAATCCGCTTTGCTGAGCACCTGAACTTTGCGATCGGTATCTACCGGCTCGTTCCACATCGAGGTCTCGATTAAGCGAGAGCCGTGCAAATCGATGATCAGCGGGACATCGATATCAACGGTGAGTCCGAAGTGATCCCAATTCGATGCAAACAGCACCGCGTCAGGCTTCACCCTGCGATAGATGTCATTCTGCGTCTCCCACTGCCACAAGAGGGCCGACTGTTCCTCCGGAATCTGATCACGATACTTCTCTGCAAGGTAGGTGAAGCCGGGCATCGAGGCATGCACCTCTATTCCCTGCGACTGCAAACCCTTCATCAGCTGCCAGCAGCGCAGGCCCCCGCCACTTGTGGGCAGTTCGCCAAACGGCATTAGATCATTACTAAAAAGAAGTACTTTCATCTTCGAGAGATAAGGTTTTCTCGTCTCATGCAACAATCGAGACTGAACATCTATAAAAAAATTCGGCGTAAAATCCGAAACGACCACTAAATCGAAACGAAAGGATGGCCCCAGGGAAGCAGAGGTCCGGACAATTCACGCTAGTATCTAGCACTAAATAGCCGCGGGGGTAAGTGCTCCCTAAGCCCTGCTCGGAAAGCTTTAAAAAAAACACGCCGACAGGTCCGGTCTTTTACATCCCGGCAAAGCACAGCACGCTAACTAAACTACTGTTTTCAATAAGAAAACTACCAAGAATCCCCTCGATGCCGCTCAGCAGACACAGCAAAAAAGTAGTTCTCTTGATTAAATACATGTAGAGAAGTAAAACCGAGCGCCTCACCAAGAATCGGGAGCATATCAGCCCCGGGTGTTAATTGCCATGTTTCTAGGGTAAGAAATATGGTCGGGAGCAAAGGCACCGCTGGCACTGCACTCCGCCTGCCCGCGTATTGCTTATGAGTTGTACGAAAAACGATGTTGGCTTTTGGGTAATCCCGAAGGAACAACACACATTGAGCAACATACCGATGAGAATACTAGTTTTTACCACCGATGTTATTCCTCTCGCAGGTCTCCCGACGAGTGGCACCGCCCTGAGGACCTTCGGCCTCATCCAGGGACTTCGCAGCCACGGACATGAGGTCATCGTTTCCGTTCCACGAAGCGCTATTCAGGGTCTGAAAAAATCGGCAGATCCAAAGTCCTTCGATGCCGAAACACGGGCAATCTATGAGGAGCTTCGTCGCACGGCCTTCGATTCGAGTAATCAGAACAAGCTCATTTCTGAAATCAGCCCCGACGCAATCATATGCGGGCATTGGCCTGCGATGACGCTTACGACCAAACCCTCGCAGGCCCTGATTATCGATTTAGCCGGGCCTCACATGCTTGAGCGGCACTACCAGGAGGCCCCAAATCAGGAGGGAGCGATTCTTGCAAAACTCACCTGCCTGGGGAATGCCGATCATTTTATCGTATCGGGTCCCAAACAGCGCCTGTACTTTTTGTCGTATTTGTTGAGAGCTGGTATCCGCAACCCCGAACAACGCATCGTTGAAATTACCATGCCTCTGGAGCCGGAACAGCCGAGCCGTTTACCATCAAACCCTGAGTTGTTTCCTCACTTCGTATTTGGCGGAGTATTTCTTCCCTGGCAGAATCCCGTGTTCGGGCTCCGAACCCTTTCAGAACGTCTAAAGAAAGAGGATAAGGGAAAACTAAGTCTCATTGGCGGGAAACACCCAAATTACAAGCTAAAAGAGGGAGTTTACACGAAAGTTTTCAAAGAACTTTCTGAAAATCCTCGGGTCGAGACCAAGCCGATGCTGCCCTATGCGGAGTTCATTGAGAACCTGAGAGGCTTCGACGTTGCGATCGACTTAATGAGCTGGAACCTGGAGCGAGAGCTTGCCGTAACGATTCGATCCACCACCTATCTTTGGGCAGGAGTTCCAATAATTTACAATGACTATGCCGACCTTGCCAGTCTCATTACTGAGTATGATGCCGGTTGGTGCATCCCCCCGGATGATGAAGCCCGCTTGAACGAAACGCTGACTGCGATCTATCAGAATCCGGAAATGGTCGCTGAAAAATCGAGAAACGCGCTCCGACTCGCAAAGGAGCGATTCTCCTGGGACAAAGCCGTTGAACCCCTGCTCAACTACCTGGTTGCCCCTGAATTCAAGCGCCTGCGTGAAACAGACATTATTTACGATTTTCCTGACTCTGCAGAGATGCCGGCCTCAAAACGCAAACCCATCGAGCAATACTTCCAGTGTCGGGTCAACGGCCTCTCTCGCGTAGAGTGTCGCATGGCAACGCACAATAGAACGATAGACTCAGCTTTGAAGGTCGAGTTGTTTCGAGTAGATGCTGAGTATTCCGATAGCGGCAAGCTCATTTATAGCGGACCGAAGAATCTGGTTCACGAAGAACAGATTGATGGTGCTGCCCTTAAGAACAACGAGTGGTTGGCCTTCGATTTCGATCCTCAGAGCGACTCCGCTGGTAAGACCTACGTCTTCAGAATGGAGGGAGAGAGTGCATCAGCCGATGGATCCGTGAGCCCGTGGGCGGTCAAAGGCACACCCTATCCTCTCCTTGGACTGTTCTATGACGGAGATGAAGTGCCGCATGCATCACTGTGCTTCAGAACGACGTGTGCCGGTGATACTATCAGCTCGACACATTGAGATACGCGGGACCTAACTCTAAGAACGGCAAACATGTTGGAAGTAGAAATGCTATCGTTCGACCGAATTGTGGTGTGAAAAGATGACAGCATCCTCTCCACTAGTTGTCGTCAACATCGTCACCTACAATCACGCGAGGACGATATCCCCTTGTATTCAGTCCCTCCTGGAACAACAGGGTTTTACGTGTTGGGAAAATCTCTACATTTTTGTAATCGACAACTGCTCCACTGATGGCACTGCGGATGTCGTGCAAAAACGTTTTTCCTCAGACGTTCGACTCCGAAAAAACGAAACGAACACGGGATTTACCGGAGCGCACAACGCCGCGGCATCCTTCGCGCTCACCATTGGTGTTGATTACGTATTTATCCTCAACCCGGACGTTCGTCTCGAACCCGACGCGCTGAAACATATGCTCCGGGAAATGCAGGACGATCCGCGAGCCGGCATGTCCTGCCCTCGTCTGTATCGTGCGGATCGCAAACTCATACCCGTAGAGCCAAAGCGATTTGACAGTACCGGGATGTATATCACTCCTTCAATTCGACATTTCGACCGAGGATCGGAAGAGCTCGATAGCGGACAGTATCGGGCTCCCGAGTATGTCTTCGGTGCCTCTGGCGCTGCCGTATTGATGCGGGCTGCATTTATACGAGACGTTGCCCTGAGTTGCAGTGAGGATACACAGTACGAAATTTTCGATGACGCCTTTTTTGCCTATCGTGAAGATGCGGACCTGAGCTGGCGTGCCCAATGGTTGGGCTGGAAATGTCGCTACATCCCCAGGGCGGTCGGGTATCATAAACGAGCGGTGCTACCGGAACGTCGCGCGGAACTCCCCAAGGAGCTCAATGCGTACAGCGTAAGAAATAGATTTCTTATGCAGCTCAATAACTATGCATTCTGGAACAACAGCGGTGGAACCCTGCGCGCCTTGTATCGAAATGCATTGGTAGTGTTTGGGGTGTTACTGAAAGAACGGAGTTCAATTTCTGCACTTCGCTCGGTAGTGCAATTAGCCCCTCAGGCCCTGCGCAACCGATCGTGGATCATGAGAAAGCGCCGGGTCGATTCATATGCGCTTTCGAAGTGGTTTTCAGCAGTTCCATACACGGAGCCAGCCCTCTCCTCGCCGGAGCCCGAGGCAGATCCCATTCAGACGGTTTGTGCGATTGTAGTTAACTACAATTCCGGCCGTCGCCTCGGATCATGTCTCAGAAACTTATCTCTCGCGCGAGTAGATTTACTCGATGAGATCGCGCTCGAAGTTCGGGTCATTGACAACGCCTCCGCTGATGAAAGTGGTGAACAACTTGCTTCAATGTTTACCGGAGTGCGTGGGTTTTCCTTCTCACTTGAAGAACGCAATCTGGGATTTGCCGGTGCTATCAACAAGGCCGCAGCAGAAACCGCTGCGGACGCGCTTCTTATTCTCAATCCGGACACCTTGATACATGCCGACGCAATACGTGCTCTGGCGTCCGAGATGAAAAGACAACCCGAGATTGGCGCCCTCGCTCCTATACTCACTTCACTGGATGGAGAGCTACAGCGTTCCTACACACTGCGCAGGTTCCCGACTATCGGCACTACCCTGATAGAGCTGTTTGGCATCCACAGAATTTTTCCTTCGAATGTGTGGACCAGGAAATTATACATGCTCGATGATCCAGTCATCGAGAACTACCTGGAGCGAATCGAGTCCAATGTGAACGAACCAGGCGAGAACTCGGAGAAACCCTTGCTGGTTGACCAGCCCGCTGCAGCCTGTCTGCTGGTGAGGAAATCCGCCTTTGATGCGGTGGAGGGTTTCTCGGAACAGTACTGGCCTGCATGGTTTGAGGATGTCGACTTTTGTAAGCGATTGCGAACTAAAGGATTTCTTTCGGCAATAACCAATAGCGCGTCCGTGTTACATGAGGGTGGCTACTCGACCGATACACTGAAAGAAGGTAGCTTCCAGAGAATCTGGTATCGAAACCTTCTTTGTTTTTGGAAGCTTCACGGAACTGCGAATGAGTATCTGCTGATGCGGGGTGCGGTACCTGCCGCCTTATGCCTCCGAGCCCTTTTCCTTATTCTTCGCTCCCTCAAAGATAAGCTCAAGAGAAAATCCTCTCCTCAGACTCAGAGAGATCAGGGGATTACATTATTTAAGATTGCGATGAATCCCTGGGGTAAATAACACCAGCAGGTGTATTCTCGCACAACATACAGGGGGAAAATGGGTGCCCTAACCTATATAAAAAATTTCTTCGGTGATCCAAATGTAGCGTCCGTAGCTCCGACTTCGGCAGCTGGTGTTGCTCGGGTCCTAAACAAAATGCAGTTTTCGCCTGGCCAGGTGATTGTTGAATATGGCCCCGGTGGCGGCGTTTTCACCAAAGCTCTGCTTAAAAAAATGACCTCGGACTCCAGGCTCATTGCTATCGAACAGAACCAGAATTTCGTCGATTCCCTCACCGGCGAACTCTCAGACCCTCGACTGGAAATTATTCAGGGTAGCGCGGAGGATGTTCTTACGTATCTTCAAGAGCGGGGCATTGAGGGCGCTGACTATATCCTCTCGGGAATTCCTTTTTCTCTGTTCCCCGTCGATTTGAAAGATCGAATTCTCAACAACACTCGAGAAGCCCTTACGCCGGAAGGTCGCTTTTTTGTGTATCAGTTTTTAGTGTCTCTCTCGGGTCCGAAAAACGACATTAGTCGGAAGTTAAAGGAGCATCTGGAGATCGTTCGATCTGAGGTGGAAATGTATTGTATCCCCCCTCTGAGGATTTACGAGAGCAAGGTACCGGACATCTCCGGCTGAGCATACCCTACTGGGATCGCATAAAACCTCCTACGCCCGTTCTGTTGTGCAGCTGTTCAAATAGAGCAGTAGTAGGATACAGTCTCGGTTTGTTTGTCCGAAGACTGTTCGAGTGCTAGGCTCGCGGCTTACCGGCGTATTCTTTCAAATTCTATACTGAGCAAGTTTTCCCTGAGCTTTATCAAGCACTTCTGACCAAGTACTTGCACATGGTTCAGGGAGTCTAATTCATGGTTTAGACATCTCGGCCAAAACTCTTTCCTTTCCCATTTAAGGAGATCCATTTGGAGTCTCATACGAGACCTCCCCCCTTCAGTTACTAGCCAGGTGTTATGGTTTACCAATCAAATTCCTACTTTTTCGAAAGACGAAAACATGTCTACTTACAAAAAAAAGGCGCGAAAGTACAAATTTGTTCGCCGCGGAATCGTGTTGATCCATTTCAGCACGGATCCAAACGCAATCACTTCTGAACTGCTGGAGCAAATAGCTGCAACTGGTGCAGAGACCGTGCAGGTCCCCGTGCTCGATGTCAGTCTAAAGACAGAATATGTGAAGCTTGCCCAACGGGCGGCCGAACACGGACTCATCGCTAGCGTTGTGACTGTCTGCCCCGGGGCAGATGAGAACGGCAGTATTTCGTGCGACCCGGGTGGCGAAGAAGTTCAACAATCGAATTTCGAACGCTACCTGCTTTCTGTTTGCGAAATTGCCAAGGCAATGCAGATGTTTGAGGACGAACCCGTCAAAGTCGTCGGCCCGCTGGCCGAACCACTCGGCGGTTCGGCGAGCGCAGAAGAAGCAAAGGTGGGAAGTCCCCGCTGGAATCGAAGTGTAGCCACACTCGCGCGTGTTGCTAATAAGGCCGAAAATCTTGGCGTTGAGCTGATGATCGAATGGCTCAATCGTTGGGAGCAGCGTCTTCTTTGTAACGCCGCGCGTGGAAAAGCGTTTATCTGCGCGGTCAATGAACACTCCAGAGTCGGCGATGCATTCGTGACGGGGTTGTATGACAGTCATCACGCCAACATCGAAGGAAGTCGTGATCCGGAAGATGACATTGAGCAGTTTCTTCCGGTACTCGGCGGGTATCACCCTTCCGAAAATACGCGGGGAATCATCGGAACTGGGCGCGCAGCGATTGGGGACGAACTTGAATCGATATTCTACTGCATCGATTCACAGGAACCGCACACGCTAGGCAACGCAAGCTTGATCCTCGCCACGGAAAAACGCCCGCTCGACCTCTGGATAGAGATATTCAGCGGCTCTGACGAAGGCCTTGCCGCCGCCACCTGCGTGTGGGACTCAACGATCGTGGGGCAAGAACTCAAGGCGACGGAGCATTCGCTCCAGGCTCTGGATGGAATACTCGACGACCTGCAGTTTGCCACCGCTTGATGCAGTAGGAAATTCTTAGTTCGGAACGGGTGTCCACCGTTCCGAACGAGCGGATTTTCTCCCCCGACACTTGTGCTTCGGGGGGTCTTGTTTTTCTAGACTCCCCGAATTCTCCAAATTCAAATCCTGGACCGGCCCCTGTGGTCCGACCCTCAACCTGAACGAATCCATCGGCCTGTCCCCGGCCCGCCGAAGCGTCTCGCTCTCGCAGTTCGCCCCTTCCTGCGGAAGATACCTCAGACGAGGCGAGAAAATGTAAAAAAAAGCCGAACATGAAACATAATTCTTTATTATTTTAAGGGACTTACACAACTCGACATTTTAGCCAGTCCCGCCCCAGATCGTTTAGTATTCCAAATAGGAATCCGATTCTTTAGTAGTATTGTTGTTATTTTGGTTTTTGTGGGTTTCGATGACTGAAGACTTCCGAACATTGGGGATAGAGACACGAGCATCCTGGAAGGAGGTCAAGCAGGGCTATATCGATCAGGTGAAAGTCTGGCATCCCGATCGATTTACCCATGATGAGCGCCTTCGCCTCAAAGCGGAGGAGATGACCAAGAACATCCACTCCGCTCTTCAGCACTTCGAAGACATGAAAGCGGAGATACTTCGGACCGGTCATAAACTCGATTCCACTGCCCCGTTCCTCGCTCAATATTTAGCTTTTGTCGAGAAAGATGTCCCAATCAGTGATGGTTGCAATCTGGACGCCTGGTCGAGAGATACCAACGACATGTGGAGTCAGGACCGCAAAAGCAAAAACATCCATCAAAAAGTTTCTCAGTCCTACCACCGGGTATCTCGAGAGAGAAGACCAACGGTTCAAATGACCATGCGGCGAAGAAAGAAAGCGGCCTTCCCATTTGTTTCCTGCTCGGTCGC
>JAUIMJ010000331.1 GCA_030433295.1 bacterium | reverse complement strand
CTTGAAACGTTTGACGTGGTAGTCTTTCGAAAGTCGACAACCGGGGCTTCCACGGTTTCATCAGCGAAGTGGTATACCGGAAGGTCCATCTCCGGAGCACTTTCCGCATGTGCGTTTTGTATGTTCTGTACGGTCAGTAGAGACACGGCAAAGACGACAAGGATGATAGCGCTTGAGACGAATGACGTAGCACTACTAAACGCATTGTTTCGGGCGACTGGAGCAGTAGGACGAACTCGGTTTTTTTGCTCCTGGACAAAAGCTTCCCACTGGTAGTTTGCTGCTTGTTCCTGATAGCTAGTCTGTGCGCTTCCCTGGGAGCTGCCAGCTTTGGACAGGAGAACAAATTGTTCAAAAGCGAGATTCGCAGCTTTGGTCATTTCCTCAGCCTGGAGTTGAACGTCGGCGTTTCCGGTATGTCGGTCCGGATGCCAGGTTTTAATCATTTGTCGATACGCTGCTTTCGCCTCTTCAATAGTGGCGTTTTCCTCAATCCCCAATGTTTTGTAACAAGCTTCCATCCCAACCTCGCGTTCCAAGAATTAATTGTAAATCAGTAATGTGCAATTTGCCCACTAAGATTAGTATACGATGGGATTCCTGAATGCACAAGGGAAAATGTGTAAAAAGCGCAAAAAAGTGCTTAAAGGCACAGCTTGGGCTAATAGACTGAAATTACTACTTAAAATGATTGATTTTTAGGATTTTTGGTCTTCTGGTGAGAAGTGTAGGTAGAAAAGTGCCACAAAAAGGGTGTTCGAGGGCTTCCGTTGGCCCGTAATCGCCTCTGTCAGCCGATTGTTTTAGCGTCTCCAGCGGCGTCGACGTCGCCCCATACCGCGTCTTCGCCCACGATTTCCTCCGTTGCGTGCGCCCAGGACACTGTTTCTTCGTCCTGAATAGCTTTTGCCGAAACTAGTCTTGCTTCGTCCGTTGCCGAAACTACCGCGTCGCTTACGGGCTCGCCGTTTATTTCCTATTCCACAGTGGCCCGATTCACAGAATTGCCGCTGGACGATTTCCGGGGGTACGCAACCTTCAACTCCTGGAGGACAGCCCTGAGCACGCGCGATTTTGCACATGCCGATAGTCGCTATCGTTCCGATAGCGGCTCGTAGGAAAGCTCTTCTTCCGATGCTGTGTTCCATAGAATAACGTGCGCTCTTTGCCTGCCTCACAGGGGTGCTGGCTTATGCAGCGGTCTCGCGGAAAAAGCTTAGGCAAAAGTCGGCCTTTTCCTGCGTACGTGTACCCCTATTGTGACTGATTTGAACAAATGCGTTGCTATTGCTCTTAATTTGACCCTAAGTGCCCTGATTTCGGTAGCTTTCCGGATTGTTTGCGCATTTCTGCGAGGGGGTTGAGATGGGGAGAAAACGATAGGAGATAAAGAAATACGTTCGCATAGTAATGCAGAGGAGCGGGGGAATACTGCCGAAGCAGTATCCCCCGCATACCTTCGTTGTTTAACCTCCTATGAGGGTCTCTCTGCATTAAGCGCCGGGAAGAAGCAGCTGCTGGGGGTTTTGAATGTCCTTAAGACCAGAAACTCCCTGGAGCCTTTGTTGGAAAAAGCGAATGCGCTCTTCCCGGGCTCGATACGGCCACTTCTTCTTTCCCTTGCGTTTCACCAGGCTGGCGTTACGGGCGCACACCGACTGAAGCTCCTGATAGATCATCGCTGAAACTCGTCCGTCTTCAACCGCCTCTGCAACTGCGCGGGCGGCCTGTGCCGTTGAGATTTCCCGCTTGATCCGGGTGAGGCAAATGTTGGCAAACCTGGTGGTGTCATGGGCTACCGCCTGACCACCGAAGGGTTCCAGCGACAATTCCGTTCCCGAAGAGAACATCTGTGGAAGCAATTCCCTCAACCAGGATTCCTCAATTGGCGCAGCACAGTCCGCGATGAACATGTGGTTTGTGCCACCAAGCGGAATCTTGCTGACGTTTGCAACGAGAATAAGCCGACTTGTCGTGCAGGCTGAGCCCCAGGCGAGGCTGAAGCTTGCTGTTGCCGACAGGTAGTCTCGCTTGTTGCCCAACGTTTGTGCAACGGCAACGCCATCGATGAATGCTGCAATCAGGGATTTGGTAAGTTCACGATCGCTGAAGTCTCGCTCGTCGTTTGGCGAACAGGACAACCGCATACCGGCTTCAGCCAACTCCTCAATCAGCAGCTTGATAGTGTTGCCGACCGCCAGAACCTTTTTGTAGTTCAGGCAGTGCGAAGAGCACCAGGCTCTCAGCCTTCCCTCGATTCCTCTGCGGAGTTTCTTTCGATCCTCTCGCTTCGCTGAATCCAGGGAGGCATAGGCTTTTCGTTGTTCCTCCTTGAATGCTCGATACGCTCGAACACCCGCAGAGAAGTCAGATCCAGCCATGCCGGCGTAGTACCTACGAATGCAGTCGGCGATCCATCGCTGACCTTCCTTGTGAGGGAAATTGTGATTTCCACAGAGGATCTCAAATTTCTCTCCTTTGGGAACGATCCAGCCCGGAAGATCCAGGGCCGTGATCTCAAGATCATCTGTGTCAATCCACGGCCGATCGAGAGGCAGCCCCCTCGAGAAGTCGTAGAACGAAAGGATCATCTGCAAGACGTGCTCGTTAACGATAATCGCCTTTTCCCTTTGTCGAGGTCGAAAGAAGATTCCTTCGTTCTCGTCAACAGCCATGGCAACGACTGCTTCTTCAAGGACCCCGCGCGTGGAGGCAAACAGCAGCGCTGCTGCCCGCTCGGGGTCAATGGGAAAGCGAACGAGCTTGCGCCCGAGATCCGTGATGCGCTCCTGAGCATTCAACGCGCCTAGGCGAATCAGTCGACTCATCGTCGCATCAACCATTTCGGCCTTTGGCCGATCTGGCATATCAAAGGTTCGCACATTGCGATCCATTGCAGCCAATTCAAGAGCCACCGAGGTAATCGGTGAACAAAGGACCTCCGGTGTGGGGAAGGGTTCCAGATTTTCGTACTCACGCTCAAATGAGCATGCGATGTAAAATCCGGTACCCAGTCGTCCCGGACGACCAGCGGCCTGTTCGGCTTCTGCTTTCGAAATGGCAATTTTCATACGATGGGCAACGCCCTTCGAATCGACGATAGAACGATTGACCTGGAGCGAATCGACAATGCCGATCAGATCAGGAACCGTAACCGAAGACCGAAGGATCTCAGTACTGAAGATGAGCCTGAGCTTGCCCTCCGGAACCGGACTCTGCACCTGGTCCTGATTTTCAGAACCAGAGTAGCAGTCCATGGTTTCCAGAAGGTTCTCGACCCCCCTTTGTTTGGCGTACTGTTTGAGTTCCCTGATGCCCTGCTCGATATCGGCTTTCCCGGGCAGGAGAATGCCGATCGCACCTTTACCAACGTTTGTTTGTCCCTTGCCGTCCCTGGTGGGGACTGCGAGACGTCCGTCAATAAAGGCATCGAAGAGTTCACGGGCAACGCGGATTGCAGCCTCTGAGTGATGCTCCCCGCGTTTCAGGCGAGCGACGCTTTTGGCTACGTAGTGCAGCTTTCGCTTCACCTTGACCGTGGCATCCTTTGGGAGACCAAAGAACGTCTGATACTTTTCGACGTGCAATGTCGCCGAAGTGATGATCACCCTGGTGTTAGGTGACTTCGGAAGCATCTCCTTGATCAGGCCGAGAAGCTGATACTGCTCCATTTTTGCCTCATGTGCCTCATCAACGATGATCGTGCCTTCGGGAAGCTTTCCCTCACGGCGTACTCGGTTGATGAAACTTTGAACGATCAGCACCTGAACACGTGTGTTCTTGCTGATGTTGTTGGTTTCTCCGCGGAGAAACCAACCGGCGAACTCGCCCGGCTGTGTCCCGGACTCATAGCAAATTCTGTTCGCGTTCCAGCGGACAGCATTGCGACGGGTTTGTAGGAGGAAAACGGGTTTGGAAGTTCTACGTGCTCTGTCTGGAGCGATACGCAGAGTTTTGCCGGTGCCCGTTGGGGCATCGACGACGACAATTTGATGCTTCTGTAGTGCCTGATCGATGTCGGGCAAACGAGCATCGATGGGGAGGTGGTCCACCCCAGGCATTCTTGCTGAAGACATGTGGTACTCCATCCCCTAAGGCCGTCACGCAGGCGTGCGTGTACGTTCTCATCCTTCGGGTTGCGATATGATCGCGGCGGGCGAGGCAGAGAGACCCCTTTTGTGAAAACCAATCCAGCGGAACCATATCTCGCTGGTCTCTCAAACAAGTCGAGAGTGGCGAAGCCTTATGCCTCGACACTTCCGACCCTCACATCAGGGAATCGCAGAGCGATTAAAAAGATAAAACTCGGGGTCTCTGGCATACCGACGCTACATCGGTAGACCAATTCTTCTTCTCGTTTTCTGGCGCAAAAGAACAAGGTGATGCGCATCGCGCTACTCACCAAATACGATTGTGCTAATTACCACAAAAAAAGGTGTAAATATTCTGCAGGGATGAATCTTTGCGGTTCCTGGATTTACCTGGCGCTATCTGTCGGTAACACTCTGGTTTTATTAGATAATATGCCGATACGGCC
>JAUIMJ010000026.1 GCA_030433295.1 bacterium | reverse complement strand
TGTGCGGTTTTCGAATCGCGCTCGGTGGGGCCACTGAGCGCTTTGGTGTTCGCCCGGATCTGTCTACCTTCGGCAAGGTCATTGGCGGGGGATTTCCGGTCGGTGCACTTGGTGGAAAGAAAGAAATCATGTCGCACCTGGCTCCCTCGGGACCCGTCTATCAGGCAGGCACGCTCTCAGGCAACCCACTTGCCATGGCAGTTGGCGTTGCCGTGCTTACACATTTGCGCGACAGCAATCCATTCTCAAAACTGGAGAAGGCCTCGACCTACTGGGTCGAAGAGATGCGAGAATTGAGCAAGAAACACGACATCCCGATGCAGCTCGCAGGGTGTGGTTCAATGATCGGTATGTTCTTCAGTGAAACGCCGGTAACTAATTTCGCACAGGCAAAATCAAGTGACACCGATCGTTTCAAGGTGTTTTTTCATGAAATGCTTAAGCGGGGCATCTACCTGGCGCCGTCACCTTTCGAAGCAGGCTTTCTCAGCACCTGCCACACAGAGGAAATTATTGATCAGGCAATCAGTGCCGCAGATGAAAGCCTGGCGAGTCTTGCTCGTTAGACGAGTTTTGTCACTCTGTTAACGACGAGTTCAATCGCGGTCTTCAGACATTCAAATACCCCTTCGCCTTTGATGGCGCAGGCTTCGAATTCGGGTGCATTGAATCTGTTGAGTGTTTTTCGCAGATACTCCACCGGGGCAGCGTTTTCCACATCACGCTTGTTGTATTGCATGATAATTGGGAATTCCTCCACCTGATGCTTGTTTGCACGCAGGTTTTTCACCAGGTCGATGAGGGTAAAAAGATTGTCCCGCATGCGGTCCGGGCTGGAGTCCGCCACATAAATAATTCCGTCGACACCATTGAGGATGATCTTCCGACTGACCGTATAAATATCCTGCCCGGGCACGGTGTACAGGTTAAACTTTGGCGTAAGACCCTTAATCTTTCCGACCTCAAACTGCATAAAGTCAAAAAAGATTGTGCGATCTTCTTTGGTCTTCAAATTCAGGATATCGCTCCTCAAGGTAGGATCGATATTACTGTGCGCCCACTCGAGATTGGTCGTCTTCCCTGAAAACCCGGGACCGTAATACACGATCTTCAGGTCAATTTGATTCAAACCGTAGTTTATGAACACTGTCTTCGTCTCTCCTAGGCGGTCTATTCTCTTACCACACCACGAAACCTTGCAAGGCCTCGTTCATGTTACTTGGTACCGAACATTGCATCCAAACGGGATGTTAGTTCGTCCTTAAACTCCGGGTCGCCAACTTGCTCTTGCGCCGAAACCCGACTGGGGTCATCAACGTCCGCGTCAACCGTTTTCAGAATTTCATCTAATTCGGTAATTGTCTTGGATACCAGAACGCGTATCATTCCGAATGTGGTTGTCTTGCCAAAAACAACTACGAGGAAGAAATTGTCGTCGATGCCGGACACGTAAATGTTGTTTTCTTCACCCTCGTGAAACTGTACCTTAAACCCTTCGTCTTCTCCGATTAGCCTTGCCATCTCTCGGGTCGCTGAATAGTTACCCGCCGCAACGCTGGAAAGAAGCATCATCTTATGAGAATCCAGGCGACCGGATTGGGCGAGTGCAAGTCCGCTCGTATCAGAGAGCATGACCACGCCACACTTCGTCTGACGATAGAACCCCTGGAGCACCTTGCTGATACCCTGATACTGTTCTCTAGACAGTGATATTTTCTTGGTTCCATCCGAGAGAAGTTCGGCCATCTCAACACTCTATGTATCTAAAATACTCTCACGCAGACTAAGAACAAGGTACTGTGCCTGAGGTACCGGCACTTCCGCAATCTGCCATCTTGCAATCGTGAAACAAAAATTAAGAAGTTTCCATCAATTAGAACGGCTGCTAGAAGAAATAAATTAACTTATTTAGAGCATTTTTCAAAAAAGCCTGGCGAAAAATGCTTTCCAGTGTGGACGCACGTCCGGACGAAAGAAGAGAATCCGGCGCAGTCGCAGGACGGAATCGTAAATGCTTATCCGAAGACTGTCTTAGCCTCTGACCAAGGTATTCGCTTGTTCAAGGTGAATTTTTAGTCCAGTCTCCACTAAGGGCTTTTTTGAGTCCACACAGGTGATTCGGTAGTCTAAGATGTAGTCACCGGTGAGCTACAGCCGCATCCGGAGTCTACCTCACGCACCCTCTCCCTGTAGAGCGAGGGGTTTGCCCGGCTGAATATAGAGAATCAACGAACGCGACCATGGCAAAAATCGTATACTACAGGAGTGATGCAGAGGACCTTCGGCCGTTTGCAGAGGCTCTTGAGGGCACATCGCACAGTATCTGGAGTGCTGATTGCGTCCTCTCGGCTATCGAGCTTTGCAAGAGCGAAACGCCTGATCTGGTGATTCTGACAGAACGTTCGGGCCCTCTAGACGCTGTCGATTTTCTCAAAATCAAACAAAGCCATGAAGAGTTAGAAGACCTTGCCTGCCTGATCCTATCCAGAGGCACGATACGTCGCATGACCTACTTCGAGCATGGCTGCGACTCCTTTATCGAGCTTCCCGTCTCAGTTGAAGAATTCATGTTGCGCATCGATGCAATCCTCAAGAGATCGCCGAAAAGCACTGCTGCTGAGACATCCGGTGGCTTATCGGGTTCCTTTGAGCATGCCAGCCTCGTAGATGTCCTGCAGATGCTGGTTGCGGCCGGAAAAAACGGCGTGTGCAACATAAGTACGCCCACACGCAAGGGCACCTTTTACTTCAAAGGAGGACAGGTTATCCACGCCGTAGCTGATGACGAGGAAGGGGAGGATGCTTTTTTGACAATTCTTCGAGCCTCTCAACAAGAAGGCGGCTTTGCATTTCAATCCGAGGAACTGGCGGACATTCCAACAACGATTGAGAAACGGACGGATCATCTGTTGCTCGGTCTGGCAAGCATTCTCGATGAGGAGTCTATGTAGTTTGCTGTTCGTCGCCTTGAACAAGGAGCTGCAAGCGTTTACAAATCCGCTACTGAGGCGCGCGTTTACAAATCTGCAGAACTTCTTCAGCCACATCTGCTGAAACATCGTTCCATTCCCGCCGTTGCAGGCCTTCGTGCTGCAACAGAAGGCGGTAGACACCCGCACTTATATTCGCTGCCAGTTCAGACCGACCACTCTGGCTTAATGGTGGCACCGAGTCACCGACAATGTGTCCCGCAGAGTTACTGAATCTCATTCCCAAAGATTCTTCCAGCTTGCTGACACTAAGTGGTCGCCTTAACACTCTGGCATTGGGTGGAAGAAGCAGCTCGCTGATGTCGCCATCCTCCGGAACCACAACAATGAGACGACCCATCTCCTCGTCCTGATGCCAGCTTAAATCAGCGGCGAGTTCTCGTTGTATGATACAAGCCGCCAGAGGGGTCTCCTGCGAATAACGCATGAGTTGCATCTGGTCCGAGAAGACCTCAATGTTTTGATTCTGTTTTTCGAACAGCTTCTGCAGCATATCTATCAGCAGAGTATCCCCTCCCAAAAACGCAAGCGGTGAGCGATTTTCTTCTTCTCGCTCTCTCGGAGCGCTTAAGAGGGACGAGACCGCTTCAGTCAGCTCGACAGACTTGAACGGCTTTTTCAAAACGCGATCTGCGCCGGAGTCCTGTAGTTCCTTTGAAAACTGCGAGCCATCGCTATGTCCTGAAACCAAAACCACAATGAAGGTTTCACTGACTTCCGCATCGGAGCGAATCGCACGACAAAGCTCCGGCGAGTCAATGCCATCAACGTCATTACCAAAAATAACGATCGTCGGCTGCAACAGGCGAATGGTCTCAAGCGCCTTTCCCCCGTCACCCAGAACTTCGATGCGATAACCGTGCTTCTGTAGGGCAGATGCGGCAAGGGCCTGAACCGCTCGACTTGAATCGATAACCAAGATAGTAGTTTCCATACTGCATTAGATGAACTCTTTGTCGGGATGGTGCGGGTATTTAGCAGCTACCGGCAGTGCGGAACCGGGTAGGAGAGCCCGCGCTTTCAGCCGCAGACGTGCGGGATATTTGCAGTTTTGATGATTAAGTAATTACGCAGCACATTCATGCCAGAACTACCAGAAGTTGAAACCGTCGCACGGCAGCTACAGGCGGTATTGCCGGGTGAGAAAGTTTCGCGAGTCCTGATCAAGGATGCCCGTCTCGGCGTCACTCGCCCCAACAGGCTTTGTGGCTATTCAATTCGAAGCGTAGAGCGCATGGGCAAACAGGTGGTCATTAGCTTCGACAAGGGAACTGCTTCGCTTTACGCTGCCATCCATCTGAGGATGACAGGTCGGCTCACCTGGATACCAAAGCTTCGTGGGCGAAGGAAACCGGATGCGCGGGCCTCTGATAAAGCAGCCTTCTACTACAATGACGTTGACTCTTACTCGAACGCCCCGGCCAGAGCCTCGTTTTTCTGCTCAAATGGTGAGTTACGTTTTAGCGATGTGCGCCGTTTCGGAACCCTGGAACTATCCGAAGACAAGTCAGCGTTTATTCCGGTCGGTGCTGAACCTCTGGAACGCAGCTTCAACAAAACTCGTCTTTGGGAGATGCTCCAAAGCTCCGGTCAGGAGATTAAGCTCTGGCTACTGCGCCAGGATAAAATTGTCGGTATCGGTAACATCTATGCATCGGAGATATTGTTTAGGGCAGGTATATCGCCAAAACGAGCGGCCAACAGTTTAAGCAGTTCCGAAACCGAAGTTCTCTGCCGTTCCATAAAAGCGATATTGCGCAGTGCCATCGCCAGATGTGGCACCACCTTTTCAGATTTTCAGGACTCGAAAGGAGAGCTCGGCAGCTACCAGACGTTCTTAAAAGTATACAAAAAGGAAGGGGAGCAGTGTACCCGTTGCGGGGCAGGCATTATCCGAGAAAAATCGCAGGGCAGGAGCACATTTTTCTGCCCCGCATGTCAGCGCTGATGTCATCCGTTTCTCCCGGAGCGCAAGACGCCGGCTACAGTAAGGCGAGCACAAGAGCCTTATGAGCACAGAGAGCGGGACTTTTACCTACAATACGCTCGTCCACGAGCCGCAGTACTGTTACAATACGATCCCTGAGCCGTCCATTTAATAGAGTACTGCACTATTATGAGCATTTTACCGGAAAATCCAAGATGTCATGATTGCGGCAAGGAGCTTGATCTGCCGGATGGAAGCATCGGGCGAGGGGAGGAGTGTCCTCAGTGCAGAGCGGACGTTCGGGTTTGTCTGAATTGTCAGTTCTACGACGCCGGTTCCTACAATGAGTGCAGCGAACCCATGGCCGAACGGGTAACCGATAAAAGTCGCAGAAACTTTTGTGACTATTTCAGCATAGCAAAAGGTGGCACGGGATCCGGCGGTGATAAGAAAAGTGAGGCGCTTGCCGCCCTCGACGATTTATTTAAAAAAACGTAACAAACGATCAGAGAACTCTCCATGGTGCATTCACAACGAATATTCACAGAACTGCTTTCATTAGTGGGTAAGCAGCTCTCAGTTGGTGTTAACTCGGAAGCTTCCTCATTCGAGGGGACCCTTAGGAATGTGATGTTTGACAGCTTTATCGTCGACACGGACAAAGGGCGTCGCATCATTCGTTTCGACGACATTACGTTTCTCGATCCTGTCGAGTAACATCAGGCGCTCCCCCGGACAGCCACAGCCCCGGAGCAGCACCGATAGCACTGAACGCAGTCAAAGGACATTGGAGTTATACATCGTGAGCACAAAGCAGTTGTTTCATACCCACACATTAGCTAATGGCCTTACCATCCTTGGTGAAGAGATGGATTCCGTTTCTTCGGCGGCTTTTTCAATTCTGCTGCCGATGGGGGCTGCTAATGACCCCGAAGGGAAGGAGGGAAGTGCTAACGTTCTTTCAGATCTCTACAACAAGGGCGCCGGAGACTGGGACAGCAAAGAGCTGTCTCAGGAATGTGAGTCCATAGGCCTGCAGAGAAATCATGGGGCAGGAGGAGAGGTCTCGGTTTTTTCGGGAGTTCTGCTCAGCGAGAACCTCATTAAAGCACTAGAACTGTATGCGATTATCCTACTTAAGCCCCGTTTCCCGGGTGAAGAGTTGGACAGCGTGAAGCAGCTGGCCTTGCAGGATTTGAAAGCTCTTGAAGATCGACCCAGCAGTAAGGTGATGAACGAGCTTAGCTCACGCTTTTATCCTAAACCCTTTGGTCGATCCTTACTCGGAACCAAAGACGGCATTGAGTCGCTTACGATTGACGAACTTCGCACGCATTATCAGAAAAATCTCCTCCCGGCCGGCACGATCCTTTCAGTTGCCGGAAAATTTGACTGGGATACCGTCGTCGCATGTGTAGAACGAAACTTTGGCACTCTTGAGGGCGACTTCAGCAAGATGAGCGTTGGAGCCTTGCCTGGCAAAAACCAATCCTTCCATCTCGAGAAAGACACCAGCCAGTTGCAGATTGCGCTGGCCTACCCGAGCGTCTCAATCGACCACCCGTCATACTATACTGCACGTGTCGCGGTAGGTGTTCTGTCCGGCGGAATGTCTGGCAGACTTTTTATCGAAGTACGAGAGAAGAGGGGACTGGTATACAGCGTCTCCGCATCTCACAGCGCCTCCCGCGACAGAGCTGCCATCTTTGCATCGGCAGGAACCACCCCGGAGAACGGAGAGGAAACACTGCAGGTAATGATAGAACAACTACAGGGCCTGGAAAACGGCGTCACTGAGGAAGAGCTGAACAGAGCCAAGGCAGACATAAAGTCGCGGCTGATCATGCAGAGCGAACTGAGTTCTGTAAGGTGCTCTGCGCTTGTTAATGACTGGTGGAATCTAAGCCGCCTGCGCCCCCTTGAGGAGATACAGACGGGCATTGATTCCGTTACTGCGCAGGACATCGTAGAATATGCAAAACAATACCCGGTAGAGGGCGCAACTCTTGTCACCCTGGGTTCTAAAAAACTGGAGCTTACCCTGTGAAGTTTTTTCAACACACCCTCAGCAACGGCCTTACGCTAATCGGAGAGCAGAGAAAGACGGCGGTCAGCGCGGCGATAGGTTTCTTTGTCAGAACCGGGGCACGGGATGAGAGCGAGGAGGTCTCAGGCGTTTCGCATTTCCTTGAGCATATGATGTTCAAGGGCACTGAAAAACGCTCTGCCCTGGATATCACCTACGAGATGGGGGCGATAGGAGCCCAGGCCAATGCGTACACCTCAGAAGAAACCACGGTGTACTACATGGCTGTATTGCCCGAGTACTTCGATACCGCTCTGGAACTCCTTAGCGACATGCTCCGACCCAGCCTCGATCAAAAAGAGTTTGACGTGGAGAAAAATGTAATTCTCGAGGAGATTGCATTGTATCACGATCGACCGACGCACGTGCTTTTCGAAGCAGCAATGAGAACATTCTTCGGAACACATCCGGCCGGCAACTCTGTATTGGGTACGATTGATTCAATTTCAGCGCTGAGCCGGGACCAGATGCAGGGCTATTTTGATTCGCGCTATGCACCAAACAATCTCGTTCTTTGCGCCACCGGCGATTTCAATTGGGATTCTTTTGTGGAGCAGGCTGAACGCTATTGCGGTTCCTGGACGCGAGACGACTGCCCCCGGGACACCGCAGAACACACTCCGGAAAAGGTGGAGAAAACGCTAACCAAAGCTGAACTCACCCGAGCGCACCTTTGTTTGGTTGGCCCGGGACCCTCTGCTCAGGATCCCCTCCGATACTCCGCACAGGTGCTCAGTACAATTCTTGGCGATTCCAGTGGTTCACGGGCCTACTGGGAGCTGGTCGATAAGGGACTTGCTGACGTCGCTAGCATTGATATCGATGATATGGATGGAACGGGGATGACCTACGGCTATGTCAGCACTGACCCGGAAAGGATAGACCAGGTCGGTGACATCATCAGAGGCATCATGTGTTCTCCAAAGCCATTCAGCGCAGAGGATCTCGAGCGAGCAAAAACAAAACTGAGAACCCGCCTTGTTCTCCAGGGAGAAAGTTCCATGCGACGTCTTATGGCGATCGGTAATGAGTGGCTGTATCGCCAGACCTATTCAACCCTGGAAGAGGAATCTCAGCGGTTCCAGAAGGTAGACGCGGCATCCATTGATACCTGCCTCGAAACCTTCACCTTCGAACCTACTGCCAGCGTTCGACTGCTCCCCGAGTAGCAGGTCCCGCTTCGATCCGCGCCAGTGACGCAGCCGACAGGCGCGGACCTCGTTTTCGCGCCTGGGTAAAGCAACAAAAAGTTAGCTGTAAAGCGCCAGGTACAGTGCGCTTGAAGGAATAAACTTCCAAATCACCGATACTTAGCCACTTAGTTCATGTTGGATGTAGTAAGTGACTATTTTGATGCGCTTTTAAGAAGTGAGTGGTACTCTGTATTTCTGCTCGATGGCAGAGCAGCAGCCGCAGCGGCTGCAGATTTCATGGGATAGAGCATTTAAAAAATGCTTTTGAGCACGGACACAGGTCTGTGCAGGAGAAGAGGAGAAACTGGTGGCTAAGTCTCAATCACTCAAACTCGTACAGGATAAAACTGCCGCTGATTGTGGATACAAACGACTCGTTGGAGAGTTGTGGACCGCTCAGCAGCGTCAGATGCACTCCTTGCATTACTCGGTGAGTTATCGAGGCAGCTTCAAGCCGGAGCTCCCTGATTTTTGCATCAAGCGATACTCCGAAAAGGGCGCGGTCGTTCTGGATCCCTTTTCCGGTCGGGGGACAACGGCACTCCAGGCTAACCTCCTCGGTAGAGTAGCCTGGGCCCGGGATGTCAATCCGCTTGCCGTGCTCATGACTCGGGCCAAGACCAATCCGGTCGGCCTTGATGAGATTGTACTGAGACTCAATGAGGTCGATTTCGCTCGACCTGTTTCTCTGAAAGGGTATGCCGGACGTTTGTCACCATTTTATCACCCGGATACCTACCGGGAGTTGCTGAACCTGCGTACGCACATCATTCGCAAACGAGACCGCATTAACAGCTTCATTGAACTACTCGCTCTGTCGCGACTTCATGGTCACTCGCCGGGTTTCTTCTCAGTGTATTCGTTTCCGCAGATTTCTATTCCACCGGAGCGCCAGGAATTGATCAACCGAAAACGTCGACAGTCCCCGGACTATCGCCCCGTTGCGCCACGGGTTATCAAGAAGGCGGCTCAGGCACTGAGAGATGGATTCTCATCTGATTTCTTCTCTGTCTCGAGCGCAAACGATATTGATATTGGTGATGCCCGAGAACTCCCGGGAATACCATCGAGCAGCGTAGACCTTGTTGTCACCTCACCACCATTTCTCGATAAGGTGGATTACCTTACTGACAACTGGCTCGAGCTTTGGTTCAGCGGCATCGATATGCGAGCCTTCGGAGATCAGGTGATTATGTGCTCTGCCCTGGATGAGTGGCGCCTGTTCATCTCCGATGTTCTGAAAGGAATGCTCAGAGTGCTCAAGCCAAGAGGCTATGCCGTTGTTGAAGTAGGAGAGGTTGAAACCAATGGCGGAACCACGAATCTCGACGAAATTGTTGCCGAGGAAGCGAGTAAACTCTCCTCCCCGGACAAGCGGTTTGTCGTTGAGGAAGTGCTTGTCAATCAACAACAATTCACCAAACTGGCGAACTGTTTCAAGGTAGATAACAACCGGAAGGGCACGAACACCAACCGTCTTGTTGTCCTCAAATGCGTGCCAAAGAAATCGCGACAAAGAAGAAGTAGAAATCAAGCACGCTGAGGTATTGCGTAGACCTGTTGGCGTCACAGCCCAACGCGATGTGTTCAAGGCACATCGCGTTTGTGACCTGGCTTCTTCTTCGTCCTGAGGCTATACTTCCCTGGTGTGTACTCATCCCAGTATGATTTCCCGAGTAGTTTCGGATAAAAGTGGCAGTGTTTTATACTGCAAGCGCGCAAGATTCTTTATACCCCTGCGGACATTTTTTTGTGCGCAATCTTGTTTTTCAAAATACCGGTATGGAGAATGATTTGTCCGTTTAAAGAAGAACTGTAGTCTTAGGTTCCCTCAGTCTATGTCGCAGGAGACACCACAGTACGAAGTATCGATGCCCCGAGTGTTGATAAGCAGCCTGAGCCCGGGCACGGGGGTTTCAAATGTGACGCTCGGATTGCTCGTTGCTCTTCGGAAACTCGGTTACTCCTCCTCTGCCCACAAAACTGATGTCTCTCTTGTCGCCAGCATACACCACAGAAGAATCACCGGTCGCTTCGCACATTCTCTGTCACCCGAACTCTTAAGCCCCAAACAAATCCTGCACAGCTTTGTGCGTGGGACTTCAGGATCCGAAATGGCCATCGTTGAGGGCACGAGTGAGCAGTATGACGAAGATGCTGCAGTCGCTAAGAATCTGGGACTCCCCATTCTTCTTGTTATCGATGCACGGACCCTTAAACAACAGAAATTTATAGACCGGCTCCAAGGCGTGCTAAACACCGAAAACGGGGGTACCTCCGGGCCACCTGCTCCCGTAGGCGTTATCCTGAACTTTGTTCCCGACAGTGAGACTGCCGAGTCTATAAAAAACTATTTCGCCAAACAGTTCCCCGGTGTCTCCTATCTCGGCGGCGTTCTTGAGAGTCGTCAATTCGCCGGAAAAGCATCTGTTGAAATTAACCGTAATTTCAGTCTGCTTACTCGAAACCAAATCCTGAGACTGGGCACACTCATTGAACGCTGCATAGATCTCAAAGCCTTCCTTGCAATAGCAAAACAAGCGCCTCTACTGCGCGCGCCGATGCATGTCGTTGAAGGTGCAAGCAGACTTTTTAGAGTTGCGGTTGCCGACGATCAGGCATTCCACCTGACGACACAGGACAATCTTGATCTGCTCAGGCGACTGGGCGGGGAACTGGTGTCATTCTCGCCGCTTATTGACAGTCGTCTTCCCTCAAACGTCGACCTCGTGTATCTGCCCGGGGCCCAGCTCGAACCGTATCTGACAGAGCTCTCGGCAAACACCGCCATAAAAGAACGTATTAAAACCTTTATCAGCGAAGGGGGACGCATCTATGCGGAAGGAAGTGCTACCGCATATCTTTGTAAACGCGTCCATGCCAAAGCAAGCGCGCAATATGAGATGCTAGGCATCCTCGACGGCACAGCCTCGCTGACCGAGAAAACAGTTGAGACCGGTTCTGTAAACAACTACTTCTCCTTTACCATCGAAGAAGAGAATGATTTTTTTGCGAAAGGGGCCACCGGCAGGGGGTTTTATGCTGAAATGTGGCACTACGAAATCGCTTCGCAGACAATCAAAAGCAAGGTCATTGGAGACGAAGCCAATCAAATCGAATGTATGCGCCAGGCGTTTGGCGGACAGGAGAATTGTTTCATAACGCCAGCCCACCTCCATTGGGGAAGCGTTCCCAGAGAGGCTTTGCAATTTACGCCGCACAAAAAGTAAGGCGCTAATGTTAAATTGGCTGAAGCTCTATCTTCAGACTAAACGGCCGCCCGTCTCTGATGAGTTCCAGAGTCACACTATCTCCAATTTCACGAGACTGCAGCTGTCGATACAGATCTTTTGCTGAGTACACTGGGACACCATCTATTCCAACAATAATGTCACCGACGATTTTACCGTATGCATCGACGGCGGTTGGCCTAAGGCCCGCCTTTGCTGCATTGCTGCCCCCAGGGACATCTCGGATGAGAATACCTCGAATGTTAAGTCTTTGAGCGACTACATCATTGTGAGCAGTGATCCCAAGCCCTGGCCTGGTCGACTTACCGGAAACAATTAACTGTGGCGCTATTCGGTTTATCGTATCGACGGGAATAGCGAATCCAATACCGGCATAGGTTCCCGACGGACTCACAATGGCCGTGTTCATACCAATCAGCCGCCCGGAGCTATCGAGCAAGGGCCCTCCGGAATTACCTCGATTAATCGCAGCATCAGTCTGAATCACATCCTGAATCGGCGTTCCCGACGGCGACTCTATCTCACGGCCAAGGGCACTCACCACACCTGTGGTCAGGGTCTGGTCGAAACCAAAGGGATTCCCAATGGCAAAGACCGTCTGACCAACCTGCAGGTTGCCGGATGTGCCGAGTTCTATGGCCTGCAAAATCTCTGCGGGCGCAGAAATGCGTAGGACCGCAATATCGACTTCTCGCGCCACACCGACCAGAATGGCCGGCCACGTCGACTGGTCCGAGAGACGTACTTCCGCCTTATTGCTACCTTCCTTAAGAAGCGAAGCGATGACGTGATAGTTCGTGACGATATGTCCTTTATCGTCCCAAACAAAACCCGTTCCGCTTCCCTCTGGAATGCGAGCCAGGTCAAAACGAAATGGGTTTCTTACGAGTTTGCTTGTCGTAATGTAGACAACACCCGGCGAGGCCTTGCGAAAAAGGTCGATGACCCCTTGTTCGTTTGCACTGAAAGCACCCCCGCTTAACTGGGGACGAGGTTGAACCGCGGCATTGCCTCGATCGCTCAGCGAGGCACCCCAGAAATAGGCAAACAGCAGACAGACCACGACAAGCCCGACGCGAAGCGACTTTTGTTCAAACATTCGACAATATTCTCAATCTGGAGGGAATACACAGCTACCGCTTACGAGCACACGTTACGCACACTCGTTCGCCAAAATAACAGGCACATCGTTAACTGCAAAGAGTTAGACGTAACCTTATGCGCCTTAATTTACTCTGAAGAACACCTGAGGTGGGGTATTTCCGAGCGCGTCGAAGATAGTCCCTGACGATTCGTCTAAGCCTTGCTTGCGTGATAGAACCACTCCGGGGGGCGTACTTCTGCGAACGTATTTCTGACTGATTATTGCGCAGCGCCATTCTGGGAGTCTCGGCCTGGGAGTCTCGGCCCGGGAGTTTCAGACGGATAAGGAAAAAAACAAAACCAGCCATGCTTGTTCAAATTGCACGTTTTATTGTCGCTTTTGCTGCTATCTATCTGACACTATTCATCTTGTTACCAGTACTGTTTGCCTTGCTCGGAGGCCTCCTGCTTTTCTTCCTGGGAATGTCGCTGGTGACTTTTATCACCTACCATTTTATGCGCTGGCGGGGACATCTGCCTTCCCGGAACGGAAGCACTCGTTTCGAACATCTGCGATTTGAGCGGCGCGGCCCGGAGGTAAGAACCTTTCACAGTTCCGCGAACGAGCGCTCTCAGTCCCGCGTGCGAGGGGATGACTCGGTGATTGACGCTGAATTCGAACGTCTGGACGACTAGAGCGGTTTTCCCGCTCGGACGTACGTCCGCACTCCAGCGCATTGTTACTACTGCGCTTCCAGCAAAATGCCCCCCGGGACCTACGGATAGAAAGTATTTGCGCCTTAGCCCGGGAGTCGCGATAAGTAGCCGTTATAGCAGCATTTTTGCCCACAGCAGTAACCGAGTAATTTTGCCGCTCAACGCTCCCTAATGCCCGGTAAAAGTGCTAGGCTACTGCAGCGTTAGGGTGATGTTCCGCAGTACCACGCCACGCATTACCCTAGTGTTTCGCTGCTGAATATTTCTTTGTCTGCAAATTCGGGGACCTTTCTTTGCCACATACTCTTAATTCATACGATGTCGTTACGCTCGGTGGAGGTCTCGCGGGCCTTTCTCTTGCTTTGCAGGTCAAAGGGCGGATTCCTAAAGCCAGGATTCTCGTTCTTGAGAAAAGAGCCGGTATGGCACCTGAAGCTGCGTTCAAAGTAGGAGAATCCAGCGTTGAGATTGCCGCGTATTATTTCGCCGAGGTCCTGGGCCTTCGCGAGCACATAAAGAGCGAGCAACTCCCGAAGATGGGGCTTCGTTTCTTCTTTGGTGCAGGCGACAACGACGACATCGAACGTCGACTTGAACTCGGTGGCAAACGGCTTCCTCCAACACCCAGCTACCAGCTTGATCGAGGCCGGTTTGAGAACTACCTCATCGAACGTTGCCGGGGACTCGGGATTGAAGTTGTCCAGGGTGCCAGAGTGAGTTCGGTCGATATGGCGGGAAGCTCCTCTGCTCCGCATACTGTATCCTACGAAGAGGAGGGGCAAACACATAGCGTTTCTGCCCGATGGATCGCCGACGCCAGTGGTCGTGCAGCCATTCTTAAGCGCAAGCTCAAGCTTCAGAAAGAATCAAAGCATCAGGCCAACGCGGTATGGTTTCGTGTCGATGATAAAATTGACGTAAATACCTGGGGCAACAGTCCGGAATGGCTCGATGGACATGAGGGTGATACCTCGCGTTGGTACAGCACTAATCATCTGATGGGTAAAGGATACTGGGTCTGGCTTATACCCCTGGCATCGGGTTCGACCAGCATTGGTATTGTGGCGGACCCGGACATTCACCCACTTTCTACCTACAATTCCCAGGAGAAAGCCCTGGCATGGCTTCGGACACACGAACCGCAGTGCGCTCGGGAAATTGAGCAGCGTTTACATCTCATTCAGGATTTTAAGGCACTCAAGAACTACTCTATGGAGGCCAAACAGGTCTTCTCTCACAAGCGCTGGGGGCTCATCGGAGAGGCCGGAATGTTTCTCGATCCCTTTTATTCTCCGGGAAGTGACTTCATCGCCTTTGGCAACACGTTCTTAAGCTCCCTCATCGAAAGAGATCTGCAAGGGAAGTCGAATATCTACAACGCATTTTATTACGATAAGTTGTATAAAACGTTTTTTCACGGAACCGGTGTTGTGTACACCGACCAATACCCGTTGTTTGGTAACCATCAGGTCATGCCCGTCAAAATCATGTGGGACTACATGATTTATTGGACCTTAACCAGTTACCTCTTCTTCCACGGGCGGACCTGCGAAACGCTCATGTACATTCGCCACATACCTCAACTAAAGCGCATCAGTGAACTCAATCAGTGCATGCAGGCCTTCTTTAGGACCTGGGATGAGAGCAGATCGTCGGTTGAAGTTTCCGGCCAAATAAACATGTCAAAAGTCGACCTCATTTTTGAGACGAACAGGGCTCTCGGTGACACGCTTACAGGAAGAGAGTTTTCCAGACGCTTTGTTCAAAACCAAAAAACGATCGAGAGCTTATTTTGGGAAATCATTGATACCGTTGGGCTCGAAACACCTATTCCGCTAAAGCGCAAAAACTCGGTCAAAAAGACTTCGTATTTTTCTTCGATATTTTCAGCATCCAGTCCATCGGAAGCAGGTGCCGAAGTTCATTCCAATGCCAGGAAGGCAGCCTGAGCCTCAGTAGTCCAGAGAAGATATCGACGACAATGAACAAGACCAACGCAGCTCACACCAGTGCCAGACCAGGCCTCCTGCCGTTTACCATTGAGGCTTGTTCCGCCTGGTCTCCGGGCCGCCAGAGCCTTTCTGAGTGGGATGCCTGGCTCAAAGCACCAGATTTCAGTGCCTCATCGGAGACGCCCGCAATTCCCTTTGTAAAAGCATCCCTTCGACGAAGAGCAAGTGCTATTTCGAGAATGATGATGTGGGTCTCACACGCAGTAGTGTCGACGGATTCTCAGTCACAGCCTTTTTTGACAGATGAACTAACCGCAGTCTTTGCCACCGAGGGAGGAGAATCGGCGACCACACTTGAGCTGTTACAGACCCTCGCCGCCAAAGAGGCGCTCTCTCCGATGAAATTCAGTCTGTCCGTCCACAACGCCTCTGCCGGTTTGTACTCTCTGGCAACTGGAAACAAGGCGCCTTCGACCACAGTATCCGCCGGCGCGGATACCGTAGCCTGCGGACTACTGGAGGCCCTGGCCACCCTGCACACACCGGGCACAGAGCGAGTACTGTTTGTTGCGGCTGATGAATGGCTCCCAGAGGAGCTGAGGAACCACTTCATTCCCACGTGTTATCACTACGCACTGGCAATCCTCTTGCGCCGAAGTGGGAATGCAGAAGACGCAAACGACATCAGCTGCACGTATCTCGCTCGGGATACGGTAGCTCCGATTCGCGATATGTTTCAACAGAAGCAAGAGGATATACCCCAAGCATTCCAACTCATTCGATGGCTCCTGCAAGACGAGAACAGGCTTTCCCTTGAGGGCCCCAGCTTTACTTTAGCCTTAGAAAAAAACGGCTCCTGCAGAACTTCCTTCAGGAGTAATGATGTCGAATGACAGCAAAAACGCTCGATTCCCTGCCGCTCGTGACATTTGCAGACTATTAGTGTTTTGCCTGGTCTTTGCGCTTACTTTTGCTAAATCACTTGCCGCAGATACCTCGCTGCCCGAACTCTTCTCAAAGCCGGTCATCCAGGAGGCCCCCTCAGCCGAGTTCAAGGAAGTAAGTAGCGAACTGCGAGGGATACATGAGTTTAGTGGGAATTTCTCCCAGGAGAAAAAAGTCGCGGGACTCAGCCGCGCCCTGCAGTCCAGCGGAACATTTCGCTTCCTCACACCTGAGGGACTTTGCTGGCGAATCAGAAAACCCTTTTACTCAGATCTTCTCGTGAGTGACGAAGAGATGGTACAAAAGGACGAAAACGGCAGGAAAGAAAAACTGTTTACCGAAAATGCTGCTGTGATTCGTGGTTTCTCAAAGATTTTTCTTGCGGCCTTTGCCGGAGAAACAAAGCGCCTGTCAAAACAATTCGACACATTCTTCAGCGGAAGCAAGGAGGCCTGGCAGCTCGGGTTTCGTCCGAAGAGTTCTCAGACCGCGAAGTTTATTTCTTACATAATTCTGCATGGGGCGAAGACAACGGAAGGTCTGACAATTGTTGACGGGGGAGGAGATACCACTACTATTCGTTTTTCTGACGTGAGGGTATCTCGCAAAGCGTCCGACACTCCATTTGCACGCTGTCTTTCGGAGTAGCTTCTCGTGACACCATTCCGGCCATGGAACAAGGGTACGAAAAGAGCTGCACAACTCTGGTTGTTGCTCTGCGCCATCACACTCTGCATCCTGACTGCCTTGTTTCACAAAGGACTTGTCCTTGAGAGTAGTGTGATATCCCTCCTGCCGGAAGAAGAGCAGGGCACTGCCCTGGGACAGGTCATGGAGCACTTCGTCGAGTATGCGGGAGCACATCTCGTCATAGGAGTGGGTGACCCCGATGAGGAACGGGCCCTTGCCGCCGGACAGGCTCTTCGTTCTGTTCTCTCCGTAAGTACACACTTTGACACCAGTCAGACAAAAACCTCTGACATTCAGGATTCGCTCATCAGCCTGTTTGCCCCGTACAAACACCAACTGCCATCAGCCTCCTGGCAGGAAATCACCGCGGGGAAGTCTGATTTACCCGCCTTGCTGCGCAGTAACGAAAAGAAGTTATATCTACCCACTGCCGCATGGCATACGAGATTCATCGCTCGCGATCCTTTGCTCATGCTGCCGGACTTTCTGCAGCGCTATCTGGCAATCACAAAGAACCTGCGGGTCCGTGATGGTCAGGCATTGTTTCAGTCCGAAGGCAAGACCTTTGTCGTTCTTCCCGTAGCGCTCAGGGGAAATCCATTCGACGCTGAGTTTCAGCGTCTGGCACTGGCAGATCTGCATTACGCCGAGGAAAAAACGAGAGAGGCGTTTCCCGGTGTAGAGATTCCCTGGTCCGGTATTCTGCGCTTTGCCGCCGATGGGGCAGAGCGAATGCAGGGAGAGGTATCGCGCATTGGTTTGTGCTCACTCGCTATCGTGACGCTTTTGCTTTTCCTTTGCTTTCGCTCCCTCTCGTATCTGGCGCACATGTTTCTCCCCCTGGTAATCGGCGTACTGTTCGCATTCACCTACACACATTTGATATTTGGCAACCTGCACTGGATCACGCTCGGCTTCGGCGCAAGCCTCATAGGGATTAGCGTCGATTACACCTACCACTACTTTTGTGACTTGAGCGCGCATACGACTGAGGAGCAGACAGGAGTGCTGTCGCGGATTGCTCCCGGGCTCACCCTTGGAGCACTAAGCAGCATTCTGGGCTTTGCAGGTCTGGCTACGGCTCCTTTGCCTGGCTTACGCCAGATGGCGGTCTTTGGCTGCATAGGCTTGAGTGCCGCCTACCTTAGCGTGCTTTGCATTTTCCCCCGTGTAGTGAAACGTAGTTCGTTCTTTGCTGACTCCTCTCTCCTGATACAGGCGGAAAAGCTGATTAGCAGAATGCAGTCGCCCGGCTCCGCAAACCCCGTGCGTCTCGTTCTTCTCGCTTCACTTGTCACAATCGCGCTTGGTTTTTCTTCGATTCAAAGTAACGACGACATACGACTACTTCAGGAAGCGCCTGCGCATCTCGTAAAAATAGATTCCTTTCTGCGTCGTAATCTGGGGCAGAGCGACATCGCCTCTTTCATCATGGTTGAGGGCAGGTCCCTACAGGATGTTCTTGAACGCCAGGAGACACTGGCCCCGATACTCGAAAAGCAGCGTAACACGGGAAACATCTCCGGTTTTGAACAGCTGTCGACATTCCTTCCTTCGAAAAAGTTACAGAAGGACATACGCGAGAGTGTAAGGAATGCCTTGTCGCAACATGAAAAAGAGGTCCTGCAGTACCTCGAGCGTCTGGGACTTGACGAAGGTCATTTTGCCGACATCAAAGGGGATGCATCCTCAGACGGCCTGTTGTCCTATCAGGAATGGCGTTCCTCGAAGATTGGGGACATGCTTAAACATCTTGAAATACTTAAGACAGACAAGGGATATGTAGCCTGCGTCTTTCTGAAAGAGATAAAAGATGAGAGCGCCCTGGTGAACGCCACTTCACAGCTTGCCGGAATACAGTTCATCAATCGCGCGGATCACATTTCCGAAGCCCTGCAGCGATATCGAGCGCAGTCAGTTCGAGCAATATCCATATCCTACTGCCTTGCGTTCCTGCTGCTTTGTTTTCGCTACGGACCACGATTTGGCCCCTGTATTATTGTGACGCCATTGGTCGCCGCCCTCAGTACCATTTCCATACTCGCTCTGCTGCAGGTTCCGCTCACCTTATTTCATGTGGTAGCAACCATGCTCGTACTTGGCGTTGGTATTGATTATGCGATTTTCCTTCATGAAAACCGTGAAACCCAGGGGGCCACGTTCATTGCGGTCGTGCTTTCGGCACTCACAACTATGGCATCCTTTGGTCTTCTGGCATTGAGTTCGTCCGGAGTATTACAATATATTGGTAAGACCGTATTGCTGGGAATATTACTTTGTGTGGCACTCTCTCCGGTTGTCTTGCTCATTCCCAGTACGACGGCAGACCGAGAACCACGTTCGGGGGAAAAATGACGTGCCGACGCCCGCAGTTTCTGAGGTTTCTCTATTTCACGCTAGCCTGTGCCCTGGCTTCTGCCTGCCAGTATCGCAGTCAAGCCCCACTCCTCAGCTCAGAACTCCTCGCACCAATTCTGCTTGAGAGCTATTCGAGGGCTCCCGTGCTCAGGGAGCGCCTGATTCGCGTGGACTCAGAGGGCGCAAGTCAGCGCTTTACCAGCTTTGAGGAATATTACCCGGAGAGCAATACGTTGACCATAGTTGGCCTTGTTCACATCGGCATTAAGGCATTTACGATTCGTTGGGGGGAAGAGGGGACTTCGTATAGGAAAAACCCGGTGTTCGACCCCTTGCTGGACCCCTTGCGTATTTTTAGTGATCTCTATGTCATCGAATTGAATTCCGTCGCAGTAGGTGAAATACTCAAGCGACGCGGACTACGCATAGATCGTGACTCTTCAGTGGTGCGGAAAAACTCCGGTGAGGTGTATCTTGAGTTTGAACACCTGCCATGCCCAGGGAATAAACAGGGAAACAAACAGGAGAGCCAACACGAAAAGAAAGGGGGAAAAGAAGACTTTCTCCGGGAGTCCCGCGAGACGGATGCAGACAGCGAGGATTGTCAACAAACCCATATCAGCTACGCTGGTAATGCTGTGAAGCTTAGTATTCAAACCCTTACCCGGCATAGCCCTGTAAGGAAAGTAAAGTAATAGTAAAGTAATTGAGTAATGGTCTCGTAAGGTCAATTAATACGCAGAGAGCCCAGTGAATAGCACATCTGAAAGGAGTTCCATGCATACCCCAAACTGCCGGATCAAAGCGATAGGTATGGTGAATGCTCTGGGTTTGTCGACAGAGGATGTCTACTCTGCGCTTATGCAGGGCACAACTGAGCGTCTGCAGAGTCGGGAGGACATCATCCCGGACCAGGCTATGCTCGTCGGTGAAGCCCCTGAAGGACTTCCCGAGATTCCGGAACATCTTTCATCCTACGCCTTCAGGAACTGCCAGCTGCTTCTTGCGTCCTATCTGCAGATAGAAAAGGCGGTTGAGGAAGCAAAGGACACCTATGGTGCATCTCGGGTCGGGGTAATCCTCGGCTCCAGTACGGCTGGAATTGCCGTAAATGAAGAAGCCGTTGCCTCCTATATTGAAGATAAAAGCTCCCTTGGTTCTCGTGCGCATTTGTTTCAGGAAATGCTCTCTGTTTCTCGCTTCATTGCGGAGTACGCTGCTGTCTCGGGGCCGGTTTACACCCTGTCGACTGCTTGCTCGTCGAGCACAAAGGTCTTTGCAAGTGCCAGGCGAATGATGGATCTGGGGATTTGCGATGCCGTGATTGTCGGAGGTGCCGACACCCTTTCAAAACTGACGGTAAACGGATTTCAAACTCTTGGGCTGCTGGCTAATCAGATAAGTATTCCATTCAGCAAGAATCGCAAAGGAATCGTGATAGGGGAGGGGAGCGCGCTACTGCTGATAACTCGTGAGACAGGGGGAACACAGGTCATGGGAGTCGGTGAGTCCAGTGACGCATACCATTTTTCAGCTCCGGATCCCTCCGGGGCGGGAGCGGAGGCTTCCATGCGGATGGCCCTTTCACAGTCTCAGCTTTCCCCGGAGGATATCAGCTATATAAACCTGCACGGAACGGGCACGCCGCCAAACGATAAGATGGAAGCAGCGGCGGTTAGTCGTGTCTTCGGCACACAGACGCTCTGTAGTTCGAGCAAACCCTTTATGGGACATCTCCTGGGTGCCAGTGGCGCAACTGAAATTGCGCTTTGTGCCTGTGCGATAGATGAAGCAGGCGAATCCGTTGCGCTACCCCCACATCATTGGGATGGCGTCCACGATGAAGAACTTCCTGAATTGCGTTTTGTAGAGCGAGGAAAACGCTATCCCTTACCGGAAGATCGCTACTTCCTGAGTAACTCTTTTGCATTCGGCGGTAGCAATGCGAGCGTAATTCTTGGACGTACAAAAGCCTAGTATGAAGCGAGTGAGCACACCCGAACACAGCTGGGCAGCAATCAAAGGTGAGTATCGCAAGCCCTCTGCCGCCGTCCGGCCATTTGAGATCCGACTGACTTCTGACTGTGATCCTGAGTTGTATCAAACGCGGGTTTTGACAAAATCCGGGCACTTTTCATTCATCGTCCCTCCCGGTTCCTATCGCCTTTCCGGTACGATCGTGGCTGCCTCGAATACAGAGGCTATGGATTTCATCTATCCGAGCCAACAGATTATTCTTCAGGCACCGCATTCGATCCAGCGGCTGGCGCTTGAACCGCGAAGAAAAACCGAGTGTACGGACGGAGCGGAAAAAACAGAAGACCTGAAAAGGTGCGACACCGGCAGGCAGCTGAAAGTAATCCCTTCACTGACCAAAGGACCATTCTCTAAAGCACTGGTGCAGGCTGATTATCAATCCCCGGAGTCGGCTCAGCTTCAGGGCCGTCAGGGATTGTACGCATTACAAGAACTGGAAAGGCATAAAACGCCCATCGTATTCGTGCATGGCCTTCTCGATTCTCCTAGATGCTTTTCTGGCGTGTTGGCGCAGCTCAATCTCGAGCATTTTCAACCCTGGTTTTACCAATACCCCAGTGGAATGTCGCTTCGTGAGGCGGGGGACTACCTCGCCTCCTGCCTGACAGGGCTTGCCGTGGAGCACGGCATACAGGAAGTGTATGTATGCGCACACAGTATGGGGGGTCTCCTTGCGAGACATGCGATTAATTGTCTGGGAGATTCGCCAACAGCACCCCTACGCGTCTCATGCTTCATCAGTGTATCCACGCCCTGGGGGGGACATGAAGCGGCGCGTATCGGAAGGATTTTCTACCCCCCGATGCGCGCCAGCTGGATTGATGTCGCCACGGGAAGTGACTTCCTGGAGACCCTGCTACGAGAACCCCTGCCAGAGACCTGCGAGCACCATTTGTTTTTCAGCCATAAACGCGCTCGCCAAAGCTGGTTGAAAATAAAAGGTCTGCCGGGACGTTTTAATCACGATGGATTTGTCACACTCACAAGTCAGCTCCGAACCGAGGCACAGGAACAGGCATCTCGGGTTATGGGAATTGATGCAGACCATCGCGGGATCCTGTTCAGCCCCACATTTCTACATGAGTTTCGCCACTGTCTCCCCGGGGATCGGCTTAGAGAGACCGGCCTCAGCGCACGCGCCTGACACGGGACGTCTGCGTAAGCAAATTGCATAATTCTGCGTTCAATAGTAGCATCCCTGCACTGCTAAATCCGGGGATATGGCGCACAAACCTGGAAAAAATCCTTATTGTTATTGAGATATTAGCAGTCGGCAAAGTAAGCAAACGAGTACGTAACCATTGGGGTATCGATGAAAATTGCCTTTTATTACCTGGCCGTTGGTGAAGGAGCCGCTCAGTGTCTGGAGCATTCTCATAAAAGCCTCCGAGAAGTAGGATGGACAGGGGACGTTCTGGTGCTCACTGACAAGCGGAGCGAGCTTCCCGGCTTGCAGCATGCAAACACCCATCAGTTAATCGTAAAGCCTGAGCATCTCAATATCGATACCTCAGAGTCTGCTCCGCCGGCGATAATCGATATCCGCAATTACGATAACAAGGACCCCTACAAATTCAGCATCACCTATCTCACTCCCTTTATCGACGACTATGTGGACATCACCCGCTGGGACTACATTGTTTTCCTCGATATCGATATCCTCTTTGTACAACCTCTGGATACACTCTTCGAGATCCTCAAAGGTGATTCCAGGCCATTTTGTGTCGCGAGTAACCGTAGAAAAATTCGCGGTAACACTCCCTGTAGTGCGAATCTGACTCCTGAGGAAATTGAGCAGCATGGGGACGAGCAGGGAATTTGTTCAAACTTCGTCTGTTTTCCAGGAAACAGCCTGAGCAAGGAAATGCTCGCTGGATGGCGTGAAGAGTGCTTCAGAGGAATCCACGGTGATCAGGCTGCTCTCCAGGCACTCTTTCTGAGAAAGTATCCTGACCAGTTCTATCTGGCTCCATTTTCAATTCTCGGGTACGCTCCTGGCTGGAAGGAGTATCAAAAGGACCCCGGTAGTCTAAAAAAACTGGACAGCCTGATGATCCATTTCCAGGGAGCTATACGGCACCCCGAGGCTCTTCTCGAATATCAGGACAAATACATCCGTGCTGCGGCAGGCTAGAGTATTTTTCACACGGCTCGGCGAAGAGTACATATGAGTAATAAAGGTATTCTCTACATCACCGCGGGCTCAGGATTCACCAGAGCAGCGCTGCGCTCTGCCCGGAGTGTTCGGGAGATAATGCCTGAGCTTCCGATTCATCTTTTTCACGACTCTGAAAGCTCCGACATAGTGGAACATACCTCAGATCTTGGGCATTTCACCTCGGCCCTGATCGAAAATCCCCATCGCCGCTCCAAGATTGATTACCTCCCGCAATCTCCTTTTAAGCGCACATTGTATCTCGATTCGGATACCGAACTGGCTGCCCCAATTGATGATGTCTTCGATATACTCGACCGCTTTGATGTCGCACTTGCCCACGCGCATCGTCGCAACACCAAACAAACCGAAGCAGTGTGGAACGTCGAAATTCCAGCAGCCTTCCCCCAATTCAATGGCGGTGTCATCGCCTATCGCAAGACTGAGGCTGTGCAGGATTTTCTTAGTAAATGGCGCGATGCTTTCCATGAAGCCAACATAAAAAAGGATCAGGTAACGCTTCGCGAGCTGTTATGGAGCGGCGACCTGCGAATCGCCACACTCCCGCCGGAATACAACATTCGATATGACAAATACCTCAGTGTCTGGGATGAGGTAGAGGCGCGACCGCGAATCTTTCACTACAAACGCTTTCACGAAGAAGCCTAGCTGAAAAAGGCGCGATGAAAAGCCTCCTGCGATTCCTTCCACTGCTCATAGTCTGGCTTCTGCTCCTTGAGCTATTCTCCTTCACCCTTATTTACTTCGGAACCGGCAGACTCACGTTTTTGACCGTTCAAAAGTCTGAAACTGAGTCGGGTGAGCCGCAGGACGCTATACAGGAAGGGAAGAGCGCCAGAGGAGCCGCGCGTTATGTGCCACACCCGTATTACGGCTACACCTTTGAGCCGGGATACCGTTTTACAGGTCGGGTGCGCCCCAGAACGCTGGTAGCAAATTCTCAGGGCTTTCTCGGGGATGAACATCCTTCGGGAGCCGACAAATCCGTGTACAACGTCTTCATCACCGGTGGCTCAGTAGCCAGAAATTTCTTCATCAACGAGCAGGAGCAATTAGAAAAGCGATTGGCTTCGCTCATAAACGAATCCTCCGAGGCGGCAGGGGAGCAAAATGCTACGAAAAAGAAGGTTCGTGTGTATTCACTTGCGCAGGGCGGATGGAAGCAGCCGCAGCAGCTAAACGCGGTATCCCAGCTCCTTCTTCAAGGCAGTCAAATTGATCTGCTGATCAACATAGATGGGTACAACGAAGTCGCACATGTATTTGCAAACTATAAAATACGAAGGCTTACGCCAATCTACCCGGTTTTCTGGAAAGAGCAGATGCGTCGTCGCTTATCCAGCGCTTCTAAGTTATTGATCGGTGAAATACAGATGATAAAGAATGTGGAAGAAATCATTTCTTCCATCGGCTCAAATTCTACGCTGGCGCATTCGCAAACGATTCGCCTGCTCAGCCTGGCTGGCCAGAGCTATCTCGAAAAGAGGCGCATGCGCACTGAGGCTGCTCTTCAAAGTAGTCAGGATGATGAATCCTTTGCCGCGACTGGCAAGGTAGAGAACCTGTCGGAGAAACAACTAGGACAGGTTGCCATCGATATTTGGGCTGAAGCCTCTGAGCAGATCGCAAGCCTGAGCAAAGGACGCTTCTCCTACCTTCACGTTCTCCAACCGCATCAGTATTACGGGAAGAAGACCTTGACGAGTCGAGAACGAGAATCTGCATACGACCCTGAGCACACGCGTTCAAAGGCGGTGGCAGAATTTTATCCGGAGATGAGAAAGAGATTTGCCGCGCTTGCAGTGTCGCCGAACCAACGACTGGATGCCAGCGTTCTCTTTGATGATGAGGAGAGAACGGTCTTCATTGATACTTGCTGCCATTTTAACCTTGTTGGCCATGAGGCACTGCTAAACCAGATTCTGGAAGCAATCAAAAAGCAAAACTGAAAAGACGACGCTAATCCGCTCTTTGCTCAGACGAGCCTTCGACCCCGTTAATGGAAGCCTTCACGGCAGCAGACGGACAGGGAAGGGTCTCAAAAAGGTACAGCCCCCTGCATTCCCTGAGATAGATTATCAGTGATACGCCCGAGGAGATAAAAATCCACGTGTAGTTTCGAAACGCGCCCCCCGCGCCGACCAGCAGCAGCACAAGCAACTGTACCAAGGCTGACACAGAGACCGCTATACCGAAAGAGACATAGACGGGAGAAGCAGCTGATGAGCGCTTTGCAATCAGCAGCATGAGCAGGAAGCAATGGGCAACAACATACGGATATGCGGA
>JAUIMJ010000025.1 GCA_030433295.1 bacterium | reverse complement strand
ATTGTCGGCGCATAACTGCGCCGGCTGTGATATCGGTGTTAGGGGTATACTTGTTGTTTGGTTCTGCCTCCGGCAGAACAATATACTTCGCGACGAACGCTCTTGAGAAAAACCGAAGTTTATAGTGCGCTCAGTATATACGCCGGTATCCGAGGAGAAAAAAGAGTAGCAGACTTCGCCTTCGGCTCTCTTGATACGCTAATCAAGTCGAGCCTCGGCAGGACGAGCCTCAGCAATTTTCTTTCTGAGATGTTTTCTAACGACATCATCAATTTGCCGCACACCGAATTTGGCACTTTTTACCTGATCGACGAGATTATCTATCTCACTTTCGTCCACCGCAACAGCGATACCCTGTTCCGAGAGGCTCCACAGTGCGGCATCCAATCGACGCCGGAGAATTTCAGTTACCGCCCCTGTGCTGAGTGGGTCGAACACCAGAATTTCGTTGATACGACCGAGCAGCTCAGGGCGAAGAACGCCAGTTTGCTGCACCCGTTCCTTGAGATCCTCTGCTGAAAGAGCAGATACGCCCTCTTCTCCCGCAAGGAGATTCGAAGTCAGCACGATGATGGTGTTGGTCATGTCGACTTTTTCGTTGAAAGAACCATCAACGATATAGCCCTCGTCGAAGACCGGCAGAAAGGCATCCCAAATCTGGGGATCCGCTTTTTCCATCCCATCAAGAAGAACTACAGACTGAGGCTTGCGCTTTACTGCTCGCGTGAGCTGACCACCCTCCTCTGATCCAACGTAGCCCGGTGGTGGACCATAAAAACGGCTTGCCTGGGAGGAATCGGTGAACTGCCCCATATCAAAGCGAATCAGCGCCTGGGTGCTCCCATAGACGGCTTCGGCAAGTGAACGAGCCGCCTCGGTCTTTCCCACACCCGTAGGACCGAGAAACAGCAAGACCGCGTGAGGAGCATTCCGTTTACCGACTCTGATACCGGATCGCGCAATTTCGGCAATCTCACGCAGGGGTTCCACAACGTGCTTCTGACCAACGATTCGATCAAAAGCCTCGTCGGGCCGGGGTATGGGTTTTGGCGCCTCCTGAATGGTCTCAGGCTCTTCAAGTATTGGTCTGGCTTTTCTTCGCCCGGTAAAGGCTATTGCCAGTACTGAGCTACCGAGAATGAGAAGAAAATGGGGCAAGGCCATTCTATTTTGAAGCCGCTCCAGAAAGGAATTACCTTCCGGTGAGGCCGAGTAAAACAGATAGAGAAACACCAGGGGAATGAGCGCTCGAATCAGCTTTCCGAGAGTCGTCGGAGCCCCACTTGCGACAAAAATGCTCACGATGGCAACGATGCAACTGGCTCCCGTGTAGGGATACTGTCCACCCCAGTCCTCACCGCTTGCGCGCTGAAAGATCAGGGAAGCGCCAATGGCGCAGAGAGAGAACCAAAAGAGTTCAAACATACCCCACGCTGAGGAAGTAGTATCGGTATCAGACATGTGAGTCTCGCCTTCCAGAGGTGTCAGTCAGCAAAGGAGCAACGAATGCTTAGGCTTCCGCCGTCTTCATATGCATCGTGTAATCCAGGTATGCTAAAGTCGCCTGAATATTATCGGTATTGCTATAGACATAGGCAAGGAAAAAGTCGGTTATAGAGGCGCCTCGGCTCGCGATTTCCTGTGCGACCTTGAGAACCAAAGCTATGCGCGTCTTATTCTCTTCTTCGAAGGCCTCCCACCATTTACGCGCATCACCGGTGGTAGAGTTCCAACCCAACTCTCGAGTTTTTGTCTCATCGAGGGCAGCCCATAGTTCTTCATCAGCGATGATATCACTGTCTCTGGCTTCAGCAGAATCTTCGTTTGTACGAATAATCGGTTCGGGAAGGACTTCCTCATATGCGATCGCCTCCTTCCTGAGCTTGACCTCTGCTTCCCCTTCGCCGGCGCCCTCTATGCGCTTGAGCATAGTTGGAATCTGGTAATAGGGCACGAGATGGCCCTGGAAGACAGGGGTCTCCGGCATAAAGAAGGTCGCCTGACTATCAGACGGCCTGCCTACCTCATCAGGTGTTAACACCGCACGCTGCTGTATCTGCTCGTTTGTGCTGGTATTTCTTTGCGCAAAGTTTTCCGTGATCTTACGATTGTCACCCTTTGATGACGTTCGGTAGCGAACCGTCATGATCCCGGATTCTTTTGAAGCCCACTCCGAGTCGGTGTAATCCAGCGACGGCATAAATATCTTGGTACTAAAACCAGAAAGTACCGACTCCCAATCCTCGCCGTAGTTACCTTTGATCTGACCAATTGACTGAATCGCGGCGACGATACTTACGTTACGAGAACGCAAGGTATTGAGCTTGATATGGATATCCGGCAGTCGTCCCAGGGCACTCGCGAATTCATCGATAACGAGACCAACAGGTCGAGGCAGCGTCTGCCCGGGGCATTCTTCCGCATATTTTGTCATGTAACGTAAGAGCTCAACCACAATCACGTTAGCAAGAGGTCGCAGCATTTTAAGCTCAGATTCTCTTAACTCCACAACGAACAGCGATGGTTCAAGAATTATCTTCTCGATGTCAATCTCATCGATAAAGGTAGTCGAGCGAATTGCCAGAAGGTCCCACGCCTGCAGCCGCATACTCAGTTCTGACATAATAGTGTCAGCGTTCTGCGAACCGGAACGAGCCAGATCTACGAAGGCTTTCGTCGTACGAATAGCTCGAGGATGAGCCTCCAACCAATCACAAAGTCCGTGCATACCGGTATTCAAGAGTTCATGGATACGAGGCATCGACAAGACATCGTTATTGTCATACATCAGGCCAACCATGATGGCGTTCAGGATCTGCAAAGCGCTGTTGCGAAAGAAAGGACTATCCTGCTTCGCCTGCGGCTCATCGGTCGCCATGATTACTGAATTGGCGATCAATTTACAGTCCGTGTCTGTGTGAACTTTACCGAGAATATTCCAACTAAGACTTCGGTAAATATCGAGCGGATTAAAGAGTATAAGATTCTTATGCGGATTGTGCTTTTTGGTCATGCTCGAGAGCTTGGCCCACATTTCCTGTTTGGAGTCGATGATAATCGTCGATCGATGCGGGCATAAGCAATCATTGTAGAGGATGGGAAGGATAAGCTTCGTTGTCTTACCACTACCAGTCTTCGCAATAATCAGCATGTGTCTGTTGCGCTGACCTCGGGGAATTACCAGCTCTCCGGTTTTGGCAACAACACCGGAGCTACCGCGCAGATCTCTGCAGGGAAGCTTTGTGTCGTACTTATCGCTACCACTGAGCCACTTCTTGATTTGCTTGGCGGACGCGAGGTCACCAGAGCCCAGTTCATTTGTCTTGGAACGAGTCGGTCGAATCCACTTAGAGACATTAAATATAGACTTGAGCCAGGAAAAGCGCAGGAGCTGTGGATGCGCACGCATGATGTAGAGGAAAACACCAATCCCGATAACCCAGAATGCTATCGGTGTAAAAACACCATCGACCCACTGCACCTGGTTCTTTTCAAGCTCCTTTCCGATGCTTCCGCTTTCCGGAGAAGCAGTGCTGCGTACACGTGTCCCACGTCTGTTCGTCCGTTCGAGAAGCTTACGCTCAATACCACTAAGCTTGTCTTCACGCGGAGGTTCAATGATGTGAGGCAGCGTAGTGCTCTGGCCGGAGGCCAGTACTGTCGGGGTAACCGCGGTGTTAGAATGAGGAGAGGCAAAATGCAATATCGCGAGCAAGGCGAGGCAAATCGCATAGGCTTTTATCACCTTGCCTTTCCCCTGGCGCTCTACTTGCCAGCGAATGAGAAAGGCAATTCCGCCAACGACCGAAAGCGCAAGAAGGCCAACACCGGCCGTACCGGTTTGCGTGTGAAACCAGTCTACAAGCGCCATCACCCCCGATTGCGCGTCATTGTTTAGAGAAGGCAACATACAGCCCCACAAACCCCGAAATGCTCAACATTCTTATACCAATACAAAATAGTTATGGCCCTGGTTCGCCAGAGAGTATCGTATTGCTAAACGGCGAAGAGCAGAAAAGCCCCTGGAACTCGAAAATATGAGTATTTCGAGACACTTAGGAAAACAGGAGTAGAACTACCGAGCGTAGTTTCAGGCTCGACAGGCAGCGGAACTCTGCCGCGCATCAGATTGTCAGAATACTACATCGTAAAGATGTAGAGAGTATGAGGGCGAAATTTGTCGCTCGCCCGGCCATCTCCGGGATCTAAAGGCCCTGAACTTTGAGAGTAGCAGTCTATGAGCACGACATTTACGAGAAATGACGGAAGAGCACCTGATGAGATCCGTCCCATGTCACTCACATTGGGAACGACCCCCTATGCTCACGGCTCCTCAGAGGTCAGCATCGGTGCTACCAGACTGCTTACCAGCGTCTCTCTTAGTCCTTTGCAAAAGGAGGCCGCGAGTCCGCCTGAAATCACTGTTTCAATTTCAATGCTTCCGCGCTCCACACACTTGCGTATCACTGAGCCCTTGATTGCAATAGCAATTCAAAGTGAACTCGACTCAGTTCAAAAACTTGTCAGACGAGCTATTCAGGCGTCCGTCTCTGAAAGTATACTTGATGAGGTTACGATTAACGTCGATTGTCACATTGTGTGTTCGGACGCAGGTATCGCGACCGCGGCGGTAGCGGGAAGCTGGTCGGCGATCAGTGAAGCCATCGAAAGGGGAGTGGGCAAGAGAGAACTGCCAGCCGACGCCTCTATTGAACCCATTGCAGCCGTATCAATCGGCTACTGCAGTGACCGCTGGCTATTTGACATAAGCGCAGATGAAGCCAGCAACGCGGACTTTGTTGCTACTCTAGTAGTCGATGAATCCGGACGCATCGCTGAAATCAAAGCGAATAGTATCATTGAGCCAGTGGAACCGGCTGCATTGCTTGGTGTATGCCAGCAGGCAACGGGGCAAATGAAAGATATCTTTGCCAGGATGAAATAATACTGTCTATCAGGAATCCCAGGCGCTAAGCAGGGCACGGATTCGTGACCCGGGTTCACTCGAAGCAAAGACGTAGCCAATCAAAGCAACACCCGCAGCTCCCGCATCGCGACAAGGTCGTATACTATCCACCGTTATCCCGCCGAGTGCATACACCGGTCCGTGGCTCTGGGCACAAATGCGCGACAGCTCAGCAACGCCAATGAGCGGACGATCAGACTCCTTCGATGTAGGTGAAAAAACAGGAGAGAGAAACACATAGTCAGCACCCATGCCAAATGCATGGCAGATGTCCGACTCAGAGTGTGCTGAGTAGCCGACAAGTGAATCGGGCCCCAAGACCTCCCTTGCCGACTGTACATTCGCTTCGGGGCCGCCGAGGTGCACACCGGCAACTCTGCTGTCTTGAGCGATCTCGAGGTGATTGTGCACCAGCACCTTACAGTCATAGTGTTGAGCAGTCGCAGAAACGGCAGATATAATCTTGAGCAGTTCTTCATCACTTGCCGGTTCAATCGAGGAACCAATCACCTGCTCTCTAAGCAACAGATGAGAAATTCTACCAGCCCCCTCAGCCAGCGCTGATTCGATTGCGTCAAGGAGTCGACCACGCGACCGCAGTGGCCCACCATCGGTGATAAGGAACAATGGAGATGATTCGGGCACTAGAGCAGTCTCCAGATAAACATAGTACGATTTTATCCTACGACTGCTCTAGTTTCTCTTCTCCCGCACGGACTTGCGTCCGCGCTCGAAAGCATTCTTCGCTACGCTTTTATGAAGAATGCTAAAAAGCAGTCTCCAGATAAACATAGTACGATTTTATCCTACGACTGCTCTAATTTCTCTTCTCCGCACGGACGTACGTCCCCGCTCTTAAGGAACTTTCGCAAGAGCGTGGCGAAGAATGCTTTATGTAATGATTCCTTCAGATGGACTTGAAGCGGATGCATAGGCTTTCACCGGCATTCTGCCTGCGAGAAATCCTTTTCGCCCTGCTCTGACTGCAAGCATCATGGCTTCTGCCATAGCTACGGGGTCCTTTGCACACGCAATAGCGGAGTTGGTCAGTATTGCGTCCGCACCTAACTCAAGACAACGCGCTGCATCAGACGGGGTGCCAACACCGGCATCTACAATGACGGGGACATTTGACTGTTCAATGATAAAGCGAAGGTTGTGCTCGTTCTGAATTCCGAGACCACTGCCGATTGGAGCCGCAAGCGGCATGACGGCTGCTGCTCCGGCATCCTCACATTTACGAGCGACAATTGGATCATCAGTAATATACGGCAGACAGATGAAGCCTTCCGAGGAAAGAATCTTACAGGCCTCTATCGTAAGCTCGTTATCCGGATACAGGGTCTTTTCATCACCGATAACTTCTACCTTGATAAAATCTCCGACACCGGCCTCCCGCGCGAGGCGAGCCGTGCGCAGGCAATCATCGAGGGTGTAACAACCCGCAGTGTTCGGGAGAATGACGAGATTCTCGATATCGGACAGGTGCTCAAGAAGTGATTCTTTGGAGGGGTCAGTGATATTGACGCGGCGCACGGCCACGGTGATCATCTCAGCACAGGCTGCGATCGTCGCCTCCCTGGTCTGTTGAAAATCGGAGTATTTTCCGGACCCGACTATGAGTCTGGAAGAAAAGACGTGACCGCCGAGCGTAAAGGTATCCTGCTGTTTCGTTTCCAAGGCACACACCCCGTCGTCTTTGTTAGTAATAGCTTTCAATGACTATGGCGAAACGCCTTATGGTTTAAGCAGGGCGGCTAAGCACTGCCAAGCCATCAGCCCCCGCCCACAAAGTGCACGACCTCTATGTTGTCCCCTTCACTGAGGGTCGCGGACTGATAGGAATCTCTGGGGACAATCTTCATATTCAATTCAACAGCGAGTTTGCGACCGGACAGTTCAAACTCCTCGAGGAGCTCCTGCACGTTACTGCTCTTGACGTTTCGCAACTCGCCGTTGAAAGAAATCTCAATCTCTGCCATCAGAATTTAGGCTACGACTTTCTCGATAGCATTGACGAGCTCTTGCTTCGGAACAGCGCCGACAATCTGCTCGACATTTTCGCCGCCTTTAAAAAGAATGAGATTCGGAATGCCACGCACGTTGTACTTCATTGCGGCTTCCTTATTGTCGTCGACGTTCACCTTAACGACTTTCAGCTTGTCGCCGTATTCCGCGGCTAGCTCAGCAACGAGTGGGGCGATAGTCTTACAGGGACCACACCAGGGAGCCCAGAAGTCTACCAGAACGGGCACACCGGACTGCACAACTTCAGAGTCAAAATTGCTATCGTCGACTTCCAATACTTTTGACATTCTTCTACACCTCTTTTCTATCGCTTTTTCTATCGCTAGGTCGTTAATTGCTCCACGTTGAGCGAAACGTGAGTCTATTGTTCCACTTGAGAAAAGTAAACCGACAAAGCCCGCTTCTTTTCTTAAAATGCCTCATTGCAGAGATACCGGATACTAACACGAAGACCATGCTCTGCGACAAGCTCTCTTGCCCGTCGAAGTATCACGCATCCTGGAGCGCTTAGTCGACTGATGGTCGCACTACTTACAGGGCGGGATTTATATTTTGTTCCAGGCCGCGACATAGCCACATGAGGTAATACTGAGAAATTTCGGGGGGTAGGCTTCTGAAGGCAATTTCACGGAGTAAAAAAGTATTTTATCTCCGCCTCCCCCAGCAAAATACAGCTAGCAAAATACCGCTATTGTGTCAGATATAAGGAGTTGTGCTAAGCGGAGTTCCAGGGTGAAAACTGCTCTAGTTCCTCTTTTCCCGCGCGGACCTGCGTCCGCGCTCTCGAGCAGTCTCCACAAAGCACCGCTGAACATGCTCTAGAAAGAACCGCCCACATCAAGATGAAAGCGACCGAAGCGCTCACCAAACTCGCGGTCGGTGGCAAAGCCATACTCGGCAATGATGGGTCCCACAGGCGTTCGTATGTGGACGCCAAAGCCCGGGGAAAATCGGGGTTTCTCAAGGCGCTTGGGATCGCCGACAAAGCTTCCACGGTTTCTGAGAAACGACTGTCCCACATCGAGGAACAACACACCCACAAAAGTCTCACTGAGATCGTACCGCAGCTCGGATGTTATCTGGGCACTTCGGTCACCACCGGCAATATTGGAGAGAAAGCCCCTCGGACCAATTGCTCCTCTAGAGTATCCCCTGAGAGAGTCTCTTCCTCCCAGAAAATAGCGCTTCCCAATACCGATTATTTCGTCTCCGTCCAGCGGCTCTGCTGCCTGTACGAGAATGTTGTTAGCCCAAACCAGTCTGCGGGTAGCGGGGTAAAAATGCGAAAACTGTGAGGTCCCGTCCACATACGAGAGGTCAGATCCAAACTCTTCCAGAGCGACCCCCCCCCGCAATCGCGCCCGAAAGCCGCTTCGAGGATAGTACTCATTGTCTCTGCGATCATAATCAAGAGTCGCGTTTAAAGAGGAAAAAAGATTTATACCCTCATCCTGCTCACCGATAATTACGTCCGGCTCAACATCATACAGATCCTCTTCATAGACAAGCATTCCAAAACTTCCCTTGAGATGCTCGAGGATCGACTCTCTCACCGTGGCAGCAACACCAACCCGGTCATAGCTGAACTGATCAAACAAGGAGATAGAGGTTTGAATAAAGGCCTCAGTAGAAAAATCGACTCCCGTTCCGAATATATAGGGATGTAAATACGCCAGCCGAACCCGAGCAGCGTCAAAAATCGAATCTCCCGTCTTAACAAAACCACTGGCACCAAGCAGAACGGTCTGCCCGCGACCAAAAAGATTTCGCTCTGCAACCTCTGTTTTTAGATTCACCCCATCATCAGTCGTAAAACTAAGGCCCAGGTCTAAACCGGCCGTGTCTCGCTCCTGTATCTCCACCACGAGATCCTCAGTGCCAGAGTCGATGACGCCGTCCAAAGGACTTATCTTAACACTCCGATAGAATCCATCGGCATAGAGGGCCTTCTGACTTTCACGGTTTTGTTTCTCTCGCCAGAATTCTCCGGGCGCAAAACGCAGCCTCCGCTTGATCACATAATCTTTAGTGTAGGTATTTCCGCGAAGGTAAACATCTCCAATACGCACTTGCGGCCCGCAGTCGATACTAAACTGCAAAATCTGAGAATCGCGATCAAAGCGACTCTCGATTCTGGCATTAGGAAAACCGCGCTTACCAAGCACTGACGCAATTCTCTCGCGTTCGGTATCGATAGCACTCTGACTAAAAGCTGACCCCTGTGCAATCTGGGTTTGCAGGCTGAGAAGCGGAGCAAGAGAACGGTTGCTATCGATGGCGTCTGACGAAAGGGTGCTCCACTCCAAAACAACCTGTTCGATGCGTCGCTGAAGGCCCTCATTCACCGCAAAGTGCAGGGTAAGCTCGGACTTCTCTTCACCTTGACTGAGGGCGGGTTCCACCTTTACATCAAAATATCCATGGTCCCCATAGTGTTCAATTAAGCGTTCGGCATCGTCGGATACAACCTCGTCCACAACAAATCCGGGTATGAATGCCCCAAGAGGCCAGGGTTTGGCCGTCTGGGATCGTATCACCTCCAACAGCTCGGACTCGGGAAACGCAGCGACACCGGAAAAGCGAATCCTCGTCAGCCGATACACCGTATTCTCGCGGATCTTCAGCAAAAAGGATTTTTGCGTCGAGGTATCTGTCTTCTCTTCAAGCTCGACTTCTGCCATGTAAAAGCCCCGCTCCTGATAGAGACGACGTACATCACGCTTCAGAGAGTAAATAGCATTAGGACTAAACGGCACACTACGCGAATCCATCTTGAGCGGCTCGAGCAGCTCATCCCGCTCAAAGTACTGATTCCCCTCAAATCGAATTGATACTTTGGGGCCAAGCGATATATCCAGCTCCACTTTGGTGCTACCGTCCAGCGGTTCGAACTCCGGCTTGCCTATCTCCAGAGCAACCTGGAGGTATCCCTCACGGCGAAGGAAACTAAGCACCCTCTGGTTGAGCTCCCGAGACCGTTCACGAGAAACCGGCACATCCCTAAAAAACGTTATCACCTCAGATTGAAGACGCTCCGCCAGCTCCGCATTTTCAATTCCGCGCGTAATGATTCGATCGTACACAGCCCGATAGCCCTCATGTATAACAAAGGTAACGCGCGCACGCTGACGTCCCTTTGGCAGCACAATGTTTATTCGCACCGCAGCCTGATAATGACCGCGTTGCTCATATTGCTGCAGGATACGCAGACGGGCAGACTCCAGATCCGAAACCCTGAGCCCCTGCCCTTCGCGAATCTGACTGAATCTTTTCAGCTCTCTGCGATCCAGTGTGTCATTCCCATCGAAGTCCAGTTCGGAAATAAATATCCGGGGAGCGAGAACAAACCTCAGGGTAACATCGCGCTCATTCCCGCCTGTGGCGGGATACACCTCGGATTCCACATGCTCAAAGATACCACGTATCATGAGACGTTCCTCAGCCTCCCGGACCTTCGCTTCGGAAAGCTCATCGCCCGGGCTCACAGGCAGGGTAGAGAGAAGTTCCTCGTAGTTCAGGCTCGCGATTGTCCGGAACTCAATATCCCGAATGCGATAGCCTTTATCATCGATACCCTCCGCCATCGCTGAGGGGCAGAGGGGCAGAACCAGGCTCAAGACTCCCAGGAGACAGCACACGATATGTCGAAACGAGAAAGCTGGTCCCATATCAGTCCTCCCGCTTCTTTATCATGGTACGAAACGGAGACAGTAATGGCGGAAAAGCCCGCCGGAAGTGGAAACCAATTGAGAAGGAATCAGACGACTCGCTACCGTCGAAATCCGGTGGATTGTCAGTCCAGCCACCTACCAGACTTAAGTAAGGAGTAAGGGGATACTCAACTGAGAGTTTACTCGTTTTCTCACCCGCAAGCTCTGACTCAATCTGCACCGCGATTTCATCAGTAACTGGTCTTTTTGCAACGACGGTCGGGACGAACTCACCGGTGCTTGAGGAAAGACCCGTGGTTATTTCAACGGTCGTAACACCAGTCAGGCCTCTGAGCCGATCTACGAGAGACACGTCCGAACGCAAACTGACCAGCTCTCTAAAGGTGTAATCTTTCTTTTTACCACCAAAGAGCTCGAAGCCTCGCACACCTGCCCCGGAACTGAGTAGTCGAACAATTTCTTCACGCGAGAGGCCCGCGTCCGATGAGAAGGTCACCTCCGGTTCGGTAAGGCTTCCCTGAACGATGATTTGAATTTTCTGCTCACCGTATTCAAGTGTTGATGCAGTGGTTTCACCCACGATGTTCACCTGAGGATCGGGTATCTCCGCCGCCTCCCTGAAATAGAGATCTCCGTTGATAATATCAAAACGCGTTCCCTCAAAACCAAAAACGCCATCAATAGTGTAAATACGACCTTCAACTCTGGGCCTCTTTGTCGTTCCCTTAATCGCCAGAGATGCACCAAGTTCGGCTTCGGCGATATTCGTATCAATTATCAGGCCGTCACCAGCTTCGAGTTCAAGATCCAAATCAACTGCCTGACTCGACTGACTCGAGTTCCTTCCTCCGGCATCCGAGCCGCTTACTCGCGCATCTTCTCGCCCGAGAATTCTGCGGGTCATAGTCTTAAGAATCTGTGTAAGATCTATTTCGTCTTCGTAGAGTGCATCAAGCACTCTCAATCGGGCCCACAGCTTTGGCACACCGAGGGGAGCGGCCCGCACTCTCGCTTCACCGCTTACTCGGGCTGAGAAATTATCGACCGGCTCAAACGTAATTCTATCGAGATTCATATTCGCCTCAAACGAGCGTTCGAGATCGTCAAAGGGATTCTGAAACAATGCACTGCCGACCAGCAGGCCCCCTCCTACCTTTGCCGTCAGACTCGGAATAGAAATCGCAGTTCCATTGAACAGAATTTTCGTAGACACATCAGAGGCGCCAAGAACGGTTGTTCCGACCGGAATCGATACGCCACCATTTACCAGGTCAATCGTCCCTTTAAAATTCGGATCATCGTAGGCGCCTCTGATGGACACATCCACGTCAACATCGCCCGTTACGTACTCAATGACCGGCAGCGAGAGCACGGTCCGAGCCAGGGGAACCTTACCTTTAATGCGGGCGTTCCAACCGCTGTCAACATCCAGATATCCTTTCAGATCAATGCGCTCGGTGCCCACGGTAAGGGCAACCTGGTTAAACACCAATCGGCCATCCTCAAGTTTCGCGACTATCTCGTCGGCATTAACGACCTTTAACACCGCACCACCAAGATCCAGGTCCGTAAGCCGAAGCGTTCCACTACCTCTTAGCAAGGAGCGAGGATCCCCGCTGTAGTCAAAGCTACCGCTTACGACACTTCCTTTTCCGCTCGTTCCCGATTTGCTCGCTGGTATTCCCGGCAGGGAATTGCTGGGCTCTGAGCGTCGTGCATTGTAGGTGTTCAATACTTCTTCTATCGAAAGCGAGTTAGCGACAATCGACACATTAAAGCGATCGGACTTTGGGCCAGAGAAGGGGTAACTCAGGGAAAACTGAGCCGCGTTACTAAACAGCGTACCATCGAGTCTGAGTAAATCACGTGAGGCGCTAACTGTGATACTCGACATGGCAAGCGTAGTTACAGTCCTTCCCTGAGTCCGTGCGATTACTTCCCCATCGAGCTTTGGCTCGGCAAGGGTACCGCTCAGTATAAGCTCCCCGTCTATCGGAGCGATCGAATCACCGGAACGCGCGTTCATAAATTGAGAAAGGTCAAGCTGATCGAATCTAAGACGACCTTGCAATCGGCCTCCCGCCTCCAGATCCGCCTCTCCCGACGCACTGCCTTTCCTCGTAAACAGAGTCGTATCCCTCACCGAAACCCCGGCATCGGTAAGTAAAACCCGAGATACTATCTTCTCCGTCGGCAAACCGAACAGGGAAACACTGCTGACCTCAAACTTGAAGGAGCCGCGCCCCTTGCCATTCGACAGTTCAAAGGTGCCCTTGCCATCAGCGCCAAGCAGGCTCTTTGCACGAAACGTTTTACGCCCCTGCTCGAAAAGCTCTTTGTCGAGAAGTGGGGCGACACGACGGAGCAAATGAACAGAAGGGTAGTGCTGAATTTGCAAGCGATCGAAAAGGATCTTGTTTGAGGTTACATCGTATGTGAGGTCTACCGAGAGAAGCGCCTCTTTCTCCGCCCGAAAGGGAGTCATCGGCTTGCTCGATTGCTCTTTGCGAATCAATCCCTGTCGCGGTTCGATTCTCGCAAGATGGAGTTTCTCCTCCAGGGTAAAGTCAAGGGTCCCCTTACGATAGTGAATTTCCGACGTAAGCCTGGAGCGGTTAACAACGTCGCTTGCCTGAACATCCGATAGAACCGATGCCTTGACATCGAGCGGATTCAGCGTCCCGCGACTTACTACCTTCGTCGCGGATTCCGTAAGCGCTCCGCCCGGCAACAGGGAATCATCAGCTCCGAGCGAACTCGTGAGTACGGGGAAGCAGCGTTTGGCAAAAGTGCTTTCGTCGCTGATCGTGACCGAGAAGTTTGAAGTAAAGGTTTTTCTGTCGTCAAAGGAAAGGCTAAGGTCCCCCTCCCTTACAACGCCGTCTAAAACAACGTTCCTCAGATCCAGGCCATTACTTGAAACTGAAAAATCAGTGGCCATCTTTTCTGGCATACATTCCGCTCGGGGAACGAAAAGACGACCATCTTCTACGCTCAGTGTTGCCGAACCCTGCACCGCCGGGGCGAGGATTTCACCACTCATTGAAGCCGTGTAGTTAAAGCCTCCCCGATTGAGCGAACCCTCACTAAGCTCTACTAGTAGAAGCTCGTTAATAAGGGAGTCTGAGATGCTTCCTGTGGCACGAAGGTCATATCCTTCATTCTCATCAGTGAAACGCACCGTCCCGCTAATGGTATGGACACTATTTCCCGATGTCCCGGCCGAAACGCCTCGCTTCAGTCGCGCATTAAGCACCTTCAGTATTTTAGAACCCAGGGTTGCTTTCCCGGCAAGATTTCCCAGGTGGCGAACTTCTAAGAAGTCTGAGGAAACCTGCACGTCCTCCGCCGTGGCTGTCATCTGCACGGGATCCTCTGGCTTTCCCGTAGGATCCTCGGCAAGAAAGGCAATGTTTGCCCCGGATACCTGAAAGGAGTCAGTACCCACAAGCAGACGTGGCTCACCATCGTGTATTGAAAAAATTTCTACTCGCGGCGCCCAGGCCCTCCATCCCGAAGTAAGAAAAGAGTGCCAGTGCGCACCCGGGGATTTCTTTTCTTTTTTGAAGATAAATTCAAGAGTTTTAAAGAAGGCACTGTCATCATTGATGCTGCGCACCTGCGCCCCATCAATTCGCAGGTAGTCAATAAGAACAAGCTTTCGGAGCAGACTAAAAACGCTGATACCAATCTCCAGTCGCTCTGCCCGAAAGCCCTCAGTTTCACCGGGACAGACAATGGCAACCTTTTCAATGGTCGCCGAGGCAGTGGGCAGCCAGACCTTCGGTGAAGAAAGAGAAACGGAACACCCGGTTCCCCGAGCAAATACCATGCGCGTAATTTGCCCCGCTGCCTGATTGAGCAGCAGCTGCAGGACGCAGAGCAGCGCCAGAAAGGTGAGTATGCGGCGGACTCTTGAAATGTGCTTCGCTCGCATCAAACGCTATAACTCACTAGAATTATGTATATTCCTGGGCCCATATTCCCTGCGGAGACAAGCCCCGGTGCTATTTAAGAAAATGCCCTGGTTGGACGATACACAAAGGAGGAGTGCCAGACTCCTGTGGTGGCGATACATCGCATACAATTTTCTTCTAGAACCCAATTAAAGAAGTATGGGCATACTACTATGATACAGGCTTCAAGCGAAACCAATCACTTACTACGAACCAAGCGCGTAAACCTGCTTTTGCACGTGCTGCTTCAGGCCCGCAAACAGGGCGCTCATGAAATTCGCGTAGTGAATGACGCCGGCGGAAGCTCACAATCAGTAGAGCTGCGAATGGAGGAGAAGACTGTTCCGTTTACCAAGCTCACCCAGGATGACATTCATCTGCTCAAAGAAGAAATAAAACAGCGCACTTTTATGTGGCCGGACGCCAAAGAGGGGCTCTTCGAAACAGTCAGCTCTGCTAGGCCCGGTATTCTTCTAGCCCCCATCTCTACCTTTCGAGTCCTAGCCAGAGTCGATCACCACATGCACGATCACTCCTTGAGCATTAGTGAGTTCCGATGGAATGACCTGGAATCAATTGTGGACAATATGACCGTCTCCCCGGAGACGAAACAGGCACTGCTCGCAATCAGCAAACATAAAAACGGTATAATTCTTACTAACGACGCTCCAAGCACACACATTCTATGTGGAGCAGCAATCGTTCTTGCACTCCGTCCTGATGCTATTCTCATTGACTCGAAGTGTGAGCACAGCAGTTCCAGCATCGAGAAACTAAGTGAAAGCAACCTCGTTGTCGTTGGCACTAAGGGCACCGACACCGTCGACATGGCCGTTTCTTTTCTCGGTCGCTTTGCCGCATCACCTGACAAGCGGGCACGTATCGCAGAGCGCCTTCTGGTAAGCTACATCCATCATCGTGTTCGTCGTTCTTGCGGCGCCTGCCTGAAGAGCACGCCCGTGTCCAAACAGACTCGCGACGCTATTCCAACACCGCTCCAGGAAGGTCTCGATGACAACTACCTTTTTAGCCGTGGCTGTTCCCAGTGCGGCAATACCGCATATCGCGGAACGGTTGGAGTTGAGAGCGTGCTTCAGCTGGACGACGAAATCCGCAGTGCTCTTCTTGCTGACAGCGTGAATATTGAGGCGCTCTGCCTCAAAGCATATCAAAGCGGAACGCGCAGCGTCCTTGAGGATGGGCTCAGCAAAATTTACTCAGGAAAGACCAGCTTTGAGGAAGTTTTCAAAGTAGCCAAGACGATATCGCCGGCCTTGCTGGATGCGATTGAAAAATCACGTAGCAGAGCGAACAGAAAAAGTCCCGCGCCATCTCCGGTCAGCTCAAACGGAACATCCGCTAGCGGCAACGGTAACGGCAAGTCGAAGCTGCTCATCGTTGAGGATGACGCAGATCAACGAGATATCCTGGAGATGGTTTTTAAAACCGAGGGATTTGAAGTGCTCGGAGCGGACAATGGTCAGGAGGCCTTTGGCGTTCTTGATTCCGAAGCAATCGACGTCATACTCTGTGACGTAATGATGCCCGTCATGGACGGCATTGAGTTTGTTAAATCACTGAGACAACATCCGGAGCATAAGAGTATTCCGGTTCTGATGCTTACTGCAGGCGCAAACTCTGAACACGAAGTCGAGCTTTTCGAGCAAGGTGCAGACGACTACTGCAGTAAGAACATCAGACGTAAAGTCCTGCTTAAACGGGTGCAACGCCTGCTCAAGAAAGACCAGGACGACAATCCCTTAGCCCACCTTCTGAGCTAGCGTAGTAGCCGAGGGGTCTTGGGAGTCCCCGGTGTGATTCCACGCATGATAAGAACTGCGCACGAGCGGTGCGGACTCCACATGAAGAAATCCACGAGCAATCCCCTCGCGCCGATACTCCTCAAACTCCTCGGGGGTTACGAAGCGCTTCACCGGCAACTGTTTTGATGTGGGTTGCAGATACTGCCCGATCGTCAGAACCTGAACACCGGACTCTCGCAGAGAGTCCATTACCTCAAGGACTTCCTGCTTCTTTTCACCCAAGCCAACCATCAATCCGGACTTTGTACGAGTATGAGGGGAAATTTCTGACGCCCAGCGGAGAATATCAAGAGAGCGACGAAACACCGCGCCAGGACGCACTTCTTTATACAGTCGCGGAACAGTTTCAATATTATGATTGAGAACCCTCACCTTCCCGCTTTTTAGAATACTTTGCACGAGTTCCCTTTTTCCGCGCATATCGGGAATAAGCAATTCGATATCACAGTCAGGATTCAGCTCAGAGATCGAATGCACGACCTTGTGAAAATGCTCAGCACCCATATCCGGTATGTCATCACGGTTCACCGAGGTGATTACCACATGCTCCAGTCCTAGACGCTGAACGGCCTGGGCCACGCGCAGAGGCTCAAAAGGATCGAGTGGATCAAGGGACCCAAGGGTTCCATCCTTAACGCTACAAAAGGAACAACGTCGGGTACACAACTCCCCCATAATCATGAAGGTGGCGGTTCCATGAGCCCAGCACTCGCCCATGTTGGGGCAACGCGCTTCTTCACAAACCGTAACGAGCTTATGCTCTCTGACGATTGCATCTGTTTCGAGAAAATCAGGTGAGCCAGGTGCTTTTGCCTTTAACCAGCTCGGACGGGCTCGGCGCGCAAGCTTTAAACCAGACTCCCGGTCCTCAGGGTTCTTCGAGCTCGTTTCGCGAAGCTCGAATCCACGGCAAAACTCTTCGGTGAAAATCGTCTTAACGAGTTCCATCGACGGCGTCTCCCTGAGAATCTCAGCTAGCGAGCTTACCGTCTCCCCACTTTGACCACAGGCATCGATTGCTCTGAAATACTCCAGGTTGGTGGAAACGTTAAGGGCGATACCGTGATAGCTTACCCATTTTCGAACACCGATCCCGATTGAGACAAGCTTTCGCCAGGCTTCTCCCTGCCGAACCCAGACCCCGGTAAGACCTTCACGAGTCGTTCCCGCCACACCGAGCCTCGCCAGAGCTTTGATAGTAACCTGCTCAAGGGTCCGCAAGAATACATGCACATCTTTGCCGTGGCGCTGTAGATCGAAAAGCGGATACATCACAAGCTGACCCGGCCCATGAAAGGTTGCCTGACCTCCCCGAGAAACCTCAACCCAGGGCACGTCAGACGGGGCAGGATCGAGAGGAGCAGCAGCGTCAGGATTTGCGGTCTGGACAGGAGGTTTTTGAAAGGGCTCCGAACGACCGACGGTATACACCTCCTGGTGTTCGACATAAATGAGGACATCAGCAAAATCTCGATCGGCTATCTTAGCCTCGAGAATATTTTTCTGAACGTCCAGGGCCGCTGAATACTCCTCCGGCCCCAGGCGATCTAAGACATGCAGTGCCCTCATAACGACTACGCAAGAATGAGTACAGGGTTCTCAATAAGCTGCTTAAGATGAGTCATAAACTGACCGGCAACGACACCATCGATAATTCTATGGTCAACCGACAGAGTAAGGCGCATTACGTTGCCCGGGACAACGCTCCCGCCTTTTACAAGCGCTTCTTCCTGTATACTTCCGACAGCAAGAATGGCGCCCTGACTCGGGTTAATTATGGCCGTGAATTCCTCCACTTCGGAACGCCCGATGTTAGAGATCGAAAAAGTTCCGCCCGACAAATCATCTGCCTTCGGACGCCCCGCGCGAGCCCGCTGAACCAGAGCCCGAGATTCGGACACAATTTCAGTAAGCGGCAGGAGGTCTACGTACTTGACTACGGGAATAAGCAAGCCGTCTTCAAGCGCTGTGACGATACCGATATTGACATCCTGCGGCTCAACCAGACTCCCGTCCCGGAAGCAGGAATTGATCCGAGGATAGGCTCTCAGGGTTAAGGCTACCGCCTTCATAATAAGGTGATTGAAGGTGATGCCCTCATACTGAGGTAATCCCTTAAGCGTACCTCTCATCTCCATGAGTGCGTCGACTTCACATTTTGCCGAGACGTAGAAGTGTGGAATTTCCGTGGTGCTCTTTACCATTTGATTGGCAATAGCAGCTCGCATCTTAGAAAGCGGGGACACTGCGCTTTCTCCCTGACTGACTGCCACATTACTGGTCGCAACAGTCTGTGCAGGAGGCGTGCTGACCGCAGGCCGAGGGGCCTGGGGCCCGGCAGCTGATACAGAGGCCGCTGCAGGAGCCGCCTGAGGCGCGGGGCTCTGCCGGCTCACGGCTGCTTCCACATCCGAAGATGAGAACGACGTTCCCAAATGCGACTCGACATCTTTCTTGACGATCCTTCCGCCATCGCCAGAGCCGTTGAGCTGGCTGTAGTCCACTCCGTGAGACTCGGCGAGGTTCTTGGCCAGAGGTGAAATTTTTACTCTGCCGCCCGTTGAAGGCTCGGCAGGAGCAGGCGCGGACGCGGTGCTTGCAGCTTCCGGAGCTGCTGCTGCAGCCGGCGTTTCAACTGGCGCTTCTTCTGCAGCGGCAGCACTTGCAGCCGGGGCAGACGCGGGTTCGGCAACCGCCTCACCAGCTTCACCGACGACCGCGATTACTTCCCCGACTTTCACGGTGCTTCCCACTGGTGAAAAAATTCGCAGAATAACGCCCTCGTGAAAACACTCGATTTCGAGGTCAGCTTTGTCTGTAGCTACTTCCGCAAGTGCGTCCCCACGTTCAACCGGATCTCCTTCCTGTTTCAACCAGGTAAGAATAGTACCCTGATCCATAGTATCACTGAGTTGAGGCATGGTAATTTCGGTTGCCATCTACGCGTCTCTCCTGCTTACGTAATCTCTCCCTAGCGCAAAGCCAGGGTAATTAAATTTTCACTCATTTCATCTGCCACTCGTTCCCCGTTAACGGCACCCCAAGAAAGGCGCTACCGGTAAAGGCACTACGGGGATTTGGAATTGCTCTAAGTATGCGATAAAGGCTTCTGCGACAAGGGCGTTTAATCCAAACACCAAAGGCAGACGGCAATAGGCCAAAGTTTCCGCTTCAGGTCAAATCAGCTAACAATTTAGTGTGGTATTTGCAAGCATAATGACATGAAAACAGTACGAATTATAGGGGCGGGACTTGCGGGCAGCGAGGCCGCCTGGCAAATCGCCCGGCGGGGGCACCGGGTCTCTCTGTCGGAAATGCGCCCGAGTGTTGGGACCAAAGCCCACTCCACGGGGCTTTGCGCAGAGCTGGTTTGCTCAAATTCCTTTCGCGGAGCGGCACTGCACAATGCCGTAGGTCTCCTCAAAGAGGAACTCAAGCTCTGGGACTCCCTTATTATGAAGTGCGCCCTCGAATCCGAAGTCCCGGCAGGTGGTGCACTTGCCGTAGACAGAGTTGTCTTCAGTGAACTCGTAGATTCCACGCTGCGCCAACATCCGAACATTAGCTTTCAAGAGGAGGAAATCTCAGCGATCGAGGGATATTCTGCAGAGGAGCCCCTGATCGTAGCGAGCGGGCCGCTCAGCAGTCCAAAACTCAGCTCGGCAATTGAAAGCCTCACTGGGGACGGCAATCTCGCATTCTTTGATGCGATAAGCCCCATCATCTACGACGAGTCCATAGACACATCGGTCTGCTTTCGGCAGTCGCGCTACGACAAGGGTGAAGGCGACGACTACCTCAACGTTCCCCTCTCAAAAGACGAATACTATGACTTCGTGGCCGAGGTTAAAGCTGCGGAGAAGTACACTGGTAATATCGCCGTGGAATCTGACTCCCTGGAAAAGCTTCGTCCCTTTGAAGGATGTATGCCGATTGAGGATATGATTGAGCGTGGTGATGATACCCTGCTCTTCGGCCCCTTCAAACCGGTGGGACTTCGCGACCCACGGACAAATTCCCGACCGTACGCTGTTCTTCAGCTTCGTCAGGACGATCGTGAGGGAAAGCTCTGGAGCATGGTGGGGATGCAAACCAGAATGAAACGAGCGGACCAGGACAGAATATTTCGCAAACTTCCCGGACTGGGCGCTGCTGATTTCGTTCGCTATGGTTCGGTGCACCGAAACACCTTTATAGAGTCGCCTCGTCTTCTTGATGCGACTCTTCAGTATAGAGGACATGCCGGACTTTTTTTTGCAGGACAGATCACCGGGACGGAGGGGTACGTAGAATCCACTGCAGGGGGGCTGCTTGCCGGTCTCAACGCAAGCCTTCTGCTCGAAGACAAGCCCCTGATAGAACTCCCCGAAGAAACAGCACTTGGCGCACTGATGCGCTACATCTCAGACCCGGAGAGAAAGGACTTCCAGCCGATGAACATAAGCTTCGGTCTGATGAACAGCTACCTCAACAGTCCAAACCGAGATGAAAAAGGCAAAAAGATAGGTAAAAAGGACCGCAGACTTGCGGCTGCCGCTGTCGCCCTGGAGAAAACGAAACAGATTTCGGCTTCTCACATGCCGACCACTTGCTAGGCGCGCATATTCAGACCCCGGTGCTGGACGTCTGCCGCTATTTTGCTATCTCCGAAACGTTAAAATGCCGACTTTTACTGAACCCCTTGCCTATTGAAAGGCGTCTGAAGTTATAGGTGGGCGCGAATATCGATTTTTTTCAGAAAAATTCGTGCCAGCTTTTTTGCCAGCGACCGCGAAAAAACGTCTAGATTCAGACAATCCAGAGCTAATCCCCCCGGCTCATTAGGTATATTTACCGACCTTTTACATAATTTTCTCAAGCTTATTACAACTCTGTGACAACCTTTCTGAGCCGATCGACTACCTTCAGACTCATCGGTTAGGAAGTTGGATGCCGAACACAAATTTATCTAACGGATTGAAAAGGACGAGCTACGATGGCAAGAAAAGAGCGAATTGAAAACGAAATTTCGGATCTGGAACTAATCGCTCAATTCCGAAAAGGCTGCACCACAAGTTTCGAGGCTATCGTAAGCCGATACGAAACCAAAGTTCACAACCTCGCGATGCGACTAACCCGCAACGCTGAAGACGCTGAAGAAGTTCTTCAGGATGTATTCGTCACAGTATACAGAAAAATCGAAGGCTTTGAAGGAAAGGCCAAGTTCTCCAGCTGGCTTTACAGAATCACCGTAAACGCTGCCTTCATGAAGTTGCGAAAACGCAAACAGGATCAGAGCATCTCTCTGGATGACATGCTTCCGCATCTTCAGAACAAAGCCATTACTCAGAAGAATGCCTTTGGTGCCTGCTCCGACTCTCTGGCTTTAAACAACGAAATCAAGGACGCGCTCGAGGCTGCCATTAAAAAGCTGCCTGATGACTATCGAGCAGTATTCATTCTGCGTGACATCGACGGGCTCTCAAATAAAGAGGTCGGCGAAATCCTTGGACTCAGCATTCCCGCAGTCAAATCTCGCCTGCATCGCTCACGCCTGATGCTGCGAAAGCGTCTCAGAAGATTTTACGAAGATTACATCAACGACAGCAAAATCGTCTCTTTTGGACCGCAGATGATCAAAAAAGCTGCCTAGAAGAGATTTGCGCGGATAGCTTCGCTATCCGCGCAGCCCAGTTTTCCACTTTTTCAGTTTCCCACTTCCCACACTCACGCTCCCTCATCTTCCACACCCGCACACGAAGCAAACAATGCCACAACCTTCTCTGTCATACAGGCCGCGGAGTAAGGATGAAATGCCTCTGAATCAAAGTAATCTCGCTCTGATTCCGCCGCTTGCAAGAACGCAGGCAGGATATCCTGAACACGATGTGCTATGTCGGCCCAGGATTCTCCTCTGGAGAACTCAACCAGAAAAGCCCCTTTCTGCTCGCGCAGAACTTCGGCGCCCAGACTTTCCTTGTGCAAAATCCCCAGCACCGGTCGCCCGGAGAGCAAACAATTGTAGATTTTTGAAGCACTATAGGCGCGATCATCAGAGCCAAAAACCAGCACGGCTGATGAAGCGCAGAGTTCTTTGAACGCCTCAAAGTAAGCTTGCCTTTCCGGAATCTCTTCAACACGCGTTGCTGGCAGGGGGAACTCTCCTGCCAGGTCCTCCAGGGACTTCTTCGCCATCCCGCTTGGGGCATAACTGGTTCCTATAAACCTCAGCGACACACGTTCGCCGGGCATCTCCTTATCCGATTCGCTCTGATAGGCCGCAAGCCCGCCTAAAAAAGCCCGCACAGAGAAGTGCATATCGCTCCCCCCTCTGCCAACGTACACTAGGCGGATACCAGAGGATTTCCCCGAAGCAGGTTCCTCATTGGCAAGCTGCCTCGCATAGTTCGCATCGGTTTCTGAACCACCAAAGGGAACCACCAGACATTGTTCCTTTCGAAGGAAGGGGTATCGACTGCGCAAAGCCGTAACATACTGCGGCGAGACCGAGGTAATTCCTGCGGCGTGTCCCACAACCCAGGCCTCCAGCTTTTTCGCAAGCCCGTTATTAATCGTATATTTTAAACGCCCTCCCGGATAGTCCCGGTTCACCGATTCTGAATACCAGGGGTCCTGAAAGTCCAGCACAAAAGGGGTGTTCGCAAAGCGTTTCCAGAGTACGCCTAAAATAAACGTTGGGAAGAGAGTGTTAGAGAAATAGACGAGGTCGTAGTCGGAACTGTTCAGCAGGTTCTTGCCAGAGCGGTAGAGCGAAAGGAGAGAGCGCCAGGCGAGTCCCCGAAATCCAAGCAGCGATGTCAGACGATAGGACACAGCCCGCACCCGAGTCACCGGAGTTTTTGAGGGAATGGTGGCAAGCAATTGTTCTTCCGGGGCAGACTCCACATCTTCGGGATCCACTGCGAGGATATGAGCGGACCAGCCCAGGTCTTCAAGATAGGGAAGCATAAGCCTGATACGATGTGAATCAGCGGCATTTATCGGAGCAAAATGTGGACTTACCAGGAGCACCCGTCGCTGAGCGGATCCGGATTTCTCAGCACTGGACATGAGCCGTCCCCATCAAAAGAACACAGAAATCATCACGCGAATAATGACCGTCCCAAGAAGAAGTACGAAAAAGCCCCCGGCTACCCGTGGCATTTTTTTGTAGGCGGCGATCAAGCAGAGCACCAGAGACCCAATAACAACCGCGTCACCTGCCCCGCCCCGAACGGCATTGATGATTTGCATCAGGCTGCTCTTAACCGGATCACTGTCCTGCGCATACAACGCAGATTGAGACAGAAGCAGCATACACACTGCCGTCACCGAGGTTCGCCACTGACTGCAAGGCTTCTTCATAAACACCCTTACACTACGCTCCCATGCTACAAGGCTACTCTGCCTTTTCTTATCCCACGTGAACGTAGGTCCACGCTCAAATCTAAGCGCCTCTGCGGAGACTAACAGATAAATAAAAATAAGGCTGTTGAATTTCGGAGACGGGAAAACAGACTCCCGCTATCCCCTTTAGATATCTACGAGGGTCCCTGCTATCGAGAAACACGAAGCAAGAGAGGAAACCATGCAAAGTGGCTTGGGAAGGCCTAAACTGATAGAAGCCGGTACTTGAGATATCCGGAGCTTGAACTACCCAGTGCTTAAACTACTAAGTTGCCTCAAACTCCGAAAAATCAGTTCCGAAGAACAGAGAGACCAGAGCGCGAAGAATAAAGGCCCCGATAGCGACTACTACAAGACTGACTGCTGCTCGGTAGGCTCCCATTGCGGCTGCGATAATTGCCATGATTCCGGCAATTACCATTACCAGAGCTCCAAAGGCCCCCTCGATAAGCTTGAAAAGGTTGGCTACAGAATTACGAATGAGCTCGTCGTCAAACGCAGCTTCTGAAAATGAACCCGTCGGGCCTCCGCCCTGAGCAACTGCCAATTCGGCCAGACCGCCGAACAATAATACCACTCCGACGAACAACATCATCGCCGTGCTGTTTGTCTGGAAACAGACCGCAAAGCGAACGCAGGCCGCGTTGAAGAATTCTCCGAATACGCGGTTGAGGCCCGCGGAAGCTGCAATCTCTTGGGAAGTGGAAGCTTGTTTCTTCATGCTAAACATCGTGAGTCTATGCTTTATAAAACATTAAACACCCCGGGTTTATACAGTATTTTCGGGACTTTTCCAAGGCAGGGATCCGCACAATTCTCTTAGATCCGGGCATCAATTATACTCGCATGAATAAATTCTTTGTGCTTTCATGTAGTTATCTCCGCTCGTGCGTACAATAGAAAAGTCCTCTCATGACAAGAAAACTCCCATGAAAGCTCTACTCTGGCTCGTTTTCGTGCTCCTTATCGCAAGCACCGTACTCGGAGAGGGTGTGAGCGATCCGGACCTCTGGTGGCATATTGCCGTGGGACGCTGGATCCTGGCTGAGGGGCAGGTGCCTCACACAGAACTCTGGAACACCTTTGCCCTCGGTAAACCATGGTATGCCTATTCCTGGGCACCAGAAGTGATTTTCGCTGCAACCGAGGCAAGCCGGGGGATAGCCGGACTTCTGCTGCTAAAAGGCGGTCTGTCCTTTCTGCTGGTCGCCCTCTGTGCGATTTCCCTGAGCAGCATTTCCCGAAACTGGATTCTGGGAACTGCGCTTGCGGCAGTCGCAACACTCGCCTGCCAAAATTACTTTGGCCTTCGACCGCAGGTACTTTCCTGGATTTGTTTTGCACTCTCACTCGCCATTGCGGATCGCCTCAGCACTTCTGGCAACAAAAAGCTGTTACTACTAAACATCCTGGTCTTTGCCGCCTGGGCAAACAGCCACTTAACTGCGGTCTTCGGCATCCTTGCCGGCCTGATCTGGTGTTGGGGAAAAACAAAACATAAGGTCCTCAGCACCTGTCTTCTCTTTGTGGGAAGCGCATTTCTCGGAACGCTCTTTACCCCATACTTCGGAGGAGAATGGATTACTATGCTCAGCAAAACGGGACACCCTCTTTCGCATATATACATTTCTGAATTTCAGCCAACGAATCTTTATAACGCAGGGGCGGGACTCACTCTCATACTTGCCGTGCTCTTGGGACTCTTTGCCCACTACAGCGGAAAAAGCATTTCTGTTATCCACCTCATAAGCGCCGCAGGACTCGTGCTGCTAGGATTTACTATTCAAAAATTTCTCCCCTTCGCCGCCCTGTTCTGCGCCTCGAGTGTTGCGAGTATCTGGCAGGACAGTCAGTCTCGGGATGTTTCGCTCGGG
>JAUIMJ010000330.1 GCA_030433295.1 bacterium | reverse complement strand
CTAAGCCGATTAACTTTCTGGTCTCCGTGCTCGTAAACTTTGGGGTCATCGCCAAAAGCATCATGCTCGTAATAGCGATACTTCCGATCATCATTTTCGAGTTGGTAAGCGGGCCGGCAGCCCTGCTGGGAGCTATTCTTTTTACCATCAGCATCCCTATCTACGCCCTTGAATCAAAGGCAAAGATGGACGTGGTACCGGTCGATTTGAGCGGTGAAGTCAATACCATGTATCTCGTGATTCTCGGCGCAATAGGATGCTGGGGTGTGCTGCTGCTACGGCATTATGTGCTGGCAAAATACGAGGTAATGGAGAAAATCTACGATCGCCTGGCCGACGGCTTCAGACCCTGAAAAACAGCCCTTAGCCTGAGAGATGCAAACACGCTCCAGGGATGCGCAAGGCGGTTTGTATCCGCGCTCGGAAGCAGTATTCACAAGGCTTTTTTGAAATCAATCTAGGCGCCAAGCCGGTCTAAGAGGCTTGAAAGCTCCTCTTCTGAGAAGTAGCTGATTCGAAGCTCACCCCGGTTCTCGCCATTTGAAATGAGCTGGACCTTGGTCCCAAGTGCTCTGCGAAATCGCTCTTCCAGCGCTTTCATGGCCGGACTCGCTTCCGTAGTCGCAGGCGCTGATTTGCCCTTCTTTCCTGCGGATGCAGGGGCTTCAGCAAACTCATTGCCCGACTTGACGAGGCGCTCTACGGCTCGCACAGAGAGAGAATCAGCGATGATTCGCTCAGCGAGTTTGCGCTGCTCAGCAGGGGATGAAACAGAAAGGAGGGCTCTACCGTGCCCCGCAGAAAGCTCCTTTTGCGCCAGCATTTCCTGCACCTTTGGAGCAAGCTTGAGCAGACGGAGGGTATTGGCAACAGAAGCACGATCCTTTCCCACGGTCTGGGCAACCTGCTCCTGCGTAGCGCCAAAATCCGAAATCAAACGCTGGTACGCCAGGCCTTCTTCGATGGGGTTGAGATCGCTTCGCTGCACGTTCTCAACGATGCCCAGTTCAAGCGTCTCCCGATCGCTGAGATCCCGAACCAGCGCAGGAATACGGCTCAATTGAGCAGCCTGCGCCGCACGCCAGCGGCGCTCACCAGCAACGATTTCGTATTCACCCTCGCCATCACTCTGCGCGCGACGACGGACTATGATCGGCTGCAAGAGGCCGGATTTCTTTATCGAACTTGAAAGCTCTTCAATCTCAGGCTCTGAAAAATACTGTCGCGGCTGCTCGGTATTGCGAAAGATCTTCTCAATACTAAGGTAAAACAGGCCACCAGCAGGAGAGGGGCTTTGCTCGGACGACGTCTTTTCCTCAGTCTGCGCCGCTGCTTTCGGAGCTTCTTCACGATCTGCATCCTGCCAGGGATGGCGCTCAGCTCCTGAGCCCTCTTTCTGCGCAGCGCTGGGCTCAACGGAAACTTCCGAAGCCTGCATCAGGGCGTTGAGCCCCCTGCCTAAAACATTCTTCCTTCGTGAAAGGTTTGCACCTTTAATCGCGTTTGCCATGGGTGTTACTTTCTCCCCCTGAGCAGCCTGCACCTGGCCGCCATCAACATCTTTCTTCGCTCCGTGCATAGCCCCCGCGCTACCCGCAAGGGTGGAATCGAGCTCCGCAAGTGCGTCCCGAAGTATGCCCCCTTTAATGACCGAGGACCCTTCTTTCTTTTCGTCTGTTTCGACGCGCTTACCACTGTGCGACTGACTCGCCATCCGATGAGCACTCTCCAACTTCAAGTGAATTAAAGGTATAAATCAAATATTGCCAGGCTCTTACACGCTGGCACTGCGCACACGAAACCTTAAAACTTCGTGTTCGCTACCAATTTCTCTTCTTCCTCTACCGCGCCCTCTTCACTTGAGTGTCGCTCCAGCTCTCTGGCCTTCATCTCTTCGGCCAAAGCCAGGTAGGCTTTCGCACCTGCAGATTCTTCATCGTAGAGGAAAATTGGTTTACCAAAACTCGGACTCTCACTGAGGCGGACATTTCTTGGAATCACGGTATCGAAGACGCTATGTCCAAAAAAGGCTCGTGCTTCAGAACCTACCTGCCTGGCAAGATTGGTTCGCGAGTCATACATGGTAAGGAGAACCCCTTCAAGGCCGAGGTTCGCATTGAGATTTTGTCTCGCCAGTTTGACGGTCTGCATGAGAGCCGAAATCCCTTCCAGAGCGTAATACTCACACTGCAAAGGAACGAGCAGTCTGTCAGCCGCAACAAGCGCATTAATGGTAAGAAGGTTGAGGGAAGGGGGGCAGTCTATAAAGATATAGTCGAACTGGTTCTTCAGCTTCTCGAGTTCACGGCGCAGAATGGTTTCCCGTCCCGCCTTCTCGCTCAGCTCAATATCAACGCCGACGAGGTCGTTGTTTGCCGGAGCAACCCAAACGCCTTCCTGCTCGGTGCCAACGATAACTGAGCTGAGACTGAAGACACCGGTGAAGACGTCGTATAAGGTCGCCTCCAAACCGTGCTTGTCCACGCCCAGACCACTGGTAGCGTTGCCTTGAGAATCAATATCGATAACCAAAACCTTGGCGCCTAGCAGGGCAAGCGCCGAAGGGAGGTTTACCGAAGTGGTGGTTTTACCCACCCCACCTTTCTGATTAGCGATAGCTATTACTCTTCCCATGACAGGAATATGTAGCACATGGCAGCCCCTGCTCAAACGAATGTTTGCTAAAAACAAACAAAAATCGAAGGGCTAAAAACGATTTTCTTTAGTTTCGGATACCTATGAGGGTGTTTCACGTGAAACAATTCGGCTCTCAGCACGCAAATCTCACAGACCGGAAGCCCAAAGGCGACGCCCCGGAGAAAATATCCCTTAATTTCGGGTTTCTGAATGTTTCACGTGAAACACCCCGGGCACGCAAGCGCACAGAGGCATAACTAAGCGGGTAAAAGGGATCCCCCCAGAGAGAGGTCGATTCGACCGCCGGTGTTTCACGTGAAACATTCAAGTGACAGCACCCAAGAAACAAACCCCCGCGAGACGCCTGGCCTGGCGAGACAAGCGAGATCGACGAAATTGTTTCACGTGAAACAATCGGATGGGCAGTCCGGGGTAAGGGGGTGTTTGTGGAGGCTCAGACCAGGAAGGACAAAGGAATGTTTCACGTGAAACATTCCTTTCGGGCTGAACAAGGCCGGTGGCATCGGATTACCCGGCAGCAGAGCACCAGAATGAGATACTTCGGCTCGACTCCGGGATCGAGAGTTCGTAGCTGCTGATGTCCTTAAGGTCTGCCACGCCTCGCAGCTCGCGACGCTGTTCTTCGGCATCCCAGCTTGGTCCGTGCATCTCAGCCGCCACGGACTCAGGTCCCAGTAGTCTGAATGTGTGGCTTACAAAATCCTTTGATTTCCCCAGGGCTCTGCACACACTCATACCGGCTGAGGACACGGCTTCTGCCGACAGGTCTTCCATTCGTTTCTCGTGAACAGAGACCTTCGACAGACCAAGGGCACGCACCACTTCTTTCAGAAACACACAGCGCTTCGCCCGGGGCTCACAAAGCAGTATCGGCCGCTCAGGAAGGCTGATGGCGAGCACAAAACCGGGAAGCCCTGCCCCAGAGCCAACATCCAAAATACCAGTCTTATCTGCCCCCTGTGCATGCACATCGAGCAGCAGTGCAGCCGCATAAGAATCAATAATGTGCCGTTTTATCAGTGTTTTTTCATCACCGGGGGAGACCAGATCTACTTTCTTGGTCCAGCGCTGCAAGAGATCGAGATACTGATGCAGGGCTTCTATCTGGGGCAGACTAAGGCAGGGGGTCTCTTCGGAAATCAGCTTTTGTTCAAGCAGCTCCTGACGGCTTTGGGCACAAGCCTGTGCAAGAAAATCCACCTTCTCCATCATTCACCTCTACGGCCTAGCCGTTTGCGCTCAGGCGTTTGAGATGTACTGAGAGAAGCGAAAGAGCCGCCGGTGTAACTCCGGAGATACGGGAGGCCTGCCCCAGGGTTGAGGGTCGGACGTTACTGAGGCGCTCACGGACCTCTACGCTGAGTGCGTCTATCACCGAGTAGGCGAAGTCATCGGGAATCTTAGTTTCCTCCATCTTCTTCAGCCTGCGGATATCCTGCTCCTGCCGTTTGAGATAGCCCGAGAACTTAACTTCGGTCTCAACCCGTCGCTCTTCGAGAACGCTCAATTCCTCATTCGCAGCATAGCGCTGTACGACGTCCTGATACTGGACTTCCGGTCTCCTGAGCAAAGCCGCAAGACTCAGTCCGTCGTCTATCTTCGCCGAGGAAAGCTCCTGCAGCCACTCATTCGTCTCTTCTGTGGGCTTCAGATAGGTGCTGTCCAAACGCTTTATTTCCTTGCTCAAACGCTCCTGAGCGTCCTCAAAGGCCCGCCATGAAGCATCGTCGACCAGTCCGAGCTTGCGGGCTATCGGGGTCAGACGGGAATCCGCGTTGTCCTCACGAAGGTGCAGGCGATACTCCGCCCGCGAGGTAAACATGCGATAGGGCTCAATGACACCGAGATTGCTGAGGTCATCTGCAAGCACGCCAATATACCCCTGGTCTCGGGTAATCACGAGAGGCTCCCGCCCCAGAACGCCGAGCGCCG
>JAUIMJ010000329.1 GCA_030433295.1 bacterium | reverse complement strand
TTCCGGAATAATCGAAAAGCTATTCAGGGAAACGCCACCGGACGTATCGGAGCAACTGGAGAAGGCAATTGCAAAAACTCCGGCGCCGGTTGTCTGGCTGCTCGGTAAAACGCAGTCGGGTAAGTCCTCTATTGTTAAAACACTTACCGGAGAGACGCGCATAGAAATAGGGCAGGGCTATAAGGCCTGTACCAAAACTTCCTCTGTCTACACCTACCCCTCTCAGGAAGCTCCGCTGCTGCGGTTTCTGGACACCAGGGGATTAGAAGAAGCCTCCTACGATCCCGTTGAGGACCTCGAGTTATTTTCGAAGGATGCAAACATCCTGCTCGTCGTAGTGCGCGCGTCGGATAAGAATCTCGATGGGATACTCTCGACTCTCGCAGGCATTAAGAAGAAGAAAAGCTGGCCGGTTATTCTCGTGCAGACGTGTCTGCATGATCTCTATCCCGAGGGGATATCTCATCCGGGAACACATCAGATAATGGAGGAGCGAAGGCCGGAGTATGCTGAACTTCAGAAGCACCTGAAGCGTCAGCGTTCGTTTTTCTCTGCGTATGTCGACAAGTGTATTGCCATTGACTTTACTGAGGATGACAGCAGCTATGAGCCGAAAGATTTTGCACGTCAGGAGCTTTTGCACATCCTTCGGGAGGTTTTGCCGGAGGTTGCCTGGGGACTCTTTTCAAAAGAGGATCACAGCGTTCTGCGAACTGCGTACTGGAGAAAGGCACAGGCGCATATCGTTTCATATGCAGCGGCTTCAGCGAGCCTCGGGGCCGTGCCACTTCCATTGCTGGACCTGCCAGGGCAGGCTGCTCTTCATTTAAAGATGCTTCACTCTATTGCACGAATTTACCGTCAGGAGGTTACCTGGGAGCGGGTGAGCGAAATATTTGCGGCGCTTGGACTGACCTATGGAATGAGGATGAGTGGGCGTTCCCTTGCCAAGTTGGTTCCGGGTGGCTCTCTTGTTTACGCGGGCTATACCGGGGCGATGACCTATGCTCTCGGGAATGTTTTTTGCGCGTATTTTGAGATTGTTCAGCAGGGAAGTAAGCCGACGCCGGAACAGCTGCGAGCGGCTTTCAAGCGAGCAAAAGCTCAGAAGCAGGTCTACTCTGAAAGCACCGCTATCCATTAGGGAACGTCATGCATCTGTTTTTACTCGGCGCATTATTTTTTGTTCTGCCATTTGCGGTCGTAGCAACCTGGGGTTTGTTCCAGCTTTATCTCAGCGGAGGGATCCTGATTTGGACCCTTCTCTCAGCTGTCTCTTTGCTGCTGGCTAAGCTTTGCTGGTCAAATGTTCGCAGACCCTCGAAAGGTCAGGTTCCTGAAATAGAGGGGGAAGCGTTCTGGAAGGCAGAAGACGAAGCCGTTTGGCAGGAGGTTTTGCTACGAGCGGCCTCGGTTGAAAATGGTGAACATGCGATCCGATCTGTGGAGGAGCTGGAAGCCCTCGGGCATGAACTACTGCAATTGGTGTCAGAGCACTATTTTCCTGATTCGAAAAAGCCCGCCTTCGAAGTAAACCTCTCTCATCTTCTCCTGGTATGTGAGCAGGCAAGCAGGGATCTGCGGGTGCTCGCGATAGAAAATGTTCCCTTCCATGATCGATTTAGTGTGAACGACTTTTTTAAAGCCAGGGATACCCTCTCGCTCAGCACCGGTGTGTATTCGCTCTACCGCGGGCTCCGGGTGGTGAGCAATCCGGTCTCCGCGGTTTTTGCTGAACTGAGAGAGTTGGTTACTGCCCGCGCCGGAAAAGAAATCGCAAATACGACCTCACAATGGTTGCTCGCTCGTTTCATTGAAAGTGCCGGAAAGCATCTTATAAATCTCTACAGTGGTCAGGCCTTTGATTCGCAGAGTGTGCTGCGTACAAATGCAAAGGATGCAGAGGACCTTCTTAGGGGAATACCCTTGCGAGTAGTCGTTACCGGGCAGCGTGATGTTGGGAAAACAAGCTTTTTGGATATGCTGCTTCCGGAAGAGTCGCGGAGTCTCAGCGAACTCGGTGATACCCTTCTGGCGTACGTGGGAGAGCATCCGAACCTCGGACTGATAGAGGTCGTAGAACTGTCTCTCGATACTCTGCTTGCTGATGCAAAAACGGCGGAGCAAAAGCGTGCTCGGAGATACCTGGATGAAAGCGAGCTCCTGTGCCTTCTTGTGGCGGCGGACAATGCGGCTCGGGCGTCTGATCTGGCACTGTTAGAATACCTCAGAGACAAAGAGTTACGTTCGCATCTGACGCCGCAGGCACTGGTGCTGGTGTCTCGTTGCGACCTCCTGCCTCCACGGGGCTGGAACCCTCCTTATGATTGGGAGAATGTTGATGCGAACAAAGACGTACGGCAGAGAGAGAAAGTAAGCAGCGTTCAGGACTGTCGCACTGCGATCGAAGAGGACCTGCGGCTAGTGGCGGGGGAGAGCGTGATTCTGGGTGCTGCGGATAGCGTTGAGACGGCGGACCTGTTCCGTCGAACGGAGGCATTACGTCCACATTTTGTTCGAACGAAGATTCAGCGTGCGCTTCAGGCATACCGAAAAGAACAGCGCTGGAGCAATGTCAAAAGCTCTGTATCAAAGTCAGGTCGTATGCTTGCTGAGCGAACAATCGATACCGCCATTCACGGTGCAAAGGGCATTTTCGATTTCGGCTCTCGACGCAAGCGGTAGTGCAGTGCCAAGTCCCGCGCGGGAAATGACTGCGCTACTTCTTCGCAATCTGAGGCGCACTTATTTCGCGATCTACCGCATGCGCGACGCGATCCACTGCTGACATCAAGTCCTCAAACTGATCCGGCGTCAATTGTTGAAATCCATCCGAAAGCGCTTTGCTGGGCTCGGGGTGTACTTCAATAACCAGGCCATCTGCCCCAGCAGCGATAGCCGCACGAGACATCGGCATAATCAAATCGCGAACGCCGGTTGCATGACTTGGGTCTGCAATCACCGGGAGGTGGGTTTCTTTCTTCAGGAGCGGAATAATAGAGAGGTCAAAAGTATTTCTCGTATCACCGAAGAAACTTTTAATACCACGCTCACAAAGAACTACTTTAGAATTACCCTTGGAGAGAATGTACTCAGCCGCAAGAAGAAGCTCAGCCATACTTGCCGCAGGACCACGTTTAAGCATCACGGGTATTTTCGTGTTGCCGACCGCCTTAAGGAGTCTGAAGTTCTGCATGTTGCGAGCACCGATCTGGAACATGTCGGTTACTGCGCCGACGTGATCGATATCGTGCTCACTGATAATCTCGGTTACAATCGGCAGGCCTGTTTCTTTTCTAGCGAGGTCGAGCAGGGCCAGGCCCTCTTTCTCCAGACCCTGAAATGCATAGGGTGAAGTGCGCGGTTTGTAGGCGCCACCGCGAAGCATCACGGCTCCTGCTTTCTTTACTGCACGGGCCGTAGTTACGATTTGCTCTTCTGATTCAACTGAGCAGGGGCCAGCAATCACCGGGACCTGTTTACCGCCAAAGACCACTCCGGCGACTTCTATCTCACTTGATTCGTTTTGAAACTCGCGATTACTCAGCTTGTGCGGCTTGAGAATGGGAACGATTCGTTCAACGGTGTCCACTGCTTCAAGTTGCAAAGAAGCGAGGACTCGTTCGTCACCGATCGCACCCAGAACGATCTTCTCTTCACCGGGCATGTAGAGCGGCTCAAGGCCCTTTTCTTTAATGCTTTCGAGTATGGGGGCGGCGTCTGCTTCGCTACAGCCTTTCTTTAGGATAATAATCATCTATGCACATCATTTTTTATTGTTTCAATTGGCCTGGAAGGCTGCGCAATAGCTATCACTCCCGGAGTGCGGGAGCAACAAATCGCAAATTGCTTCAAGCGGCCTGAGCAAAGGCAATGATATTCAGCTGTTACAGCAGCAGAGCGGGACACAAGTCTGCTCTAGCCTCGGGACCTACTTTTTTCAGAAGTAACGGATTTATTCTGACACTTCACTCCTCTTCGCTTCGTCTGCAAGGGGTATGAGGAGATAGAGATGAAAATGAGACTTCTTTCGCAGGTGTTTGCCGTCGCGGTTCTGGGCGGAGTAGCCATGACGACTTTGACTGCCTCGGCAGAGCCCGGCACAGAGAATAGTTCAGAGAACGGTGTCGAGAATGGGGCAGAGGCCCTACCGGAAAGTCCCTTGCCCCTGGGGAGTTTACAGCAGGCCCTGTATCTGGATGACGCGCAGATTGAGCAACTTGCGCTCCTGCTGACGATGGCGCAGGCCGATTGCGATGCGACCTTCACGGGAGAAGAGCACCGAGAATGTGTCCTTGTGCAACAAGAGGATTTGGATGCCCGTATCGAGGCAATTCTCGATGAGGCACAGTTCAGACAGCTTACCCTGCTTCGCGAGCAACGCGAGCAGCGCCGCCTGGAGCGGCTAAGAAGGCAGGGTCTTTCAACCCCCGGGCCGCTGGAGTGGTGATTCCCGACTATTTGAGTCCTCATTTATCGAAGAATAAGCAACATATTCTCGCCGGGGTCTGCCTATTTACGCTTTCTGTTTCGTCAAAATTCAAACGGACGAGAGGAAAAAAAGGAACGCGGGAAATGAAACAGCTAAAAAAGAATAACACATACGCTTATCGAAGTG
>JAUIMJ010000328.1 GCA_030433295.1 bacterium | reverse complement strand
CATCGGGATGGGTATATTGGAGCATCGAAGATGCGACCAAACAACAAGTATACTGCTCGATAAAATATGCCAGTATCCCGATAGGGATTCTTTATAGAAAGCAATGAAGTAGGCGGTTCTACTGAATGGAGGCACTTTCAGTGCCACGGTATTTTTTAGGGATGAGTATACTTGTTGTTTGGTCGCGCTTTACACGCTCCGGTATACTGCTCTTAAGTTGTGTTTTCTAGGGCGGGATTACATACTGCGAGCAGTATATTCCGTTCTCGATATTCGTATCGAGACAAGCATACTCGGTATTTCCATACTCAGCGCTCTGGCTCCACGCCGAAGGAACAGCGCGCACATACTGCATTAATGTAGGTAAACCTAACAAAGGCTAAAAATGGCGATAAAGAATCTAGTTACCGGTGGAGCAGGATTTATTGGTGCTCATGTCACCCGCGAACTTCTTGCTATGGGCGAAGAAGTCGTCGTTCTCGACGATCTCAGCGGAGGCTTTGAGGAGAATGTTCCCGATGAGGCGACCTTCGTAAAAGGCTGCATCAATGATGTTGAGCTGGTTGAAAAGCTTTTCGCCGAACACTCCTTTGACCATGTATACCACCTGGCAGCATACGCGGCAGAGGGGCTGAGTCACTTCATCAAGCGCTTCAATCATCAGAATAACCTGATTGGCAGTGTGAATCTCATCAATGCTTCGGTGAACCACAACGTGAAGTGCTTTGTCTTCACCTCGTCAATCGCCGTCTATGGTGCTGGCCAACTTCCCATGAGCGAAGACATGATCCCTCAGCCGGAAGACTCTTATGGCATTTCCAAGTACGCGGTAGAGCAAGAGCTGAAATGCTCCCACGAAATGTTCGGCTTGGATTACGTCATCTTCCGACCACACAATGTGTATGGAGAATTTCAGAACATCGGCGACAAGTATCGCAACGTCATCGGTATCTTCATGAACCAGATCATGAAGGGCGAACAACTGACCGTCTTCGGTGACGGAACACAAACACGAGCCTTTAGTTACATAAAAGAAATCTCCGGAACTATCGCTCAGGCAGCGAAAAACAAAGATGCTTACGGAGAAGCCTTCAACGTGGGTGCAGATACTGCGTATTCTGTGACAGACCTCGCAAACGAGGTGTGCAGTGTTTTTGGCGTGGATCCAAATATCAACTATCTGGAAGCAAGAAACGAAGTGCTGCATGCATACTCCACTCATGAAAAAGCCAAAAAGTATTTCCCGAACGCTCCGACATTCACCCTTCGCGAGGGCCTTGAGCGCATGGCTGCCTGGGCCAAGGAACATGGCCCCAGACAGAGTACGGAGTTCGGGAATATCGAAATTCTGAAGAATCTTCCTCCTTCCTGGCGATAACTGCATGGGCGAGCGCAGCACGCTAAAGTGGCCCTATTTGATTTGCCCGAACTGCACACAGCAGGTGGAATCACCTGAAGACAGAACCCGCCTGCTGATTGTGCCCTGGGGAAGCTATTGTCGAAAATGCGATATGATGTTTCTTCTCACGGGAAACATCTGGAAATCTTACGGCATCGCGGCGCTCCTGCTCAGCTTTGGCGGAATGCTCTACTCCCGTGGATATCACTTTATCCTGACGGCAGTCTTCTTTGCAGGAGGCGTCGCGGCTCTTGCCTACGGCTTACATACCTCAAGGCTCAAACCCAGAAAGAATGCCAAAGGTGAGACATTGTATGCTAAAGTAGAGAAGTCTGATTCTTCACCCTAACCTACTGAGCAACACAGAATGCGAACACACCGCCTCATTCCGACAATCTGCTTGTTCTTCATTCTCTCACTGATGCTCGCTTCTTCTGCCTCAGCAAACGACAAAAAATGTATCGCATGCCAGCAGAAAACCCTGCAGCAATGTGTCGGGCAATGCAGACATCCGAATGTCTCCCAGCATCAGGAGTATCCCTGCTATCTGAGCTGCCAGAGAAAGGCCTGTAGTTCTGTTTGCACCGAATATGCCATCCCTCCCTACTTCGCCAAGCGAAAAGAGCAGTTTAAGCAGAGCGACAACATTGAGGATTCCGTCTACGGACAAATAGAGACCGAGGCGGAGCGGGACGAGGGTAAAATGTCCTGCCAGCAGTGCTTGAAATACAAGGAGAACAGGACCTGCGCAAACCTTTGCACCGGCGAAGAGAACGTCTTTCAATGCAGAAAAAAATGTGCAAAACGAGAGTGCGCCTTTCGTTGCCAGTTACCCGGACTCAACGGCGATAAAAGAAAGCAGAAGAAAGCAACCAAAAGAGACTGCACCATTTGTCGTCGGACTGCCCGCTCAGCCTGCAGAGAGCGTTGTGGGAATGATCCGGAGCGCGCAGGGTATACGGCCTGCGTGGTAAGCTGCAGCGAAGAGCGTTGTTTGGAGACCTGCAACCCGGACCTCTTCTGATTTCAACGCTGTTGTTTCCTGTATTAAGCTGTTCGAATCTCTTCTGCACCTCTTGGGCCGGAGCTAAGAGACCCCCCTTTCCGAAGCCCACCCCCAGCAGACGCGCGCAGCAACAATTTAAATGATTGCAGGGCCTTAGCCGTAGCGTGAGCAATAGTACAAAAGCAACTGCGACTGAGATGCTTAAGTGAACGGCAAAATAAGCCGTTTCTTCTTCATAGGTGATGTGTCTTAAGGGTAACAATACGTGTTATTCTAGAGCAGTTTTCAACAAAGCGAAGCGAAAAATGCTTCAGAGCGCGGACGCAAGTCCCGGCGGGAGAAGAGAGTCTAGAGCAGTCGTAGGATACATTTTTCTGAGGACTACTCTAAGCAAAAATCCCCCATTTCAGTGCTTTCAAAAAGAGGTGTTCAATGAGTAAAGATTCCGGAAAATTAGAGCGTGGCGTAACCCTGGTAACGATTGGGATATCCGTTCTCTTCTTTGGACTCATCATCGGAGCGCCTCAAATCGACCCCATAGAAGAAGAAATCGTTCTCAGTCAGGCAGAAGCACTCTGCGGAGGAGCGGACTCTCTGGTCTGGGAAGAAAACGTCCCGGGCTTTTCAATTGTAAAAGCAGAAAGCGAATGCTCAACAGGGGCGCAAGAAGCTCAGGAGAAACTCGCTTTTACCCACTCTCTTCTGGAAAAACGCTGTGAGGAGGCTCCCGGGTATGAATGGAGAGTCAACAAAAAGCCAACATCATCATGTGTAGCTGCCGACGATAAGAGTTTTGCCGTCAGCATAAGCGAAACACGAGGCGCCTGCTGCCAGGTGCTGTAGAACATCTCTCAGTCTCAGATACCTTTTCCCAACTTATGCTCCAGGTGTCGAAGCAGTGCGCTGACACTTGCATTGATTTCGTGATGCTTTGCGGCCTGCTTTGCGGCATCGAGCAATGCCCGCGCCTGACTTTCATCAGCCATCACTTCTCGGGCACGCAGGATTCCCCTGGCGAGCGAGGCAGGATCTCCGGCTCGACTCATGAAACCCGTCTCGCCATCTCGCACAAGATCAGAAATGCTTGCTACATCAGTTGATACCACCGGCAAACCCATCAGCATCGCCTCGGTCAAAACGGTTGGCAGGCCATCACTATCGCCATTTTCCGCAATCATGCTCGGCATGAGGAGAAGATCGGCCTGAATCATTCTCTCCAGAACCTGCCTATGAGGCATCATCGGCTCAACTTCAATATCCGGATACGGCGCAACATAAGCAGCCAGCGCACGACCCAGCTCACTTGAGGTATCGCCCCCTCCAATAATTCTTAGAGAAACGTCAACACCCTGCAATCGAGCCAGCCGCACCGCATCCACCGCAACATAAAAACCCTTCTTGGCAACCGGGCGACCAACCGCAAGAATATTTGTAATCTTCCGAGCTCCGGACTCCAGAACTCGGGGAAGCAAAGAGGAGTCAACGGCGTTCGGCGTGACAACAATTTTATCAATCGGAAAACCACACTGCTGCAAATAGTCCCGGTGCCTGCTTCCTTCGACCGCGCCGGTGACACAGAGTGGACCCTGCCCAAGAGCGTTAAGCTCCTCCGGCTCAAGCCGATTTCCTCGAAGCCAAAGGTCCGCTGCGTGCGCGGTAAAGCCGAAAGGAATCCTCAACTGTTCCGCGATCGGCCGGAGAATCCTTCCTGCCTCCGTAACCCAATGGGCATGGAGATAATGAGGGTTCTTACTGAGAATTACCTGAATGAGGTTTCTGTAGGTACCTTCGACGGTAGAATCCCGCGCAACGGCGATAACGCGATCGGCTATCGGGGAGCCGGTGAGAAGATCGGTATCAATATCAAAACCGACAACCCAGACATCGTAGTTTCGGCGACGAAGCTCATTTAACTCCGCAAGAATGAAGGTTTCCGTTAATTTCGGAAATGTCTGTTGAAAATATACTATGGTGCTAGACATCGATTTTTCTCTCCGCCGAGCGTTCACCTGAGTTACCGAGAAGTCGAGAAAGCACCTCGTAGAAACTACCTATTGTAGAGTCGAGCCCATAGGTTTCGTAGTCAATTTCCTTTGTCCTATCGACGTACGTTCCATAATCGTTCAGCATCAATTTAATTTTCTCAACCCATGCGTCTACATTCTCGATGTCCTCAATGCATTGATCTGCAGGCACGAGTCCATCTTCCTTAGCGGCCCCCCTGGCAGA
>JAUIMJ010000327.1 GCA_030433295.1 bacterium | reverse complement strand
CTGGGGTGGCGTTTGATGCGTTCTTGCACGCTCTCTCTGTATTGCAGCTCTTTCAAGGCCCGAACATAGGCTCCGGGCACCGTGTGTCTGTTTTAACGCGTTACCCACCTTCCAGAACCTGCGCAGTCTGAGGCCCCGGAAACATGCTGCGGACAGGCCAGGCCGAGGGCGGAAGCAAAAGTGACAGGCCTTACACAGAACAGGCCCTACACAAAACAGGCCCTAGAAATGAGCAGAAAACCACTCGCTCATACGCGCGCGAAGTCTCTGATAGAAGCTTGCTCCGGAATTTCGAAATCCCTGGTATTCTCCCTTCCTGGCTCCATAGAGTACGAGGCCAACGCCAGTAGCAAAGACCGGTGAGTTTACCACGTCGAGAAGACCACCTATGCCCGAGGGGTAACCAATGCGCACCGGCATCTCCAGAATTTCCTCCGCGAGTTCTTCAGTACCATCAAGCAAAACAGTTCCACCTGTAAGTACAACGCCGGCGGTGAGGAATTCATCAAATCCGGATTTCACAAGCTCTCGTCGAACCAGTGTAAAAATCTCTTCCATTCTTGGTTCGATAATATCGGTGAGGACAGAGCGTGCAAGCACCCGAGGCTCACGACCACCGGTGGAGGGCACCTCAATGATGTCGGTATTCTGAACTACCTTGTGCGTGGCACAACCGTACCGCCTCTTTATCTCCTCTGCGGATGAAACCGGTGTTCTCAAACCAGTGGCTACATCGTTTGTCAGATGATTTCCGCCAAGGGGGATTACGGAAGTATGTTTAATCGCCCCGGCATGAAACACCGTGATATCGGTAGTTCCACCGCCAATATCAACCATGGCAACACCCAGTTCCTTCTCCTCAGGAGAGAGAACGGCTTCTGCCGAAGCGATTGGCTCCAGAACGATGTCCGCAACATTTAAGCCAACTCTATTGGCACTCTTTACGATATTCTGTGCGCTGGATACTGAACCTGTGACGATGTGCACCTTCGCTTCAAGACGAACACCCGACATACCGAGGGGTTCCCTGATTCCGTCCTGCTCATCGACGATGTACTCCTGCGGTAAAATATGGAGAATCTCACGGTCCATCGGAATAGCGACGGCCCTGGCCGCATCGATAACGCGCTCTACATCCCGGGGCGTTACCTCTTTGTTCTTTACGGCAACGATACCGTGACTGTTAAAGCCGGTGATGTGCGCACCCGCAATACCTGCGTATACGGAACTGATTTCACAGCCAGCCATTAGCTCTGCTTCTTCAGTCGCCATTTGAATGGAGTTAACAGTGGCCTCGATGTTGATTACGACGCCCTTTCTAAGTCCCTTCGAGGGATGCGTACCGATTCCGATAATGTCGACCTTACCGCCGGGACCTCGCTGCGCCACGATCACGGCGATTTTGGTTGTACCAATATCAAGTCCGACAATAATTTCTGGTTTATTGGCCACTGCGCTTCCCTTAAATCTGCTAACTACCAAGTGAGCACTCTCTTGAGGCTCCTGTAAAATTCCCTTCTAACGCCAGCGTAACTCACAAGCAGCGAATCGGCTCGAGGCCAAATAACACTCGTAGAACACAGCATCTGTAAAAGTGCCGCGTATACATGGCATAAGAACCCGAAAATAGAAATTACCAGCCTCTCGCCCCACAAAATGGGGGTACTAACCCCGGCCCTGTTCCCAGTAGCCCTGTTCCCAGTAGCCCTGTTCCCAGTAGCCCTGATCCCAGTAGCCCTGTTTCCAGCAACCCTGTTCCCAGCGGAAATCATCCAGGGATCTACCCGATGCTCCTTGGAAGACTCCTTCGCATGAGACTTGAGCACGATCTCTCTCAAAAACTGGAATTATTTCTTATTTAAGCCGGAAAAAACCTACGCCGGAGCGTACACGCACAAACCCCGTAACTTCATCCATCCTAAACTAAGCAAATCTTTCTTAAGAAGGCCACAGAAAATCCGTCTGTTTTCCATATTCCAGATAAAAAAAATCACATAGCCAAAGCAGCAGATACTACGCGTGCCCATACATATTGATAGTATTTTAAGGAGAAATATAGAATGTCGCCACCTGCCTCTCAACGTACTGCTCGCGAAGGCACTTACAACGCAGTTGCGGCCTCAGCGCACAATCGCCTGCGACGCAAATCGCAGGTCAATCTCCCGGGGCTCTTCTCCCCTTTCGCGAAGATCTTCTCTGACGAGCTTCAATTTCCGAGCCGCTGTTCTGGCCTCTTCGAGCGAACGCACCAAAAAGAGTACATCAGCTATCTGTGGATCACCAGCAACAACTCTCAGCGATCCATCATCTTCAAGACGGATTACCTCGTACGCATAGTCGAGAGCCTGCGCCATTTCCAATAACTTCATCTGAGCAATCGCATAGTGAAAGCGCGCGTTTACCGAGGAAAACATAGTTGGGGGAAGCTCGCCTGATGTAGACGGCGATCCTGACAAACCGCTCAAACGCGGCAGCGTTGAGGACTCCAGGACCAGTTCCGGATTTGAAATTTCACTGAGTGGCTCAACGAGTTCACCGACGTCAGAAACCAACCAGGACTCCTCTCCCAGACGGGCCACGATCCACGGCTCAACTTCTGCTACCTGAAGCAAGATGCGCATCGGCATAACATCGAATCGCGCTTCGGCCGATTTTATCCATGGTAAGGACTGCACTTTCTGAACGACGCCTTCCAGAGAAACATCCCAGGCCCATTGACCTTTGCGAATCCCGGAAACTCGCAGAATTTCCGCCGGATTACTTCTGTAGGCGCCACTGACCACGATATCTCGCACAGCAAAGCGCTCTTTCATCTCGCTATCGACAAAATCACTACAGCGCAGCGCATAGCTCTCAATATCCGCGGCAAGGACACTGGTTTCCAGCGCCAATCCCTCCGAGCTGATGGCCGGGAAAAAAGCAAAAAGAAGCCCCAGCGGGCTTAACAACAATAAGAATACCAGTACCGCTTTAACTTGCATGCTCACCACTACGTCGTTGAGATTCCACCCAGCAGAGTAATCTACTTGGGGAAAGAGGACCAGTTAATATGTGTATGAGGAACGGCTGACGCCGTATTTTATACCGTTAGGGGTATATACGAGCGGAAGTCGCAGTATTCGCAGGAAAAACTTAGCAGGAAGACTATTCGATGCGGTGGGAGAAAAACGATACCCGGGCGGAGCTGTCAATTACCAGAGCAGGATTTCACTTTGCAGACGGACATCGTAGGCGGATTCTGCCTCGGCCTGAGCCCTCTTGATCAGCTCTCGTACATCCGAGGCTTTTGCCACCTCCGCGGTACGCACAATCCAATTGGCATGCATTTCTGAAAAGCGCACCCCACCCAGGACCCAGGATTTAACACCCAGTCTATCGAGCAATTCAGCAGCGGTAGGAACTTCATCGCCGGAGCCCGTCGGGGCTTGTACCGGGTTGCGAAAAACAGAGCCGGCAGACGGAAGAGAAAGAGGCTGAGTCTTTTTTCGATACGAGAGGCAAGACGTGCGCCTTTGTTTGATGACCTCGACATCATCCGCTTTCAGCCGGAGAACCGAAGCAAGTACTAATTCTTCTGCCGGAAGGGAACACTGCCTATAGGCAAAACCTAGAGTCTCTGTAGAAAACTGCCGCAGCCCGTGTTCCGCAGAAACGCTAAACACCTCTGTCACAACATCGGACATCTGCCCGCCATGAGCTCCGGCGTTCATACGAATTGCCCCCCCCAGGCTTGCCGGGATTCCGGCGGCAAACTCCAGACCGCTAAAACCGGCCAGCACCGTTTGTCTGGAAAGGGACATTAGTGGCGTTGAGCCAGGCACGAGGATTTCAACCTCAGTCCCTTCACCCATTGAAGCGCGTATCCCCTGCAATTCGGCCTGTAACTGCTTCAAGGGCGCGCACGTGCCATTATGCAAACAATCTTTGATCGTGTCTGAGCGCCCGTAATCAGCGCCCACAGGCCCCAACAGGCAGAAACCCGCGAATGCTTTTCCGAGCTGAATAGTGAGCCCGGGCAATCCCTCATCGGGAATCAGAACATTCGATCCCCCACCGAGGATTCGCGTAGATAAGCAGTGCTCTACGGAAATTTCGAGGGCAGCGGTGACCTGATGAAGAGAATTTGGCACACAAAGTAATTCCAGCGGACCCCCAATACCGAGGGTACAGAGTGTCGCACCCGCCGTATTTCGGAAAAACGGAATCTCGCGCGATTTCATATGCTCGATCACTTCCGAGCGTACGGTTCCTAATCCTGGAGAATCCACGTATATGCTGCTCCCGCCCTGTTTGCAGGTGTTCTTAATTCGCACTATCGGGAAACAATCTGTCAGGAAACAAACTGCAAAGTTTGAACTGCACTACTCCAGATCACTAACCCAGATTATTAGCCCCCGGATAACTAGCCCCCAGAAGACTAACCCCCAGAAGACTAACCCCCAGAAGACTAGCCCTGGGCACTGATACGATGCTCAGAATCAGCCGTTTCGCGTGTGTCACCCCGAATTATATCGGCAAGCATGCTCGCGTAACGACCAACGGTTCCCGCGCCAAGGGTTACCACCACATCACCTTCCCGGAGCTCTGAGGACAGCTCATTTAGGGTCGTCGAGAAATCCGGCGTATACACAACTGAGGGCTGGTCCACA
>JAUIMJ010000024.1 GCA_030433295.1 bacterium | reverse complement strand
ATCTTGCCGGCAAATCGGAAAAATAAGCTGATACCATTTTTTGAGGAGCGGCACACAGTCACGCATAATGTCACTTTGATTTGCGTTTCTACTGGTTTGTGACGCCGCAGACTTCGTGCTTGAGGCGTTTGAGGAGTTCTCCGCAAACAGCTTTGTTCTTGTTCTTTGCCTGATCTTCAAGAAGTCGCGCGGTCAGAGAAATTGGTCTGAAACCAAACAGCTCCGCAGCGATGAGATTGTGGGCTTCGAGTCTCAATGAAAACCAGTCCTCCGCGTTTAAGTAGTTTTCCATATTACTAACCCGATCACCGAGCTTTTGAATGTAGCTCAAAATCACCTCGGCATACTGCTCATTTGGTTCGATTTCCTCCGCCAGGCAGGGTTTGGAGAAATTGGAGTGGACGGTGCGACTAACATATTTCTTCATGCAGGCCTGAAGCTCACTTCTTTGGAACGGTTTCGGAACATACTCCTGACAACCAGCTTTCATGAAGCCTTCGATTTCCTCCAGATCCTGACTTGCGGTGAGTGCGACTATGGGGACGTCACAACCCTTCTCTCGAAGCGTTCGAGTCGCTTCTATCCCATTGAGCTTTGGTAGATTCATGTCCATGAGGATTACATCGAGTTGCTCCTCCAGGCCACATTGCACGGCCGCCTCTCCATCCGCCGCGGTGAGCACCTCAAGACCGAGCCGATTGAGCACATAGGAGATTAGTTTTAGATTGACGGCATCATCCTCTACTACGAGGACTCGCCCGCTGAGGCTCACCTGTTCTGAATCTACATTGCCACGGGTATCATTTGTTGTATTGGGAGATCTCTGCAGAAGCTCTATGCCATCAGGGAGACTACATGGAATCGAAAAGCTGAACGTTGATCCGACCCCCGAAGTACTCTCAACTGAAAGCTCCCCTCCCAGGCGCTCAACGATCTCTTTGGAAATAGTTAAACCAAGTCCGGTTCCACCAAATCGCCTTGCGATTGAGGCATTGGCCTGAGAAAAGGCAACAAAAAGCTGTTCCAGCTCCTCTTCGTTCATACCGATTCCGGTATCGCGAACGGCAAACAGCATCAGTTGGTTCTCTTCCTCAAACGCGACCTCCAGGTGTACCGAACCCGAATCTGTAAACTTAATGGCATTACCACAGAGGTTAATAAGGACCTGCTTTACACGCAGGGGATCCGTGGTCACAAATTCGGGAATTGGGTATTTTATATCAATAGAGAATTCTAATTCTTTCTCGATTGCATTCAAACGCACGACGTTTTCAACACCTTCGACAAGTTCAAGCACGGAGCTTTTTAGCTGCTCAAACTGCATCCTATCCGATTCCAGTTTAGAGAAATCAAGGAGGGTGCTTATCACATCGAGAAGATGTTTTGAGTTCGAGTGGATCATTCCCGCGATCTGCCGCTGGTCCATGTCTGCTATCTCCTGGTCGGCAGTGGAGGACATGAGCTCCGCAAATCCCATGATAGCTGTAATCGGCGTGCGGATTTCATGGCTCATCGTAGAGAAAAAAGAAGTCCGTGCTTTCAGGGCAGATTGCGCTTCGAGCTTTGCCTCCTCCAGTTCGCTATTGATACGTCGGATGGAGTCTTCGTATTCCTTAATCCGCAGCGCGGAGCGAATGCGAGCTGAGGCTACCTCGTAGTTCACAGGTTTTGCGATATAATCCTGAGCACCCACGTCAAGACCACCGATGATATCGTTCTGCTGATCTCGGGCGCTCACCAGAATCACCGGAATATGGCTACATTCCTCTGAGGCCTTCAGGCGCCGGCAGGTTTCTATGCCATCAATGCCGGGCATCATGACATCGAGCAAAATAAGATCAGGCAATTCGTTTCTGGCCAGTTCAATGGCGCTAAGCCCGTCGTTGGCGGAAATTACATCATAGCCGTCGTCTTCCAGGTTGAATCGGAGCAGTTTGACGTTATCTTCAATGTCATCAACTATAAGTATCTTCGCCATCTCATGTATCTCAGTCTGTGAGCGATGCGAGCAAAGCAAGCAGCTTTTCTTCATCGATTGGCTTGGTGATTAAATCATTAAACCCGGCAGACATAATGCGGTCAACCTCGGTGGTCAAAGCGTGAGCGGTAACTGCTACGATGGGGATTGATTTGTATTCCTCTGTGCTTCTCAACCTTCGGGTGGCTTCCTCACCGCTCATACCAGGAAGGCCGACGTCCATGAGCACCACGTCGATCTCATGGGCCTTAATTACTTCGAGAGCTTCCTCGCCACTTTCTGCGACGACAATATCGTAGTCACCATCTTCGAGGATCCAGCCAATCAGCTTTCTGTTATCTGGATTATCCTCGACGAGTAGAATTTTTGCGGCCATGGGTAGCTCCTTAGGAAATTGCAGCTCTATCTTTGCCGTTGGCGAGGGCATCCTGCACCTCGACGAGGAGTCTCTCAGCAGTAACCGGTTTCTGGATGTCGCTGTGGAGTCCCCGGAACTCCAGAGGTTCATCCTGTCCAAGCGAGGTTACCACAACGACGGGTACTTCAAGTTCACCATAAAGTTTTTTGAGGGACTCTATTACATCAAGCCCACTCTTGCCCGGCATACAGAGGTCGAGACATATCAGATCCGGGATGGCTTTTTGAAACAGAGCCAGAGCGTGATCATGATCCCGTGCAAGAAGAACCCGATAGCCCCCGTCCTCAAGGGTAAGTCCCAGGTACTTCAGCGTGTCTTCATCATCATCGATGCAGAGGACCGTTGGAGCATTTTCTTCTGAGCATTTTTCTACCGCGACGTGTGGTACCTGCGACTCCTTTCCGTGAACCGGTAGCTGGACACGAAACTCAATGCCGACTCCCTCTGCGTAGCGAATTTCTAGCTGACCCTTGTGCAATTCGATGTGTTCGTGAGCTATCATAGTTGCGAGCGCCTGATTCACCTCATCCAGCATTGATTCGTAATCGATGCTGGATATTGCAAAGTCAGACGAGAGTGAAGCGCGGCAACTTCGAAGTGAGACTACGATATCCTTTGCGGCTGTTTCTGAGCCGATGCTCTCCAAATCACAATAGAGCGTATTCCCTTCGGTTGTGTGAACAACGTTTGCCGCTAACTGTAGGAGTGCGCGCAGCAAAAGCTCATCATCGGCGAGAATCTCCTCGGTGAGGGTGTCAGCATCGAAAAGAAATTCGGGAGATAGCTGCTCTGAGCTGTCTACGATTCGTCGCTCCAGCTTTTTCAGCAGGGCTGTGATGGGCAGGTTCTCCTTCGCTGCGGTAACAGCGCCGGCTTCAAGTCGCGAGATGTCGATGAGATTGTTAATCATTTCGAGAAGCGTGTTCGCATTGCGGGAAACAGTTTCAAGTGAGTCCATATCGCGTTCAGGGATCGTATCGCTGAGACGCTTTTTCAGGCGATCCGTAAAGCCCATGATTGCGTTCATGGGGGTGCGCAGCTCGTGCGAAAGATTGGCAAGGAACTTACTCTTTGCGACCTTCGCTACCTGGGCCTGCTTTTGTTCGTATACTAGCTTCCCATTGGCCTCCGCGAGGCGCTTCAGGGCAAAGGTGTACTCAAGCTGTACGGCGACCTGTCTGGCGAAGCCTTCAAGAATCTCCAATTCCTCTTCCGAGATTTTGCCTGCTTCCTGATCAATTACGCAGAGGGAGCCTAGAGCGTAGTCGTCCGAGGTAATAATTGGTGCACCGGCGTAAAAGCGAATATGTGGTTCTCCGGTTACCAGAGGATTGTCACTTACTCGAGGATGCTCAACGGCGTTTTCCACGACAAAGGGTTTATGATCCAGAATCGTATAGGCGCAAAAAGCGTGTTCTCGAGGTGTTTCTGTTACTTCAAGTCCAAATCGGGCTTTCAGCCACTGCCGGTCTTTGTCAACAAAACTTATCAGGGCTATCGGTCTTCCCAGGGTCTTAGCGGCCAGGGCGGCAAGATCGTCAAAACGACTCTCCGGCAGAGAATCCAGTATCTCGTAGGAATAGAGTTTCTGTAGTCGCTCTTCTTCGTTTCCGGGTTTTGATGCTGCGGGCATTAATGTACCTAGCCGTGTTCTGTTTGTTACTCACAAGACGATAATATCTATCGGCCGCTTTAGTGTAGTCTGCTAGGTTCCGTTTCGCCGTTAGGACGCTCAGAAGTCTCGTTCTGCTCTGTTGCGCGGGGAATTGTCACGGTAAACGTGCTTCCAACTCCCCATTGACTTTCGACTTCTACCGTACCGCCATGCATTTCCACGTATTCTCGCACCAGACAAAGTCCCAGTCCGGTGCCGCCCTCTCTGCGATGGGCCGCGGAGTCGAGCTGAGAGAATTTTCTGAACAGCTTGCCAATATCTTCCTCTTTGACACCAATTCCACTGTCGATGATTGCGAGAATGACGTGTTCTTCACCCGCTTTGCGCTTGATCCTTATTTCTCCCTCGTCCGTGTATTTCACCGCATTCGATAAGAGATTATTTATGACCTGCGCGAGTTTGGTTCGGTCGGCGTTTACCAGAACTCTTTCCGGTTGTCCGTCAAAAACGATTGGAATGTTTTTCGCGTCCGCCAGGGGCTGTGCTGCGGCAACACTGTCGGAAAGGAGCTCTGTTATATCGAAGTAGTCTTTCTCAAGAGTGGCTTTGCCCGACTCTATCTTTGTAAGATCGAGAATGTCATTTATCAGGGAGAGAAGATGCTCGGCGTTGCGATCTATTGTATTGAGCGCGTCAAGGCTACGTTCACCCAGGGTAGAGGAGTCCTTCTTCAACAAGCGTTTGGTGAAGCCCAGTATGGAGTTCATCGGAGTGCGAATCTCATGACTCATGTTGGCGAGAAAGTCATTCTTCACCTCTAATGCCCTATTCAACTCAGTGAAATCAAAAGTCGAGCCAACATATCCGATGACTTCGTTGTCCTCCCGCGTTACTGGGGCTGCCTCTGCTATCACCCAGCGGGAAGTGCCGTTCTTCATGAGGAAGCGAAAACGTCGTGAGTAGCTGCCGGAGGAATCAACGGCTTCCTTCCATGATTCCTGCACGCCTTGCAGATCCTCCGGATGAATCGCCTCCGCCCAGCCGAAGCCAAGACCTTCTTCCTCCCCCAGGTCAGTCATCTCAAGCCAGGCGGGATTTACGTAGGTGCAGGCACCCCGCGCATCTGTCTTGAAAATTCCGATAGGTGCCCTCTCAGCGAGCTGTTTGAATAGTTGCTCTCGTTCCTCCAGGTCCAGCAGGGCCGTATCGTTCTGCGCCAGGAGCTCCTCAATTCTAAGGCGTTGTTTGCTGAGATACAGGAGGTAGCAGGCGGTCAGCAGTGTCAGGGACAATGAGGCGAAGAGCAGCGTGATGGGAAAGGCGCTGAGCTTGGCTTGGATATAGGCGGGCGTGGCAGTGAACTGAATCATCAGGTCTCTGTTTGTGAAGCTCAGTGGTATGGTATCCGCCCGAAGGAATCTTTTCTGCAGCGCACTATCTGAAGGTATCGGGCTGTCCTTTGGTTTGAACACGCTGATGTATTTTCCGACGTCGTTCTTTCCAAAAAGCTCAAACGTGAGTCCGCTCATCTCCCATCCCTCGAGAGTGTGCCGGAGTATGCCATCGAACCGGAAGATACCGACGATATAGCCTTCGAGTTCTTTGGCGGCCGTGCCTTCCGGGGAAGGGGCATTGGCGTTCTTAAACACCGGAGTAACAACGAGCATGCCAAGGCCGGCTTTGTCGTGTTCTGGAGAACGAAAGAGGGGAATTGGCTCTGTGCCGGCGGTACTTTGAGTTTCCCGGGCAAGGTTCATTGCCCGAAATCGTGGAGGGTCGGCGTAGTGATCAAAACCCCTGGCCACCTTTTCATAGCTCCTGGGGCTGGTGTAGAGAATCGGGTAATACACTTTTGCCCCGCTGTGAGGTTCTGTGGTGATTTCTGGGCTGAGTTGTTTAAGTCGAGGAAGCTTTGCGGCTTTGAGGAAGTCAGCAGCCTGAGCGGTCGGAATTCTCGGTGTCCAATCGACGGCGAGCATGGAAGTGCTTTCCGCAAAGAAGGGTGATACAAATATTTCGAACTCCTGAGCAGAGACAAAATTCGACGCCGCAAAAAATCTCTCTACGGTCTCCAGCTTTGCCTGATCTTCATTGAACTGATTTTGAATGGCCAGGCTTCGCAGTTTTGCATCGAGCCTGAGGTCATTACTGATAGCATCTGATTCATATGCAAGCGAGAGCGTCCAGAGTCCGATCGAGAGAAGTATTCCGCTTAGAAGGCAAATATAGGAACTCCAGGACTGTCTGCTTTTTAAAAGTTCCGAAAACTTTTCTCTGCTTCGATTTACCAAAACTCCGCCGAGCATGAAATGCGCCAGTGCGGTGTGCAGAGCCATGCCCTGTAATGCCTCCGGGAGAAGTGCAATTTCCGGTGCAAAAAGATATCCTGCGATAGCCTTGAAAGCCACCATACATGCGAGAAGGAGAATCGTTCGATCAAGGAGCATCGGCAGGTAGCGAGCCCTGCAAGATCGCTGGACCAGGACACTGGAAGAGAGAAATACGAAGACCAGAGCCGTCGCTTCCGACATGCGTCCCTTGTCGGAGCTGCGATCGTTTACATAAATATCGAATAGAAGGTTGTCGATGTGGAAACTTCTATCGAGCAGATACTGAAGGAGGGTGAGGGAACAAAGTGTGAAGCAGGTAGCGGCGAGCGCAACGGAGACTTTGCCTCGAGAAAGTAGTAGCGCCGCAGAAAGAAGCAGAAAGGCGAGGGCGGTGTTTGGTTGCATTGCGGCAAAGGCCGGAAGAACCTGTATCAGCGCGCGACTTTCCGTAGCCCATCCAAAGAGGACCGAAATCGCAATCAAAGCTACCCCGAAGGGCAAGTAGGTATTCAGTTTCTCAAGCAAGCGTAATCTCCACCTGTATCTTATTCACCATCTAAATAGTAACTGCCGATGGTGTCTCAGGTATACCCCTAGTAGGTCGGTAATATTCGGCCTTCGCTAAAGCCGTCGGGTTGTCTTGCTCAATGTTGTCTAAATATAGGGAAAAACGAATAAACTAGGAGACTCTGCTAGTAGAATGGTCTTCGAATCACGTCCGCTTTTGTGGCGGAGGCATCAAATGCTGCCCACCATGTGCCTCGGGATGCGGATGACGGACGTCCGTGGGGAGAGAGAAGCTAGTGTTTCGTCGCCTTTGATTTTATCACTTCATCCTGGCGCAGCTTAAAACTGCGACCGCATCGCGGACATAAGATGACGAGATGCTCATCGTTGCCATACAGCTCGCTGAGTTGCTCATCGGGAAGGGTAGTGAAGTAGGGAATGAGTTTTTCGGCTGAACAGTCGCATCGGAAAGTGTATTCGTAGTCCAGCATTTTTTTCATTTGCGGCGGTTCAAGAGATTCTATGTTCTCAAAGGAAACCGTCTTGAACCATGCTTCGTCGTAGTCCGGCATTGCTGCAAGTCCGTATGCGGTATCGGATGTTTCCGAGAGCTTTAAGCGAATCGGCAGTTGCTCACTCTGGGAGTAATAGGTCTCGACCATTTCAAGGACACGAGGGCTGAGGCACTGCACCACACTCTTACGAGAATCACCGCTTTCGGTCATTACCTGTGAATGAATTGCGTTAACTTCAGTCCGACGTATGTGCTCCATAATTACATGTCCGACGAGATACTGCTGTTCTGCATTCCCCGTTGCAAAGAGAGAATAGGGTTGTTCAGACTGCATATGCAGGGTCCAGGCAACAGTTTCTTTAGGCGAGCGAAGGCAGAGGTGAATCGCCAGGCAGGCAAGCAATCGCTTAAGTTGCTCATCCTGTTCGGGGGAAGGGCTAAGTCCGTTTTCCTTGAGATGGATGTAGTAGTCAATCAGGAAATCCGAATACTCTACCTTTAGGAAGAGACTCTTCTGGTCGGGAAGGTAGTACTTTCCAACTTTTAGCGAATGTAATGTCATTGAAATGGTCCAGTGCGCCGTTGGTAGATTGTGTTTTCTACTAGAGAGCGTGTTTTCCATCAAGTTCCCTCATACCCTCCCGCAGAGCCAGCTATCGGGGGTGTCTGTAGCTGATGTGCGTCGGTACTGCGATTGTCGACTAAAAAATTGCATCAATCCTGTAACTGGGGGTTGGTGCTATTAAATGCATTGATTACAGGAGATTAGCTCGCGGCGCGGTTCTGCCCTGGTAGGTGTTCTATTCGTTCGCATAGAGCCCCAAGGTATTTTTTGCTTAATGTTCGAGGCGGCTCTGTCGATGTTTCCTCTGGATGCAGGTTTGAATGATGTGGAGGAGATTCGGATGGATTTGTATGTGCGTGGCTCATATCGGCAGTTCGGAGACGAGCCGAGAAATGAGAAGACCTATTCCCACCTTCTGGAAGGCTGGCTGCCCGCTGCCCCCGGAGTTCTCAATACCATTCGAACAAAGATTCGCGCCGGTGCATACGCTCGCCAGGAGCATGACATTCTCTCTGATATCGGGGGCGATGTTTCACTTCTTGCTCATGCGCTGGCAAACGTATCCAGGGTCTACGGACAGAGCATGTGGCGCAAAGATCCTCTCGCCGTTCTGAGCAAATTCGATGATTCTCAATTGGCTCGTATTTTTCGTGTTGATGATGCCCAGCTCAGCAGCGCACGCTTTGAGCGTATGAATCAACACCAGACTTCTCTTCTGGCACACACCCTCAAAAGCTATTCGGGGCTTGAGGTCATGCAGGAGCAGGCAGAGCGGGAAGGGCGGCAGCTATGCACGAACGAGGCCTCGGCCTGTTCAGTGCTTCGTCTCCTCGTACCGAATCTGGTCGCCTGGAACTATCCCCAGCAGTATACCAGGATTGTGGCTTCGGTGCGCAACGGACATGATACCTTCGAGCAGGCGATCCATCGTTTCATCGGGGAAAACCCCCAGGAGATGGCGGCAAACTTTGCGGCGACCTGGGGATTGTCGGCTGAGTTGAGGGACGCCGTAACCTTCAGACGAAAGGGCGTTAGTCCCTACCTTAAAATCGATTGCAGCGATCCCAATTCCTCCGCTGCGATAGGCTCACTTTGCGAGATGGCTGAGGGAATAGCGAAACTCAGCAATCCGACACAGTTTCCAAAAGCTGAAAAAGAATGGCAGAGCAGCGCGCGAGATGTTCAGCGATTGTTTGGTGCTGATGTAACGGAGTGCCTGCTCAACCGTCTCGAGGAATGCGCCGGTGAAAAACTCGAACGCTACTCAAGCGCCGTGGGACGTTCCCTGTTTGCAACGGCGGCAAAGCGACGCGCACAAAGCTCTGCTTCTACGAGAAACACCTATGTAGCTTCCTGCAGTGAACCGCTTCAGAGCTGCTTGGAGCAGGTGTATGAGACATTGGACGAGGCCCCGCAGGCGGCACTTGAGCTTGTCGTCAATGCCGCCGTCAATACCGCAGGCTTTAGCTGCGGGTGTATCTTTCTTAGCAGCAACAGCGGTCAGCATATGGTGCCGACGCTTTTGATCGGCGAAAAGGCGCAGAGCCGCTACCGCGTCAGTGATCCCTACATCAGGGAAGTGCTTGGGCAGTCGATGTTTCGGGAGGTGCCCTTCTCGGGGCAGGGCAGTCTTTCTGACGGAGAATCTATGCGACATGTCTCCGCAGCCATCGGAGGAAACATTGATATGGGTGTGCTCTCTCTGGAGTTTTCGGAAGAAAGTCTGGAGGACCCGGACATAAATCCCCTCAGCCACTTCAAGGCGATTCGAAAGACGCTTAATGACTGCCTTTTTGCGCTGGGGCAGCAGCGACAGGCCCAGGCCAGCGCCGGCTGATTGCGGCGTTTCAGTTCTGCCGCGATATCTGCATTCAATGCTCCTGCTCGTCCCTGAATCTCTTGAATTTCCGCAGGTAATAAGCTAGGAATCTGCATAGGGTTCGGAGCGCTGCGCGCCGGCCCGGCAGGTCACGCGGAACCCCTGCAGGTGCGTTTATCCGGGTGGCAGATACCTTTTCCCATAGCGTATGAGACGGATAGCATGGCTCAGTTTTCGACAAATACTCAAGTAAAACAGCAGGTTAAATCTGTTGTCCACCTGGCAAAATCCTGGATAAAGGGGGAGTGTTCGCAGAACCGCGTAAGAGACCTCTCCTCTGTGCAGGGAGGAGTGCCGGGCGGCAGGGCTGAGGAGTCTATTCCCCTGGCCGGGGTAGTCGAAACCGGGCTGCAGAGCTACGAGGCCAGAGACTGGAGAACTCATTTCTCGAATCAGCTCTCGGGGAAAGGCCTTGAGATTGGTCCGCTGCACCGTCCCATGGTGCGCCACGATGGCATGGATATCGACTATATAGATCGTTGTACCGTTGCTGAACTGCGGGAACACTATCCTGAGCTCAATGATCTGCCGCTCGTCGAGCCTGATATCATCGGAGATGCTGAAAACCTCGAGGGAGTGCCGGATAAGGCCTACGACTTTCTGATCTCAGCTCATGTAATCGAGCACATGAAGAACCCTCTTGGTTCTCTGCAGCAGTGGTGCCGGGTGATAAAGCCAGGAGGAAAACTCTATCTTATCGTTCCCGATAAGCGCGCAACATTTGATAAGAAAAGGGTGCGAACCGCATTCCCGCACATCATACAGGATTTCCTACAGCCCTCCGACGAGCGCGATTTTGAGCATTACCTGGATTATGCGATCCACGTTCATGACAAAGCGGAGGATGAGGCGATTGAAGAGGCGAATCGTCTGATTGAAACCGACTACAGCATACACTTTCACGTGTTCATCCCCAGCGATATTGTCGCGCTGCTGTCCTGGTTCTCGAGGAACGTGCATCCCATTTCAATCCTGGAAGGCCCGGCAATGAGCCCGGGAAGCGATGAGTTTCACTTCCTCATCGAGGTTGGCCAGGCGTCCTAGCACGCCCCCTGAGATTGCCCTGATGTCGGGCGCATGGGGCGTTCCCTGTGCTGTCTGCTACTCGAAGGGTGGACTTCAGACTTATCCGAGGTGGTCGCCGGGAAGTCCCCATTGAATAATCTGGGGCGGCGCGTCGGGGTCATTGTCCGGTCGGAAAAATCTCGTGCCTGTTGCGTGGTCGACCACGGTATAAAGTAGTTTTCCATCCTGCAGATTCCAGTTCAGCGGAAGGTGAACTGCGAAGAGACCGAGTTGAAGCTCAAAGTAGAAATCCGGATCCTTGTCCGCACCTTTGTCAGAGTCGAAGCCATTGTCGCTTAGAAGCGAGCTGAACATTCCCGTGACAGGTTCCCAAAAACTGAGGTCGCTTGCACCGTCGCCGGAGTAATCACCCTTAACGGTGTGCTCTGAGGTTCCCGTTCCGAAGTCAAGAATCTGAATGCTGTCGTCGCTTGAGCGCTTAATGAAGGTCTTGCTTTCAGAAGGTCGAAACACGGCAATATCGAAGATACCGTCACCATCATAATCATCGACTTTGGGCACGTCACCGACACCGCCGAAGACCTCCATACGAAAACTTCCGTCCCGGTTCAAAATGAAGAAGGTCCACTCGTCGTTGAAAAACCTGGTTACCGCAGGGTTAGTAACACCAGCCGTCTCCCAGGGGCCGGGGATTACGTTGTCCCCAAATATGCCAAAACTGAGAATGGCAGTTCGCGCTCCATTCTCGTATTCGAAGCCATTGCCATGGAAATACCAGAAATACTGATTGCTGACGTTGCGAATAACACCGACATCGCTCGGGTCGCTCACCGTGTCATAGGTGAAGGGAATGTCGCCAGGGAGTCCAAAGGCGAAGCTGATGTTACTTCCCGCCTGCGCAAAATCCTTAATAAACCATTCACCAGTGCTGCTGCGCCAGACATAGGGGTTTGCGTTTCCATCCTCATCCGGATCAAAGGGGAATGAGGAATACACAAAGGGAAAGGGACTGCTGCCGGGGTTGGTCGGATCGAAGTTCTTCACCTTTTCGACGAGGTCGCGAACACCATCACCGTCGGTGTCGACGTTATCCGGGTTGCTGACATCTCCCGGACTGAAAAAGTTGTCGCAGTTGGTGTCCTCAAGATTGTTCGCGATGCCGTCCTTATCCGTGTCGAGCAGAGCGATCCGATCACAGTTCGAGAAACTGCGCTCTACAGAGTTGTCACTGAGACTGACCGCATTGCGACAACGTGCTGAGACGTGAAAGGGGATAGTTCCAAAAAACGAGGGGAAGCGAAGACGAGCCACTGCGGAATCATTTGCCGCGTCAATGTCGAGACTCACCACTTCGGCGGGATTGATCGTTGGATCAATACCCGCGCGATAAAATATTTCCAGGACCACTCCGCCCAGTTTGTATTCCGGGCAAATGTCCAGGCTGACATCGACATCAAAGTTCAACGGATTGTCTTCCTGGGCAAGCGCCGGAGCACCTGAGAGAAGCAGGAAGACAAGCCCAAGGCACGGTAAGAGGCGCCTGAATGACGGGGCTGGGATAGTCACTGAACGAAGCACCTCCACCAGGGGAAAGTCCGCTCGTTTTGAGCGCATATATGGTAAACCGGCAATCATTGGGTTTCAGCAGCTGAAATTCATGCGTAAACTGTGTAATTTAACCCGGCTTAGATAGCAGAAATGAAAACAAATGTTTAGTCTATCGGCCGAAGTGTACGAAAAAATACAAAAGCCCACTATTTTAATCAACTAACGAGGTAACCCGGTGTCGCTCTTCCTGGAACTCGGTCTATATACCCTCGTTCTGTATGGCATTTTCTGGCTGCTGTTCTATCCCATTGGCGTTTCGCTCCTTAGCAGTCAGCTCCCTCCGTATCTGCGAGTACCGACAGGGCTTTGCCTCGGTATCCTGATTCAGGGGGTGTTTGCCGTCTTACTACAGATGCTGGGGATCACGCCGGTGATGCGCAGCATTTCTACGGCCTGTCTTGCGCTGTTGGGGCTGACGCTATGCCGCAGAGGCAAAGGGAGCAGAGGCAAAGAGAGCAGCGGCAAAGGGAAGGGTGTAGCATTGGATTGTCGGCCCCATTGGCAGCGCTGGGGTAGTCTCCATCTGATGTTCTTTCTCTTCCTGCTTTTTTGCGTCCACAGCGCAGCATTTCCGGACGGAGACCTGCGCAGTTCTTCAGCTGAGGTAACCCAGCTTCTTACCGGTCTGCCCACAGATCATCTTATCACGTATAATACCGCCCGCTTTGTGGTCGAGGGCATCTCACCCTCGATTGAGGTCGTGCCTACCTGGAGAGTTACTGAGCGTGCTCCGATGGCCGGGATGGCCGTGGCTTCTGTGTTCCATTTCCTGAAGCTGAGTGAGACCGCACACTGGCTTGGTAGCAGCCCCGGAGTCTACTACATATTTCAAAGCGCTATGAGCTTCTTCAACTGCCTGCCCTTACTGGCCGTGTTTGTCCTGGCGAATGAGTATCTGGGCAGGCGTGAGGGGATACTGGGCGTGCTGCTGCTCGGAATGAGTCCCTTTTTCGTGCTGAACGCAATCTATCCCTGGCCGAAGATGATGATGGCCTTCTTCTTTATCACGGCGCTTGCGCTCTGCCTGGACGCCAGGGATAAGCCCGGAAACTTTGTGCTCTGCGGTATTCTGATGGCAGGGGCGTATCTCTGTCATTCTATTGCTCTGTTTTACATAGTCGGATTTTTTCTTTTCGTGATTTTCTCGCGATACGGGATGCGACTCCTGGAACGTCTGCAGGGTGGTCTTGCTGCTTTGCGCCGGGCGTCTTCCACTTCTTCCGGAACTTCTTCGTCGGGACCTTCTTCGTCCGGGCTTTCTTCGTCGGGGCTTTCTTCGTCGGGGCTTTCTTCGTCTGGGCCTGCTTCTTTCGGTCTTGGGGAGGAGGGACCGCGAAACATGTTCGCTGCTTTGTCCATCAAAGGAATCCTCCTCACCGCTATGAGTTGCGGGGCTTTGCTGTTACCCTGGCTGCTTTTTACCGCATGGTTGGGGGCGAGTTCGAGAAGGCTCTTGTATATGCATGCCTTCTGTATTCTTGACTACGATGTCGACGCGGTCCCCCTGCTCAGTGCAATGCAAAGGTATTACAATGAGTTCGGTCTTTCGGGCATTCTCTACACCCGCTGGAGCAATTTGCTCTATCCCGTAGATCCCTTTCCGCTCATTGGCGATGTGTATCGACACGGCCTTTCACTGACCTACTTGCTGGAGCGCCTGTCGCACTATTCTTTCTACGCGCTGGTCTTTGCCTATGGACCGCTTGGTTTACCCCTGATTGCGCTCGGCTTTGTGAGCGCCTGTCGAAAATCGATACGGCTGCAAACGATGAGTGCTATCCTGTTAACTGCGTTTCCCTTTATGCTCCTGATTTTCGGATGTGCGAGCTATCTCACAAATCACATCTGGGTATATCCGCTTTTTGTGGGAATGCTACTCTGGATGCCCTGTGTGTATCGTCTGCCTTCCGGAGCCGTGGCCCTTGCGCTGCATCTGGGTGTTAATATTGCGGTTATTGTGTTTGGCTTTTGGTTTGGTAAACAGACAAGCGCCTACCTGCACGGGGACGGGCAGTATCTCGCGATTCAAGTGGCTTTGCTTTTCGTGATAGTGCTGACGTCAAGCTGGCTCCTCTACAAGGCTGAGGCCGCAGAGAGTGGCGATTTTTTAGAGACCGAAGGTAGGCCGGGGTGAGGCATGTATACCTTTTATTGTGATGCCAATGCTTAGAGTACTTATATTTGCGGCGGTTTCCATACTGCTCTCCGCTTCTCTGCTGTTCAGTCTCCATCGCTTTGTGGAGAATGAGCTACACCTGGAGTCCGGACCGGAGGTCGAAGTGCGCCTCAGTCAGGAAATGCCCCGGAAGCTCAGTGAATTCGAGTCGCAAAGAGAAATTAGCCGGATCTCCTGGTCGGCTGATGCCAGTCATGCGCTCTTCGTTACTCCAAATCGCCCAACGGAATCGCGGGCGGAAAAAACCGGTTTCAAGGGGGCTTCGAGCAGGGGATTTACCCTCATGCACTGGCAGCAGGGCAGTAGCCCGGAGCAGGTCGCCAGCTTTCGGCAGGTCGATGAGATCGCGCTGGCACCCCACGGCGATCTTGGGCTGATTCTCGCCAGAAAAGCCGGAGCCGCTGAAGGAGCATTGCTCTACTTCTGGACCCCCGGAGAAGGTTTGATTCTGCTGCGTGATGAGCCCTTTGATGAGGGCTACCGACTGGCTTTTGTCGGTGATCGCAGGGAGGCCGTCCTGATTAACAGCAATGATGCAAGCCGCTCCCTGCATCTGCGTTTTCGGCGGGGCGCAGGAGCAAATCGGGTGCGAGGAAAGCCGGCCAGCCTGGCATACTCCTTTTCTCTCAAGCCTCTAATCCTGAACTCCCTGCTGGCATCGGCTGAGGGTGAAGTGACTCTCTATCCAAGAGGTGAGCGCAGAGTTGCGGCGATAGATTTGAATAATGATGGAGCGGAAGATTTACTTACGTATCAGGCCGCTGCAGGACGTTCCCTGTGGAAGGGGTATACGCTCGATGGAGTGTCTTCAACCTTGCCCGGCGTGTCTACCGTGCTCGGTTCTTCTGCGGTCTGGTCCCTTGGTGATGAGCGAGGGGTTCCGGTCCCCGGGGATTATAACGGGGATGGGCTGATTGATTTTGCCACCTATACTCCACAGTATCGCGATACGGATTCAGACCTGCGTGGCAACTGGCAGATCTATTATTCGCATAGCGCACGAATGAATGGGTCCCGATTTTTGCCGGCAAAGAAATCCTCGTTTCGTTCAGTCGCCTGGGGTCATACGAACTATCGGGCCGTTCCGGCGGATTACGACGGCGACGGGAAAAGCGATATCGCCGTTTTTGACCCTGATTCCGCACATTGGCATCTGCTCTTTGCCTCTTCGGGATTCAATGAGGCACTTGCCCGTTTTAAACCGAATTCCGAAAACTCAGAGACGCTGCAGTGGGGATTAAAAGGGGATATTCCCTTTGCGCTCGATATGAATGGGGATACCTGCTCGGACCACGTGGTGCTGCGCCCCGCAGAGCAGCTGGAATGGCATATCAGATACCGGGACTGCCGTGGAAAGAAAGCAAGTCCTGCCACAGAAAGCATAACGTTCGGGAAGCGAGGAGATATTCCCGTTCCCGCTGATTTCGACGGCGATGGTAGTATTGAACTCGCCGTGTATCGTCAGGGGCAGAAACGCTGGTTGATTCGCCAGAGTGCACAGGATGTTTCGATCGTGAAATGGTCCTCGGCCGGGCGTCCCTTTGCTCAGGACTTTGATGCGGACGGGCGCGCAGACCTGGCCTTCTATCATGCCGAAGGAGAGAAGCATTACGAGATTCTCAGCTCAAGGGTGTCGTCGGCCGCGCGCAGAGACCTGCTGCACCGGGGACTCGGCGTGCAGCACATTGCCTGGGGTTCTGACAGGGATGTGCCCTGCGCAATTTTGAGCCTGGATCATCGCATGGGGCTTGGGCATGAATAGGAACTTGCCTTTGAGGAGTTCATTCTTCTTGCGCCTGTTGTTTGTCGCCTCGGCTCTGTTCTTCTCGGGCCGCGCGCATGCGGGACCCTGTGGCGAGGGTCTTCCGCTGGCGTATCTGATTAACAGCAGTGATGCAGTGGCCCTGATTGAGACAAAAACCACCCTGGCCGGAACGCTGAATACGCCAATAGGCATTGTGCAGCTACCCGGTGTGGATTTAAAACGGCGCAGAACGGTACGAACAGATTTTCGATTTTTGCAGTTTTTGAAGCCTTCTCTGCTCGGGGGAGAGGATAAGCAGGCGCAGCAGAAAATAATTCTGCTCGGTGCCAAGCCCAAAGAACTGGCGGGTGTGAGAACCTATCTGGCCTTTCTTCGATATGTGCGTCCGAATTTCTGGCTGGCAGAGCATTGCGGTTACCTTGAGATCAATAGTGCTAAGCGGGTGCGGTATGCCTGTGAAGCTATCGGCGATCTCTTCGGTGATAAACCCTACGAGCGGGAGCGACTCTGTCTGCTGTCGTATCCTCCTGACGCTGATTTGGAGGCCGTGCGCAAAGAGATTATGCAGACTCTACAGCGTAATCGCACGTTTTCGGGGACCGGTAGAATAAGTAAGTCGGTTCCCTGGCAGGAAGGCGTTCTTTATCAGAAAATCTGGGTTGCCCTGGATGCCAGAGCACGTAAGAAATTCTTTGATGAGAAAAAGCTTCGCCTGAATCGAGCCATCAAGCTTTATATTCGCAGTGATTCAATTGATGCAGCGGAGTTTGCGAAGAAGACCAGGGTAGAGAGGCGTATCCGGTTTTCTGGAGTGTGGTCACTTGGCAGCTTCGTTGTCGAGGAGCTTCAGTAGTCGGCGGGTCATTATGAGTCATCCCAGGGAAGTTTTGAGAATATGGCGCGCAGTAGCCGAGGCACTTTGCGATGCACCGGATCTCATCTGTGTAGCGCTTTCCGGCGGAGAGGATTCTCATGTTCTTTTGCATGCCTTGCTCAACTGCGGTTCTACAGCTTCTGTCGGATCCTTGCCCGCGATACATGTCCTACATGTGAATCATCGTTTGCGGTATGAGAGTGACTGGGAGGCCTTGTTCGTCCGACAGCTCAGTGCGCACTACGGGCTTGAACTCTCGATCTTCGATGCTCCTGAGAAACCCGACGATGAGAATGTTGAAGCCTGGGCAAGAAAACAACGATACGATTTCTTTTCAGAGTTTGTTCGGAATGCGGAGGCCTCTGTTTCGGTGTGGACCGGACATCACATGCAGGACCAGGCTGAGACGGTGTTGCAGCGATTGTTTGACGGCCGCCTGCTGACCACCGGAGGCGGCATAGCAAAGCAGAATGAAGGTGTCGTTCGTCCGCTGCTTCACATCGCGAAGGATGAGATCGCGAAGTATCGCGCACATTTTGGCCTGAGTGTCGTGTTTGATTCAAGCAATCGCGACCAGGGTCGAACCCGCAACAGAATCCGGCATGGGCTGCTGGCCGAGCTGGCGGAGTCCTATAATCCACAAATCGTTGCTAGCCTGTGCCATACTGCCGAGCGCTTAGGGCGGGACGAAGCCTTTATTGATAGCGTAGTCGGTCGTCGTCTCGAGGAACTCGGGGAGAGGATTGCGGTAGAGACCCTTAAGGCCGTGCCGGAAGCTTTGCAGTGGCGCCTGCTGAAGGCGCTGGCGGTAGCGCAAGTCGGTTCCGATGCGCGTCAGCTCGGCTATCGCAGTATGATGTATTTTCGCGATATCCTGTTTGCTGATTCCTTCCGCCCGGACGCGGTGCACGACCTGGGGTTTGGTATTGTCGGAGGCCTTTCAACTTCCGGCGTAGTCACCTATGAAAGCAGCAGCGGCCGAACAGGCCAGGCGGCTTTGCCTGGGGAGAGCAGAGAGCAAGGTTTCTCATTCGTTGATATTCCCGGTTCCTGTTCCTTTAATCGTTGTCTACACTGGATGCTTACTGCTGAGATTCTCGATCGCTCTCAGGCGCCGAATATGGAGGAGGTCACGAGGGCGGATACCTATGGCGGGCTCGTTGCGAATCGCGCTGAGTGTTTTTTCGATGCAGATCAACTGCGCGACATGAGGCTGTGTATTCGTTCGCGTGCTGACGGGGATCGCATGGACGTATGGGGCAGGGGGCATCGCAAGGTGAAAAAACTGCTCCAGGAAAAGGGAGTAGCCAGGGCCCTGCGTGACTCTGTTCCGCTGGTGACGCAGGGTGAGGAGATACTCTGGATTCCGGGGGTCGCTCGTTGCGCCGCCGCCGCGATTAAAGATTCGAGCGCCCGAATCGTCAAAGTCAGCTGTATACGAAGGCAGGCAGATTCTCCTATTAATTGAGTGGGCTTTATGGCCGGCGCTCCGGTCACGGCCTTTTGGGGATGCCGGGCTTTTTTGGGTGCCGGGCCTTTCCTATTAGTTTTCTCGATATCTTCGACGGAGGAACTTCCGTGTTTCGGACGTTTTTTTCGCCGGTGGTGTGAGTTTTTCCGAAATTAAACGACTACAGGTAGCGCACCTTTGACAGAAGATTTCGGTCGATGCGGCTGCAATTCGTATTGCACGCTTTGCCAGAGCGCGGGGATCGCGCGCTTTTGCAGAAGATGATGTGAAAAATGCCTGAATTGAAGCGGAAAACTTGAGAAATTTTGAAAGCTTAGCTATTTATAAGTTCTCTTGCTTCACCAGAGGTCTCTAAGTAAAGAGATACGGCGGGAAAGTGGCAAAACTTTGGAAACCCCGCCTTTGATTGCGGTTTTTCCTGGTCGTTTTTCAGAGTTGTTTTCTCCCGGGTTGTTTTCGGGTCCTGCCCTGGCTTGTCATGTTTTGGACTGTGCTTTCGCGGAAGACCTGAACGTTTCGCTAGCAGGGGGCCTCGTGAGTGTCGGGGGTGTGACCTGTAGAGTGTAGAGGCACGTGCGCCTCTTTTTATGATTAGCAGCATTAGCTTGAGTTGATAGAACATTGAATCAGTTTTCTCGAAACATTGCGCTTTGGATTTTCATAGTCGTTATGATTTCCGTTTTGTTCAGCGCAGTAGGCGACAGAGAAGCCGCAAAACGCGAGGTCGATTACTCGGCATTTCGCGATGCGATTGAAGAAGGTCAGGTAAAGAAGGTCGAGATAAAGCCCAATGAGATTCTCGGAGAATACAAAGATGGCTTTGGCGATGGCAACGGACGTTTCGTAACCTACCCACCTCCGAACGATGACTCTCTTGTCGATGCCCTTCGCAAAGCTGATGTCATCTTCAAGGGTACACAGAAAGAAGAAGAGTCCTGGGGGCTGATGCTCTTTACCAGCTGGTTCCCCATGCTGATTCTCATCGGTGTCTGGGTGTTCTTCATGCGTCAGATTCAGATCGGTGGTGGTAAGGCGATGAGTTTTGGAAAGAGCCGTGCCCGACTTCTCGAGGAAGGTCCAAACAAAGTGACCTTTGCTGACGTTGCCGGAATTGACGAGTCGAAGACCGAACTGGAGCATATCGTTCAGTTCCTGAAAGATCCCAAGAAGTTCACAAAGCTTGGTGGGCGTATTCCCAAAGGGGTTTTGCTTGTCGGTAGTCCGGGAACCGGTAAGACGCTGCTTGCTCGAGCCATTGCCGGTGAAGCCGGAGTGCCTTTTTTCAGCATTTCCGGTTCCGACTTTGTTGAGATGTTTGTCGGCGTGGGTGCTTCCCGGGTTCGTGACCTGTTCATGAAGGGGAAGAAGAACGCGCCCTGTATAATATTTATCGATGAGATTGACGCAGTTGGTCGTCATCGTGGAGCGGGTCTTGGCGGTGGTCACGATGAGCGTGAGCAAACGCTGAACCAGCTGCTGGTTGAGATGGATGGCTTTGAAGCCAATGAGGGAGTTATTCTCGTTGCCGCGACAAACCGACCAGATGTTCTTGATCCTGCGCTTCTGCGTCCCGGTCGTTTCGACCGACAGGTGATTGTGCCGCTTCCCGACATTAAGGGACGTGAGGGTATTCTCGGTGTGCACGTAAACAAAGTTCCGCTCTCTGATGATGTCGATCTCGCTACTATCGCTCGGGGGACTCCCGGGTTTTCTGGAGCGGATCTCGCAAACCTCATCAACGAGGCCGCTTTGTATGCCGCACTCAGTGATGCTTCTGAAGTTAAGATGGCACACATCGAGTATGCGAAAGATAAGATACTCATGGGATCGGAGCGTCGCTCCATGGTGCTTAGTGACGCTGAAAAACGAACCACTGCGTATCACGAGGCGGGTCATGCCATTGTTGCGAAGCTTGTGCCTGACGCCGATCCGGTTCACAAGGTGACGATTGTTCCTCGAGGGGTTGCCCTTGGACTGATGCAACAGTTGCCTGAGTCAGAAAAGCATACGTATCCGCGGGAATACTGGTTGAACAGAATCTGCATCGCCTTTGGTGGTAGAGCCGCAGAGGAAATTGTTTTCAATCAAATTACCACTGGTGCGAGTTCTGACATTGCCGCGGCTACCAACATTGCGCGCAAAATGGTCTGTGAGTGGGGAATGAGTGAGTCTCTTGGTCCTCTGGCGTATGGCCGAAAAGATGATCAGGTTTTCCTTGGTCGGGAAATCGGGCATCAGCGGGATTACTCCGAAGAGACAGCCCTGCGCATCGATGATGAGATTCGAGCCATGCTCGAAGAGCAGCTGCTGCGGGCTCGTGAAATCCTCACGACCCATAGGGATGTGCTGGAGGAGATGTCCGAAATGCTCCTCGAGAAGGAAACGCTTGATGCGCAACAGGTGAATGAATTGCTCGGTAAATTCATTCCGGATCCTGAGCCGGATCAGGCTGAAGTGAAGGCTGCGTAATATGCGTGAATGGGCTGGTCAATGGGCAGAAGTTGACTGGGTCTCTATTGATTGGGGCCCTCTGCTGACGGGCACTTTAGATGTCGCGCTGGTCTATTTCCTGATCTATCGTTCCCTGCTTTTGCTGCGTGGCACCCGAGCCGAACGTATGCTTCTCGGGCTGGCGATTGTCGTTCTGGTCTACGTGGCCTCGCGTGCCCTTAACCTGGTAACCCTGAATTGGATTCTGGGGAATTTCCTTGGCTCTGTTATCCTGGTGATCGTCGTATTGTTTCAGGACGATTTACGGCGAGCGCTCACCAAGGTTGGACTTGCTCCAGGTCTTAGTGGAGACACGCCTAAGGCGATCGAAGTTACGATCAAAGAGATTTCACACACGGCGGGAGAGCTTGCGAGTAGGAGAATTGGTGGCCTGATCGTTTTGGGTCGCGATGTCGGTCTGGACGATTACACCGAACATGCCGTGCCCCTTGATTCCCTTGTCAGTCATCAGATTCTCGTTAGTATTTTTCTGCCGACCTCTCCGCTTCATGACGGGGCCGTCGTCATTGAGGGGGAGCGTATCGTGGCAGCTGGAGCCGTGCTTCCGCTGACGTTCAACCCGGCAATATCCAGCAGCTATGGTACCCGCCATCGAGCGGCAATCGGATTGTCGGAACGCACGGATGCGGTGATTGTGGTCATCTCTGAGGAGACCGGAACGATTTCTCTTATTCGTGAGGGGAGAATAACCGGTGACCTCAATGAAAAGACTCTTTACAACGCTCTGCACCGCCTAACGATATACAGAAACGAACGGCGTCGACGTTTGAAGGAAAAAGACACTGAGAAATCAACTGTAAAAGAGGTGATTAAGCCGATAGAAGATCTTTTGAAGGAAGGCGAGGAGTCCGAAGGGTCTGCCGACGGGACTTCGGAGGCTTCTGCGGCGGTGGCCTCAAAGGATGAGCAGGCGTAAGAGACGTCGTGAGTCAGGGTGCGAGTAAAGAAAGCAACAAAGGGGACTACACAGGGGAGATGGAATAGCGGTGGCTAAAAAGCGCTCCATATTTGTTCACAACTTCGGCCTTAAGGTCGTGTCCCTCGTTTTGGCGATACTGCTGGAAGTGTACTTTTACAGTCCGGATAACTCCGTTTCTAAAGTCATGTCAGCAACGGTTGAGATACGTGGTCTTCCCCGTGAGACCATGGTGACTGAGCCAGCGGGCGCGGAACGAGGTATTCCTGCACAGATACGGGTCCGTGGTCCGAGAACCCTCGTCGATCAGGTAGTTTCTCAGCCCCAACGTCTGGCAATATTCTATCCGGAAAGTCATCCGTCCAGTTTTACGGCGATTGTTGATGCCTTCCAGCTGAGTCTTCCTGCAGGAGTGGAGGTGCTCGACGTGCACCCCACTGCGGTAACCCTGAGGACCGAGCGTATTCATAGAAAAGAATTGCTGATTGTGTATGAGACGGTCGGCAGCCTTGCGCCCGGGATGCAGATAGAGAGCATAAATCTCTTTCCCGATACCGTTGTTGCGCGGGGCCCGAAAAGCCAGATTGAGATTCTTCGGGCGATAGAATCGCAGGCACTCAACGTCAGTGACCTGAGTGAGTCCACTAAGGTGGAGTTGCCGTTGAAGCTTCCGGGTGGCCTGGTTTCGCTCGGAGTTACTGTGGTGACTGCTGACATTAAGATTTCACCGATTACCAAGGAGCGTACGTTCAAGTCGCTCCGATTAAAAGCTCTTGCACCGGAGGGCTTTGCTGCGAGTGTCGTGCCGGCACGGGTCTCTGTGACCGTAAGCGGGCCGGTGAAACTGGTAGATGAGCTTTCGCGAGAGGGGCTTGATGTGCTTGCGGATGGTCGAAAGCTTGGTGCCGGGGTGCATGAGGTAAAGGTGGTGGCGAAGCTCCCGAAGGGAGTTACCATAAAATCGAGTTCGCCGCTTGCGGCAAAGCTCACATTGGTGAGTGGGGCAAATGATTCAGACGAAGAGGATCCGGAGTCCTCTGGAACTAGTAAGGATGCGTCCGAAGCTAAGGGCGAAGACACGAAGAAAGATCAGGCGAAGGCTCAGGAGGGGTAGCGTACATGGGTGAGTTATTTGGAACGGATGGTGTGCGGGGTGTCGCTAATTTGCCTCCAATGGATTCTGAAACGGTATTGCGACTTGGGCGTGCGGTTGCGCACGTGTTTCGACGTCGCGACGGGCGCCACAGAATACTAATCGGTAAAGACACTCGCGTTTCAGGCTACATGCTTGAGACGGCCTTGGAGACGGGAATTGCGTCCATGGGGGTAGACACCTACCTTCTGGGACCGTTGCCAACTCCCGGGGTGGCCTTCATGACGAGGAGTATGCGTGCTGACGCGGGTATCATGATTTCTGCTTCCCACAATCCCTACGAAGACAACGGAATTAAGTTTTTTGGTGCCGACGGATTCAAACTCGATGACGAGACCGAGCTGGAGATTGAGCGTCTGATGTTGCCTGGTAGTCTGGACCAGCTCAGAGCGTCGCCGGACCTCATCGGGAAAGCATTTCGCATAGAGGATGCGGTCGGTCGCTACACGGTGTATCTCAAAAGCTGTCTAGATAAGGATGTGCGGCAGCTCGATGGTTTGAAGGTCGTCGTGGATTCAGCCCATGGTGCTGCCTACCGGGTTGCACCGCTTGCCCTGCGCGAGCTGGGGGCGGAGGTGATTTCCATCGGAAATGAACCGGACGGAAAAAACATCAACAAGGGCTTTGGAAGTCTGCACCCTGAGAAGATGGCACAGCTCGTCGTGGAACATGGCGCCGATTGTGGGATTGCGTTTGATGGCGATGCCGATCGCCTTATCGTTTGTGACGAAAAAGGGGAAATTCTTGACGGTGATCACCTGCTGGCAATGTTTGCTCTCGATCTCAAGTCCAATGATGCCCTGTCGGGCAATGCGGTTGTCGGTACGGTGATGAGTAACCTCGGCCTTGAACGCACTCTGGAAGCACAGGGGATTCGTCTGCTGCGCTCAGGGGTAGGAGATCGCTACGTTCTGAGTATGATGCAGGAGCATGGTGTTGTGCTTGGGGGAGAGCAGTCTGGTCATATGATTTTCCTCGAGAATTCAACGACGGGCGATGGAATACTCTCTGCCCTGATGGCCCTTTCGGTGATGATTCGAAGCGAGAGGCCGCTGTCCGAGCATCGGGCGCTACTGGAGAAGTATCCCCAGGTGCTCAAGAATCTCGTGGTGGAAAACAAAATCCCTTTTGATGAGGTGCCGGCGATTCAAAAAGCACAAAAGGAGGCGGAAGCTACCCTGGGCGATCGCGGTCGTTTACTCCTGCGGTATTCCGGGACAGAGAAAAAGGCTCGTGTCATGGTTGAGGCAGAGGATCCAGATACCTGTAACGCCGTTGCAGACATGTTGATTGACGTTTTGTCGAAAGAGCTTCTCTGATTCGGGCGGCTGTGGTTTCGCCGCAGAGGAAACATTCTGTCTTGGAATTTTGTAGGTCCGGTGCAGTGTGCGCGAGCCTTGCAAAGTGAAGGATCGGTAAGATGCAGATACTCAGCGCATCAGAAATGAAAGCCGCAGATGCGGCAACCTTTAATGATCACGGCGTATGCTCACTCGCCGTAATGGAGTCCGCCGGTCGCGCGATTGGCTCGTATCTCGTTTCCGAGTATGCAGAACTTTTAGATGAAACGGTACTTATTATATGCGGTGCCGGAAATAACGGGGGAGACGGCTTTGTCCTTGCGAGGATGTTATTCGGTATGGGTGTACCGGTTGAGGTGCTCTGCCTGGCCTCTCTCGAAAGCCTGAAAGGCGACGCCGCCGTCAACGCGCGTTCCTTCGTCTCGCTCGGTGGGGCTGTTGCCGTTCTCGAGGAGGACTCCTGGGAGCAGATCCTCGGGCAAAGTCTTCTCGGTGGCCCTCGGGTTCTTGTTGATGCAATCTATGGAACCGGCTTCAGGGCGCCCATGCGCGGCGTGCCTCGGGGAGTTACTGGCGTTCTTAACACCTACGCGGAGCAGAATCCCTGCCTGATGCTCTCGATCGATATTCCCAGTGGTATAGTTGCCGACTCCTCAGAGGTTGAAGGGGATGCGCTCTGTGCCGATGTCACGATTGCCCTGCAGTCTCTCAAGCACGGGCACGTGCATTACCCGGCGACATCGTACTGTGGTGAGGTACTGGTCGCGGATATCGGGGTGCAGGTGAACGAGGTGCTGTTGCAGGATGCGCCCTCGACTCTTGTTGATGAGGAGTTTGTCTCTGATTTGCTGTTCGCAGCGTCGATTTCCAATCCTCAGGCGCACAAAGGCTCTCGAGGGCACGTGTATGTCGTCGGCGGGAGTTCCGGGAAATACGGTGCTCCGAAACTTAGTGCTGATGCCGCTCTTACCTTAGGAGCGGGAAAGGTAACGATGGTGCTGCCGCATACCGCGGCAGAGCGCGTTGCGGTAGCACAGAGCGAGCTTATGTGTGAGTCACTGGCGGATATCGAAGGCGATTTTGGCGTGTCGGCCGCGAGTGATGTGCAAGGCGTTATCGCAGGTGCTGACGCGCTGCTCGTGGGTCCCGGCATGGGGCTGAAGCCGGGTTCGGTGGATGTCCTGCGTTCCTTGCTGCAGCTTGATGATGGCGTTGACAATCGTCCTCTTGTGCTTGACGCAGATGCGCTGACGATCTTGTCAGAGAACGAAGATCTCTGGTCTTTTATCTCTGAGCGAGTTGTCCTGACACCTCACCCGGGCGAAATGGCTCGTTTGTTGTCTATTCCGGTTTCGGAGGTACAGTCTAATCGCAGAGCTGCGGCGCTTCAGCTTTCGAGTGAGCGTTCGTGCTGGGTGCTGCTCAAAGGAGCGCGTTCCATCCTTTCAGGCCCGGACGCAAGTCAGTATGTCATCCCCGCGGCGATAAGCACGCTCGGAACAGCGGGTTCCGGTGATGCACTTGCAGGAATGATCGCCGCTTTTCTGGCTCAGGGGTTTAGCCCCAGGGACGCAAGTGTGATCGCTGCGTTTTCCCATGGTGCTGCCGGAGAACTCTCTTTTAATAGTTGCGCCGGACCCCTCGGCACCAGGGCGGATGACCTCCCCGCTTTTGCCGCTCGAGTGTGTAATGAGTTGTTACATCTCCCCAGAACGGCCCCTCGACTTCTTCGAAAAGTTCTTCCGGGCTCGATTCATGATCTTCCCCTTGAACTCTTTGACAGACAATGAGATTGAATCCGGATGGATATAGTCTGTAGGTCTGAATTGACATCTCTGGAGTCACTGGAGGAGAAGAGTCGAAGGATAGCTCCACTCTTGCCGTCTGCTGTTGCAATCGGACTGTTTGGACCCCTGGGTGCGGGCAAAACCGAACTGGTTCGGGGCATACTTCGGGGCCTGGGAGTTGCGGG
>JAUIMJ010000326.1 GCA_030433295.1 bacterium | reverse complement strand
CTGCGTAGGGCCCGCGGTCTGAATAAGATGCGGATTTTCTCATTTACTGCTGATGAGCATCGGGATCCGGAGGAGCTTCTTGCCTGCGGAGCAGATGAGCATTACACCAAAACACAGGTGCGCACTCTGCTGCGAGATCTTGATAAGCTCGTTGTCGAAAAAGATAAAACGATAAGTTTGCTCGAGCAGGTGCAGGAGCGATTTTCCTAGGCCCGTTTCTCAGCAACTTTCCCGCTTTACTAGCGTGTTGGTGGTATCCGGAAAAACCAGGCCGACTTCGGAAAGAACATTGTTCGTGAACATCCGGAAAGGGGTCGGGTGCGAGAAGATACACACCCGATTGGAGTTTCGGTCATTTTGATTGTCGACTCCAAACCCTATTGCCTGGCTGCGGTGAGCCAGTGCTTTTGCTGCACGGTGAGTGGAGCAAGAGGTAAATCATCCGGAAACTCTTGCGGGGACCGTGGAATGAGCAATCCAAGAATAGCTCGCTCAGCCACAGAGACATCCTGCTTGTTCACGCCCAGTGCCTCAGCAACCGAGCGTTCGCGTTTTCCGGCGATGCGCATGCGCACCAGTTTGAGCTCTCGACAGGTGAGAGCGTGAACCTCGCGAAAATCCAGATAGAGTAACAAAAGTCTCCCGTAGAGCAGGTTCGTTTGAATCCGGGTGTTCTTTGTCTCCGCATATGAGCTTCGCTGCAGTTCCTGCACCTTACCCGAAAACTTCGGGCAGCAAAGGATGTCTCGCACAGTCTCCGCCAAAAGCATGGTCACGACGTTACCGGCAAGTCCTAGCGCCGCACCGACACGAGAGGCGTTGTGGCCCCGCGCATACTCTCTGAGGCAGGCCTGTTCGACCTCTGCCTTAGCGTGCTTCTCCTTTGATCTCAGCAGGGAACGCAGCATGGATTTGCGAAGGGCAGGCCCCGGCACATCACTGATACCGTCCTTCCTGCCGGCAAGTCGCCGAAGAATCGTCCTGGTCTGCGCGTAGCCGATGTTGAGCCGCTCATCAACAAGTCGGGGGTTCATTCCCAAGTCGACGGCGGCTTGTGCAACAGCAACTTCCAGATTGCAGAGATTCTCCGAGTGATTGTTGAGCAGATACGATATCCTCGCCCGCTCCTCATACTCTCCGAGGATTCGCTCCACGCCTCGCGTTGCCTGGCTGCTGAAGGGTCCCTCGTGTCCGAGGAGAATGAGCGTCTGCTCACGAAGCATCTTCAAATGCGTTTCAGACACGTCTAACTTCGTGGCAAGTTCCTGTATAGTGAATGGCGAGTCTCCGTAGAGATTCTCCATTACGAACATACCCTGAGGGTAGATTGCTGATACCCGTTCACTCGTTTCCTCATCGCATGCGGAGAGAAAACGATGAAACAACTGCCAGCGTCTTCGATTCTCTTCCGTTAAGCGTTCAAGAATAAGCAACGTCTGTTCCCCCTTATGTAAAACCCTATGGTGTGTATTTCTCGAGTACCCGGTATGGGCGCAAGGCGTGTACAGGACTTGCGCTGAGGTAGCGTAAAAAGAGCAAAGAGCAAGGCTGCTGTTTCAAAAATAGATCAGCGGATCCCAGGGGATTTCGCGGGATACTAGCAGGAGTCGTGGGGCTTTTGTAGAGGCTGCGGGGGAAAAGCGAAGTGTCCCGGCTTTACTACGGAATTCTGCGAGTGCTTCCCACAGGGAGGACAGTGGAAAGACGGGGATGGGGCACGTAGTGTTGCGAGAAAATTGGAGGGTCTAGAGAAAAAACGCTAGCGGCATGGCCCTCCTGTCATGCCTGAGCAAACTCAGTCCCAGGGCCAGACGGCAACTTCGGACTCTTCGCTGCTGGCTTCGTCGGGAGTTATTTCCTCGCCGACATCGATGCCCTGCAGAAACACGACCCCATCCTCATTGACGATAGGGCTCCAGGTCAGGTCATTGATCATGACGACGACTTGAAGAGCCTCGCTCCATACCTCGACCGTCACAGACTGTGGTTCGAGGGGGGCGAGGGCCCTTTCGACTTCATGACGAAAGGATTCGGCAAGTTCCCGCTGATCTTTCGAAAGCAGAACCGTAAATCCGTTTCCAAAGCCCTGACAGGATCCGTTCGTAAGAACCTCTTCGATGACATTCAACGCAAACATGTTGAGTTCCGTAAGTTGGAGTAAAGAAGGGAAGTTATTTCAGCGCAGTCGGGGATATGCTGAAATAACTTCCCCCAATTCTCCCAGGGCCCACGTACTACGTGCGTTGGATGGAGTAGAACCCGATCTCCAGACTCTCATCGCTTAATCGGCGGGCTGTTTAAACGATGAAAACCCGAAATGGTCTTTGTAAAGCGGCCACGGTGGCGAGATGTAGCACGATTTTCATGTCAATTGAAAGCCGTGGGTCTCCGTAGCCACTAATGTAGAGAAAGCATTATGCAATTCCCAATTAGAATAATGCCCCGCTGGCTGGAGTACGAGTAGGAGAGAATCGGAATTCATCATTTACTACCTCGTTCCAGGCCCACTGAGGACGTTCTTAGCGAACTGCTGTTGGCATTACAAAATCGATCTCATTATTGATGTTCCTGCGTACTCTGAGCACTTCCGCATTCACCGAGCCTTCGATGTTCGAGCGTACCTGAAGTCTTCCGTATTGGTTTTCAGGAAACACGTTTGAGAGCTCGTTTTGGATCGCGATATTCTGCGCAGCGTCCGGCTTGAGCGCTCTATTCAGAGAACCCGCGGACCCTTGCAGAGGTGTTGCTCGGATGCTGAGTTGAGCTTCGGCCGCAACTGTGGAGTAAAGCGTAAGAATATTCTGAATACCGAGGTTGGTGTTCAGTGATCCGCTTTTATCTCTTCGCTGTTTTGCGGTCGCTTGAATCGCATAAGCAACGAGCGGCTTGCTTCCCGGGCTGTGCAGGTAGACCATGCTCTGCGAAATGATTTTCTGATCGGATACCAATTCGACCGAGGCGACGCCACGGTCGGATATCAGCGCGCTCGCGTTCAGGTGATACTGGGCTTTTGGTAGCAGTGAAAGCAATCTTGTCCCCACGGTCGAGCCATCCTGTGCTCGAAGCTTCGCCTCAACTCTGCACGGCGTCGAGTCAACACATGCTGTTTCAACCCAGTTGGTGACAATTGCTTGATTACTGAGGCCCTGGACTCCGGCCAGCTCATTTCTGGCGCTCACATAGACAGGCTCCCTTGTGCCGTTCTTCCCTTCAAGGGAAAGCGCGAAGTGGTAGTCAGCCGCATCTCCTGTTGGGGCATTGCGCGATGCATATCTGCCGACACTGAGAAAATACCGCGCATTTTTGTCGGCAGGAACAATCTCCACCAAATACACTCCTTCGCGTCGGTTTCCGAAGGTATCGAGAAACTCATGTCCGGCTTGAAAATCGAACTCACCAAGTGCAGGAAGAGAGAAGTTCTTCGAATCGATGAGTGAACCCTGCTCTGAGTAAATATTCAGCGTGTAGCTCATGCGAACCTCTTCGATGCTTCCGTCAGGCCGTGCCCGACCCAGCGAGATAACCTCCGCCCAGTTCGGCACCAGAGACCCGAAACCCTGAGGGTCATACGTATTGCTTGTGGTGTAGGTTTTTCCGCTGGATGGATTTCTCAGCTCTCGAGCAAAAGCGAAGGAGTAGCCACCCGCTGGGTTGGAGCGATAGAAGCTAAGTCGACCGAGAATTCTGTTTCTGGGATTACTATCATCAAACTTGAGTTTCACCAGACCGTAGGTGTCGACAATCCCATCAGGGGTATCACTACCGTTGTTATGACCGCGCGTCGCGCTCAGGTCTTCGAATCCCTGGCAGCGTATGGGATTATCAGCGCAGGCCTTGCGCAGTAATGCATTAATATCGACATCCTGCTGTCGGTACGCTCGGATGCTTACATGCTCCTCGATCATAAGCGTGCCCCGCAGATTGTAGAGCTGAACCGTCACCTGCTTTCTTACGCTTCCGTCGTTTACTATTTCGGCATAGACCTGTTGGCCCAAGTAGGTATTGAACTTTGCAAATGCCGGACTCTTGAGTGCGATGTCATCATCGTCTTCACTGGAATCCGTCGGGCTTGAGCAGCCGGGGTCACCGAGGGAATCAGTGCGAAAGTCAAAGAAACCGTCACCATCATTGTCGAAGCCATCGCTGCACGCGGGCAGGTTATTGTCTGTTGTCCTTCCGTTTTCCTTGCAGTCAGCAATGCCGTTTCGATTGGCGTCAGTGTCAGCCGTGCCGCAGCCACATAGGCCGGGAGCTACCTTTGCGGGGTCCCTCGGGCACTGTTCAAGACAATCTATAGTGGAGTCCCCGTCGGAATCCACATCCGCTGTGCCGCAACCGCAAATGCCAGGCTCAACTTTGGCTGGATCTCGTGGACACTGATCGACACTGGATACTTCGCGTACTATTTTATTGATAACGGCACGCTGAAAATCCTCAAATGATGAGGCGGGTTCAATGAAAGAACCGGGTCCTGCAATTACCGAATTAACGTAGAAGTCCTCAACCGAGGCAGAGTCGCCGATCGGAAGTCCGTTGATCGCATCAACTCCCGCGGCAATAGCTGCGTCGCGCGCCGCTTTTGTTCTGAAACTGGAGCTGCTTCCATCTCCTGAGATATCGATAATCTGCCGTCGTGAGGAAAACTGATTGTTGAACAGTGGCACGGCAAAATCAATTGCCTCAGCAATGTTGGTC
>JAUIMJ010000325.1 GCA_030433295.1 bacterium | reverse complement strand
AAAGAACGCACAGTGCTCCACTCAGCTCATCGCAAAGAGCAATATTGTCGGCGCATAACTGCGCCGGCTGTGATATCGGTGTTAGGGGTATACTTGTTGTTTGGTTCTGCCTCCGGCAGAACAGTATACTTCGCGACGAACGCTATTGAGAAAAACCGAAGTTTATAGTGCGCTCAGTATATGCAGGCACATCGTAAGGGTCGCTTTGACTAGGAAATTAATATACTTTTTTGGCTTTATCTTCGTCGTTTCCTTTCTTGCGTTTTACGCCTTCCTATGGAAGCTCAATGCATCGTTCAGGGACAGTGCCACGCGCCTGCCCGCGGTGCTCAGCGAATACGGCCTGACTGTTTCCGGAATCAAGTTTGAAGACCTTTCTCTTAATGGTCCCAAAGCACTTACCCTGAGAAACCTCAGACTGACCTTCGCCGATGCGAAGCAGGCCAAAGGCAGAGAACCCTTCATATTCAGAACGGATAATATAACCCTGGTCTCAAAGGATTTCAGTTACGACGATCTTCAACTTACCACACACAAATTCGCCATCTCGAACCCCAACCGAGGTAGTCGGAGAATCATCGATAAGAATGCTCTGAAGCCTCAACTGTTCGGAGGACGAATCGATGGTAATTATCTGTTAACCCATTTTCCGAGTGATTTTTCCAATCCAGGAGAATCAGTACAGAAACACTTAAAGGATCTTGCCAGCTTTCTCACAGACGGCGCGTTCAAAACGGATGTCGCACTGAATGCGGCTGCGATATTTAAAATCGGTGAGTCCGTGTACCGGGTCCCACTGCAGGCAAGCGTAAGTGTGGATGCAGAAAACAAAACAGAAACCAGACTTTCTTTAAGTGTCAGCGAGCTGACGCCAATAAAAAAACATTTTGGGGATGCCATCTCGAACGAAGAGCTGGATTTCATCGTAGCCCACCCGCTAGATGGTGCGCTGCTCGTCTCAATCAAAGATGTAGCGGAGCGTACGGCGGAGAAAATTCATCTCAACGACAAATCCATTCCGAAACGCGAGCTGATTCACGTGATCTACGGGTATTTGATCGAGCCGAAGTTCACACCTGAGGTCAAGAAAACCCTGATCTCCGCATACAGAGCAAGCACCACCGGGAAAAACGAACTCACTCTTCTGGATAAATACGTTGAGCTGGGTAGCACTCTGTCAAAGAACGGACTGGACGATTCCGCTTTCGTTCAACGAATCTCTACCAAGGGTGTAGTAACTACGGCGCTGGAAAAGCTAAAATGGTCGGTAAAGTGAGCGCGTCGATATACTTCCTATGTTCGCGCGTAGCCAGCCTTCAGCAATCTCTGAGGAATAGTTCCCTGAAGAGCTCGTGCCTTATCCGCCTCAGGAAGAGATGACGAATCTACGGCAGGATCCAGAACACGTCTCCTTGAAAAGAGAGCGGCTCCCAGAAGAAGAACCAGGAACGTCTTAATAATGACATTCACATGAATTTCGAGCGTCCAGTTGGGCTCAAGAGCAGAGATTAAAAACAATACTCCGATAAGCGCTCGAAACGATAAAATCGGCGCATAGGCACACCAGCGAACCACAGTTCCCTGAACCACTCCCAGAAACAGAGCGAGCGTAATCATACCAACAATACCAAAGTTGGCGTTTGCCTCCGGTAAGATACCCCAGGCAATAGAAACATTGTCGCCCAGGCCATAGTACTTGGTCATCAGTTCTTTACCGTGATGCGGAGATGACTTTTGCGCGTAGACTATACGAGGAATCAACGAATAAAAAATCTTCGAGTAGGTCGCACCTGAAAGCGGAGCCAGTTCGTCTTTCTTTTTTTCAACGAGCAAAAAGTTATCAATAAGTGTCAGCCGGTGTAAGAGTTTCCACTGAGAAAACAATGACTCTCGCTCCCACGAATCCCCATACTGTAGATCGGCAATACCCTGACGCGCCCACTCGATATAGAAAGGAATGATATGCGCTGGCTGCAGGTGAACTATTTGTTGCCCACCTGCAATTTCACCCCAGTATTTTGCTCGCATCTCTCCCTTGCCATGGTGAAGAACTGCTGCAATGGCCAATACCACGAGAAAAATAAGCACCGGAAACTTTTTTCTTCCCAGCGACAATCCGAGGAGCAATGCGATAACGGGCATCAATCCTTTGATCAAGTACAATCCCGTCGAAGTACAAAACACATAGACCGTCAGTGACAAGTAAAAAACAAGTGCAGCAGAGCGTCCAATCTCTCTGGCACCAAGCCGGTAGGCATACGCAAAAACGGAAATTACAATGAGTCCGGAAATACTTTGGTCAATAGCCCCCAGGAAAGCCAGTGATACGCCAATCCACTGCCCAGTGACAGCGAGCCGAAAGAAGATACCCAACCCGAGCACAATGAAGCAAAAAGCCTGAGCGACGCCGTCATCAAAAACGCGAAGAGACGCCGGAGGCAATACCCGCCGCTTAAGAATACCGTAATACGTTGCAAGACCGATCAGCAGAAAACCTGCAACGAGAAAGGACGCGTGCAGGTGCTCCTCCGGGCCGAAACGTCGAACTTTGTCGAAATCAGATAAGAGCGGCGTCGCGTACGTAAAAACAAAGCCAAATGCAAATGCCGGAAAAATTGGCATGCCATACAGGACTCCACGAATCCACAGCCAGAGTGGCAACATGGCACTTGAGGCTATGATCAGGAAGGCCAGTTTTGACCGCCAGTCTACGGACTGCGTGTATGCGACGATCAGCAGAATCAGGGCAAGGAACATGAAAGCACCGCCCAGTCGTCGACGCGACTCGGGGCGAAGATAGTACGGAGAGCGTTCGGCGACGGCTAGTCCCGTGAGCGGTATGTATGTCTTTGATGTCCCTGCCATATCTACCTACTACATAGCGTTTGTATAATTGCAAACACCTGAGTGACCTGTGGGTGAGCCGTCAGACTGCCCGCGAGGCAAAACCTCAAGGCAGGCTTCGTGCAGTCCCCTGGTCGCTGATTCAAATGAATACTCCTCGACACACTCCCGACTTTTCTTTTTAAAGGAGTCCAGCAATCTGGAATCGGAAAACAACTTCTTGAGACAGTGCGTAAGACCCTGGACGTCCCCACGTTCAAAGAGGTAACCATTTTCGCCATCTCTTAGAAGATCGTAGCCAGCACCGACGCCCGTACTTCCTATCACTGCCAGACCGCATTCCATCGCCTCATTGAGGACAAGTCCCCAGCTTTCACCCAGACCAACGCTGGGCAGGATTAAAACATCAGCTGCTCGATACACCGCTGGCATCTGTTTTTGATTCCGAAAAGAAGCGATCTTAATCTGCTCGTGCCCGTTGATCCGCTCAACGATTTTTTCTCGAAGCGCTCCATCTCCGACAAATACGAGAGTAACCCTCTCCAAATCCGCATCGATAAAAGCGTCAACCAAATCCAGGGGGGCTTTCTTTGGCTCAAACTTACCGACAAAAAGAGCGACGCGATGCTCTTCAGGAATCCCAAGCTCCCTGCGAAACGCAACTGAAGGGGTCTCCTCGGAGCTCTCATCATCCTCTGGATTGAAGCGCTCTCGCTCTACCGCATGAGGCACGAAAAAGAGCTTCTTCTCATCGACCCCGTGCTCAATAAAGTATTCCTTGTTTACCGAGCCAACATAGAGACAGGCCGCGAAGTTGCGAAAAATAGTCCGTATACAAAACCTTCTCAATTTGTAGAGCAAGGTTCTCTGCGTAAACAAGCGATGAGAGTCACCCCGGAACACAAGCGGCACCGGATTCTTACGCCACTTGAAAAGAAACTCCAGGACACTCCGATAGCGGTATGCGAGCAGCAGAACTGCGTCGGGCCCCCACTGCGCTACTCGGTTTTTTAATTCCGGATTATGCAGTCCCCAGAACGAATGGTTACCTTTCTCGGTGGCCTCGTTTGGCACGAATTCGTAATCAAAGCCGTCCAGCAAGGGGACATCCCAGGCAATCACTTTTCCAAAGGTTGGATCCCGACGTTTCTCCACGCCAAAATCCCAGAGGAAAAACACTTTCACATGGAATAATTCCGACCGGGCGATCTCTCTGAACCAGGGAGACTGATACTGAATAGGATGGGTCGCAACGATTGCTAAGCGTACGGGCTCTACGGCTGTGCCCAAGGGGCCAACATCACCTCCGCTCCCAGGACCAGCGGTGTTACCGTGCGTAGAGTTCACATGCACAAATCTCTATTCAACCTGACTCATATAGTAGTAATACTCGTCATTTCTTGAACGTCTGGGCACTTCAACTCCGTTCAGAATTGTTCCGACTACGTTTGCGTTCACCTGCTTCAACTGCTGCAGGGCCGACTGGGCAACCGGTCGAGGAGTTTTTCCGCTTCGTACGACCAGGGCGACACCATCTACCAGTTTCGACAGCAGCAATGCATCAGCGACCTGAATCAAGGGAGGTCCGTCGATGATGATGTGATCGTATTCATCTTTCAGCAACTCAATCAAATTGGACATTGCGTTTGAACGGAAGAGCAGAGAAGGAGATACCGTTGGATTACCAGCGAACATTACTGACAAGCCACCGACGGCCCGATGCAGAATCACCTCGTTATAGTCGCGTTCCCCGCTCAGATAATCCGCAAGCCCTGCAGTGACCCGTGGCTGACCAAAGTGCTTGTGCACCGTGGGCAGTCGAAGATCCGCATCAATCAGCAGAGTCTCTCCGGC
>JAUIMJ010000324.1 GCA_030433295.1 bacterium | reverse complement strand
CGCGTGGGTCATAATCGCCGGATGTTCGATCAGGGACTCAACACCCCCAAGACTTTCAGCGAGTGAGAACAGGGACACCGACTCAAGGAACGTGCGTGAGGCCTCAAGCCCCCCGTCAACTTCAATCGTAATTATCCCTCCGCCAGCCTTCATCTGTTTACAGGCAACATCATACTGAGGGTGTGTCTTGAGACCCGGATAGGTGACCGATGCAATGCCGGGCTGCCCACTCAACCACTCTGCGAGGTAGAGCGCGTTCTCGCAGTGTTTCTCCATTCTAACAGCAAGTGTCTTGGTCGAACGAAGCAACAGAAAACAATCCATAGGGGCCGGAACAGAACCGATGGCATTCTGCAGATAGGCAATGCGGTCCGCCCATTCCGCGTCAGAGGTAACCACCACACCTCCAATGACATCAGACTGTCCGCCGATATACTTGGTAGTCGAATGAAGCACCAGGTCAGCGCCGAGCGAGAGCGGGTTCTGCAGATAAGGACTGGCAAAGGTATTATCCACCACCGTCTTGATACCATTCTTCCGGGCAATATCAGACACGGCTTCTATATCGATAACTTTGAGAAGCGGATTCGTCGGGGACTCAATCCAGATCACTTTGGTGTCACTGTTTATTGCCGCCGAAAGAGCATCCAGGTCACAGAGATCAACAAAATCAAAATGAATACCCATGGGGCGAAACACGTTCTCAAAAAGCCGATAGGTTCCACCATACACATCATCGGCAGACACAACTCTATCACCGGGTCTAAGGGTGTTTATCACGGTACTCGTGGCCGCACAGCCGGAGGAAAAACTGATACCCCGATCTCCGCCTTCCAAAGACGCTATGTTCTTCTCCAATGCCGTGCGCGTGGGGTTCGCACTGCGGCTGTAATCATAGCCTTCCACATACTCCCCGGGAGAAGACTGAACAAAGGTCGAGGTCTGGTAAATCGGAGTCATTATCGCATGGTTGCCCGGAGCAGGCTCCTGCCCGGCGTGGATACTTCTCGTCGCAAATTTAGCCTCACTGAGATTTTTCATGTATTCCGCTTTCCTATTGTCTGGCATCAAATGAGCATTTCAAAAAAGTGCAGGCATCCAAGAGTGATGCTTCTAAGAAGCATGCGTTACTCTGGTGCGCACACTATAGCTCGTATACGTATAATCCTTTTTCATTTTTCGGATCTACCGGTGTAGTTTAATGGCGCGCTCTATATGTCGCTTTGCTTCCCTTCCTTTTACATCCTCTCGCTTGTCGTACAGTTTCTTACCGCGACCAATTCCAAGCTCAACTTTACACCGTCCGCTTTTGTTAAAATAGACCTTTAGCGGAACAAGCGTTCTTCCTTTGGTCTTAACCTGCATCGCCAGGCGATCAATCTCCCGACGATGAAGTAACAACTTACGATCGGCATAGGGATCATGCGCATCGACCCCTGCAAACTTATAGGGCGCGATATGGCAGCCAACGAGATAACATTCGTCCCCCTTCATCCGAATATACGAGTCTCGTAGACTGATGCCATTGTTGCGAATTGACTTCACCTCACTACCGCACAATACGATGCCTGCTTCCGCAGTATCCAGGATCTCGTAATCCCTTCTGGCTTTCTTATTGACATCGACGGTTTTCACCCCGTCGACCGTGTCTTTCTTTTTAAGCTTTTTCTTCGTCATACCCTACTCCGCCCCACTATTGCTTTCGCACCTGCATGGTATCAATCAGTCGCACCGTCCCAACGTTAGCAGCCGCAACAATTTGTGCAGCACCTTCAAAGTGTGTCAGAGGGCTCATGGTCATTGAGTCAACCAATTCGATGTATTCGGGTTCTATGCTCTCGCGGCGAAGGCTGGCATCTGCCTCAGCCAGCACCTCAGCGACATCATCACCCTCCTCGATGCGCGTTTTCGCCCGAAAGAGCGCCCGTGATAATGAAAGCGCAAGCTGCGCGTCATCACCAAGGAGCGCATTTCGCGAACTCAGTGCAAGTCCTGATGCCTCCCGCTTCAGTGGGGCAATCAACAGCTCAACACCCAGATGCAAATCCCGGTTCAACTGTTGTACCACCTTCACCTGTTGAAAGTCTTTCTCTCCAAAAACCGCGACATCGGGTCGAATGATATTGAAAAAACAGGTAACCACATGCGCGACACCATCAAAATGCCCTGGTCTGTGGGCACCCTCAAATCCAAAGGAACAGTCTCCCGCGTGTACTCGCACACTGTGCCCGGCATAGTAGCGCTCCAGACCATCCGGATAGATCTCCTCAACAGAGGGCGCAAAGACCACATCCACACCTGCCTCACGCGCGACTTCCAGATCCCTGTCCAGCTGTCGAGGATACTTAGCCAGGTCATCCGGAGAGTTAAACTGTGTCGGGTTCACGAACAGCCAGAGCACCAGGTAATCAACCTCGGGTCGAATAAGATGTATAAGGCTCTCGTGTCCCTGGTGAAGCGCTCCCATCGTCGGCACGAGGCCGATACGCTGTTTTGCCCCACGCTGTTTGTCGAGATCGGAGCGCATCTCTTTGACACTACGAATTAATTGCATGGTTTTCCGAGAACTGCTGTGGATATTGTAGATTGAACAATCGAGAGGCCAAACAATGCTCTCACTCATACGTATGATCTTTACCCGGGAAGATGCCGCTTTGCACTTCCTCAATATACTCTGACACCGCGCGTGTCATTTCCCCTTCAATGTCTGCAAATTGCTTTACAAACTTTGGCGACACCTGTGCCTCACGGGTCGGCAGGCCCAGAACATCCTGCAACACCAGTATCTGCCCATTACAGTGTTTCCCGGCGCCAATTCCGATGGTTGGTATTGAGAGCGCACTACTTACCGTCTCCGCCAGCCCCTCGGGAATCCCCTCAAGCACCAGAGAGAAAACACCCGCCTCCTCGAGAGCCTTCGCATCTTCATGTAACTGCTCTGCATCCTTTTTCCCTCGTCCCTGAACCCGATACCCGCCCATTGCGTGCACCGACTGAGGAGTAAGACCCAGATGACCCATAACCGGAATACCGGCGTCTACCATGCGACGCACTGCCTCAAGAGAATACCCCGCCCCTTCAAGCTTTACCGCTTCGGCATTTCCCTCTTTCACAAGACGCCCGGCCGCGACAAGAGCATCCCGAGCGGACGTCTGATACGACATAAACGGCATATCGACTACCAGCAAACCGCGTCGCACCGCCCGCGAAACGATACGCGCATGATAAATCATTTCATCGAGGGTGACCGCGAGAGTTGTCTCCTGTCCCTGAAACACAGTACCCAGAGAATCGCCGACAAGAATGATATCGACCCCTGCATTATCCAGAATCCGCGCCGAACTATAGTCATACGCGGTCAGCGCGGTAATAGGCATACCCTCTGCCTGCAAGGCTTGAAGATCCGGAACTCTGATTTTACTCTGCATGTCGCTTTATTCTTTCTTTCTGCCCACTATAACGAGCATCCCAATCACACATCGCCGCGACTGGATCCGCCCGCTTCTCCAGCGTCGGGAACGAGACTAACGCCTGAGACCGTGTAATTCCATAGCTGCGGCAAGAAAAGCAGCATTATCGCTTCTCAAACGCCGAGCGATTATGCACTATTAGAATTCATAAATACAGAGTTCTTTTATGCACCTATACGCACAAGCCCCCACCCGACAAACTAGGTGGTGCCGACGGAGACAAAGTAGCGGCGAGACTAATTTGAGAGCGACAAGTGATCTTCTCAATCGAAACGGTAACCGCAGCAGCGTGAGAATCAATGAGCAAAGTACTTAAGGATATTGGCCTACACTTTATTGTAGGACTCGAGGGTCCCTGCCTCAGCGAAGAAGAGCGAGAAATCCTTGAAGAGCTAAGTCCCCTGGGGATTATTCTATTCGCCAAGAACATGCCAGCTTCTGATTGCTGGATGGATGAACTACGAACGCTCATTGACGAGAGTAAAAAAGCCATTGGTCGGGAATTCGTTTTCGTCAGTGTGGATCACGAAGGGGGCAGGGTTCAGCGGTTCCCCGACCCCGTCACCTCCTTCCCTTACGCGACTCGCTGGAAAGGGCATTGGGAAGCTGTCGGCACGGCAATGGGTGAAGAACTTCGCTCCCTGGGTTTTAATCTGAACTTCGCTCCGGTGCTGGACATTCACAGCGAGGAAAGCAATCCCGTAATCGGCCCTCGGGCATTTGCGTCCTCAGCGGAGGAGGTTGCCGAGGCAGCGCGTGCGTTCAAGAAAGGTCTGGAGTCACAGGGAATACTAAGCTGCGCCAAGCATTTTCCGGGGCACGGTGCCACCACCACCGATTCTCATCTGGAACTTCCGATACTGGATGAATCCCTGGAGACACTTTCATCCCGTGAACTTGCTTCCTTTAAAGAGTATTTTTCACTCGATCCTGCGCTGCTCATGGTGGCGCATGTTCGCTACCCTGCCCTCGACGCCGCGAACCCGGCCACCCTATCCCCTTCGATCATTCGCCAGCTTCTGCGCAATGAGATGCAGTTTAGCGGAGCCGTAATCTCTGACGATTTAGAGATGTCAGCCCTCGCTGAGATATCTGCCGCAGATAAAGCCAGACGATTTTTGGGTGCCGGTGGAGATATCCTGCTCGAAGGAAATCCCAGCGAGGGTCCGGCCCTGCTCATTGCCCGAGAAATGGCGAATGGAATACGGCAGGCGTATCATGACGGCAGTCTTCCCGAGTCGG
>JAUIMJ010000323.1 GCA_030433295.1 bacterium | reverse complement strand
GTGCTTACTTGAAAGCAATTTTTGTAAAAAATTGCTGTGAGCAGGCTTCGGATAAAGGTGCACAATTTTATCCTACACCTGCTCTAGTTTCTTTATACCTGTAAGCACTTGCGTGCTTACTTGAAAGCAATTTTTGTAAAAAATTGCTGTGAGCAGGCTTCGGATAAAGGTGTACAATTTTATCCTACACCTGCTTTAGTTTCTTTATACCCGTAGGTACTTGCGTGCTTACTTGAAAGCGATTTTATGGAAATTGCTTGCGGGCGGCGGTAGTACTGTGACGTCGCGTGAGTTTTACTGGTTTCTTATTTAGCCTTGGGGAATTCTTATGAAGGTACTAGTTGTCGGCGGCGGTGGAAGAGAGCACGCTATTGCCTGGAAGGTAAGCATGAGCCCACTTCTCTCCAATTTGTATTGTGCGCCGGGTGGTCCCGGGACTGAGTCCATAGCGGAGAACATATCGATTTCCGTAGATGATAGCGAGGCCCTTGCAGACTGGGCTAAGGAAAATGAAATCGATCTGACCATCGTTGGACCTGAAGCACCGCTTGCCGCAGGTATTGTCGACCTTTTTCAAGCTCGTGGACTGCGGATTTTCGGTCCTTGTAAAGCCGCTGCCGAGTTGGAGGCATCGAAAAGTTTTGCCAAGGAGGTGATGGTCAAGGCGGGTGTTCCCACGGCCGGAGCTGAGGTCTTCACCGATTACGATTCGGCGCTTACCTATGTAGAGTCACAGGGTGCACCCATCGTGATCAAGGCTGATGGGCTCGCCGCAGGTAAGGGGGTAACCGTTGCGCTTGAACTTGAGCAGGCGCGTTCAGCACTTCGCGAGTGTTTCGTCGATGCACGTTTTGGAAGTTCAGGTTCTCGTGTCGTCATCGAGGATTTTATCGACGGTAAAGAGGCTTCACTGATCGGTATTGTCGACGGTGAAACTGTGGTGCCTCTGGTGCTGAGTCAGGACTATAAGAGATTGGGCGATGGTGATTCTGGTCCGAACACCGGTGGTATGGGCGCGATTTCACCGACTCCGGTGCTGTCTCAGGATACGGTCGGAACCCTTGTCAGCGATGTTTTTGAGCCCGTGATCAAAGAGCTGGCCACTCGCGATATTCCCTTTGTCGGATTTCTCTATGCGGGAATCATCGTTGGTTCTGATGGCAAGCCATCCGTGTTGGAATTCAACTGTCGTCTGGGTGACCCCGAAACGCAGGTGCTCTTGCCCCGTATGGAGAGCGATCTCCTTGAGGTCTTGAATGCCGCCGTGGATGGAAATCTGTCCTCTATTGATATGCAGTGGAGCAGCAAAGCCTGTGCATGTGTCGTGGCAAGCTCTAAAGGATACCCGCTGAAAGTAGAGGACGGTAAGGAGATACAGGGAATCTTTCCCTCAGAGGAGGATTGTTTTGTCTTCCAGGCCGGGACCGCAAGAAACGAAGCCGGAGATATCGTGACGAAGGGGGGTAGAGTCCTCTGTGTTTCCGCAATGGCCGATTCTATTGAGGAAGCACTGGATAAAGCATATTCGGGGATAGACCGAATTTGTTTTGACGGGATGCATTTTCGCAAAGATATCGGAAGGACATCCTGATACGGCGTGCATTGTCTTAACTTCCATTGAATTCGCATGTGCAAGGACGAACATCAGGAGGGACTACTGTCCGATGAGCAGGCATCTCGGCTGCTGGAAGCAGGTGAGATTATTGCTTTCCCGACCGAGACTCTCTACGGCTTTGCCTGTGACCCCTGCAATACGACAGCGGTGGAGAAGCTCTGCGCTTTGAAAGAGAGGCCGCCGGAGAGTGGAATTCCTCTCATAGCTGCAGGAAGTGAACGAATCCTTTCTCTCCTCGGTCGTACTTCTCTCTGTCGCGAGGCAGAAACGTCTACTCTTTGTGATGCGCTTGAGAAAGAATTTTGGCCAGGCCCTCTTACTCTGGTGCTGGAGCTCGAATCTGATTCCCCTCTCCCCAGTGGCAAGCTGGCTTCGGAAATATTCGGGCCGGGTCACTCGATTGCGGTGAGAGTGTCGGAGTCGCCAATAGCGCGGCGCCTGGCAGAGCTTTCTCCCAGCAGGGTCATTACGGCGACGAGTGCGAACCGCCGTGGCTTGCCGGCCGCGACAAGTGTGCAAGGAGTTCTCAGCGAATTTCCCGATTTTCCCATCTATGGCGGGGGGATGCTGGCAGCGGATGCTCTTCCCTCAAGTATCCTCGACGTTCGCAGCTGCCCCTTCGTCCTCCTTCGCGAGGGGGCTATCCCTCGTTCAAAGCTTCGTGCTCTTCTCGGGGGAAATCTAGAAGTTTCAAAGGGTTAGGCTGTGAGGGGGCGGTTTTTCGCCGTTTCAACGATTTAAACGCGCCGTCCTACCTTTTTCACCATCTAATCTAATATCCCGAGTTTAATAAGTATTTACTTTTTTTGGCCGTTATCGATCTCGATGATCTTCTTACCGGAAAATTTGCCCCCAGAGATACGCAGGGTGCTTTCTACTTCTCTTGAGCAGGAGTGTCTTGATGTGGCTCTTCCCTGCCTTGCGGAGGGTAGTCGCGAGCTGTTTGGCGCAGAGGACGCGATTCTCTACCTGCAATTTGAGGATGGCCCCTCATCAGAGGACGTACTTCATGTAGGAGGAAAGTATTGCGAGCCGGACTCAGTACTGGCTGAAAAAATTGCGGAACAATGGAAGTGCAGCGAGCTTGACTCTCAGATCCGGCGCGATTTGCGAAATCGTTATTCGGCAGTTTCTTACAGTGCGTTCAGCTGGCCATACACTTCGCTCCAGGTGGTATCTCCAGATCAGGAGGTGTTGTTCTCCCTGCCTCAGGGATATGCATTCTTGCTTCCTATTCACTCGAAAATGACGATTCGACTCAGCGGTCAGCGACCCTTCTCGGGTTATCTCGTTCTTCTATTTGAGGGGTTTCCCCAGTTCAACGACATCATGTTGAGCTTCTTAATCAGCCTTCCTCAGCTCTTATCTGAGATGGCTGCACTGTTGGCAAAAGAGCGGGAAGCCCGACGACTGGTGGATATTCAGGCGTATGTTGAAGAGACACTGAGTTTTCTCAATCTAAGCGAAGACTTTGGGGCGGCCGTTGCTTCGGGGCGACCCAAAGCCGTGAAATCCATGGAACCGGATGTTTCTGATGCTCGGCAGGCGCTGATGCATTCTAGTAGAGTTTTTCAGCTTCTATATGGGGAGACCTCTGCTCTGGCATCGTGCGAGCAGAACAGAACTCAGGTAGATCGCCTGTTGGATTCTGTTCATGAAACCTTTCAAGCGAAATGTCGTAAGGACGGAATTACTCTCGAGCGAAATGTTTTTGGGGGCGGGCTTGAACTGAAGCTTGATTTCAATCTCTTTTCTCTGGCCCTGGGGATTCTGGTCGATCGTGCGCGTATTTCATCTGATGTCGGAGATACAATTGAAATGCGTGCTGCAGTAACAACGGCCCGAGAAGTTATCTTCACGGTATCTGTGTCCAGAACTCGGGAAGCGGAGCTTCAAAAGGGCATCCACTCAGTGTCTCTTACTTTGGCAAAGAAGATATTCGAGTTGCATCAAGGTGAGCTGGAAATAGATAGTGATGGAGAGGGGTATGCGATGCGTGTACGTCTGCCATGGTCTGTTGCAGTGACACCGGAGGAGCAGAGCGCTGAGATGGTCTGATACTGTGCGCCCTTGATAAAATGTTACGTACTAAAAAAAGAAAGTGAGTTAGGAATTGGGTACCGGCATAAAACCAGAGCAGTTCTGTTCGATGGGGCTAGAGAAAGTCCTGATTCGTCTGAACCTTGCTACAAGGGAGGAGATTCGTGATGCTTCCCAGCGGTCATCCAATTCAAAGGTGATCGCGACTCTCACAGAAGCCGGGCGCATTGATGAAGACCTCGTTCTGGATAAAATTGCACGCAGCCTGAGCCTCAGGTTGGTGGATACTGCCGACTTTGAAGCAGACCAGGGCGGTTGGGATATTGATATCGACCTCGATGTCCTGCGACGGCATCGTTGTATACCCCTGCTGTTGCCTGGGCAGAACAAGCATATCGTCGCGTTCGCCGATCCCCTCGACCGTTCAGCTCTGTCTGCCGTGGAGTTTCTGCTGGGCGGAGCAATCGATATTGCCGTGGCCAAAGAATCTGAAATCCTCGAACGTCTTGAACGACGTGAAGACTCGTCGGAGCTCGCTCTCGCAATGGACTCTGCTGCTGAGCTATCTGGTTCCGTTGCCGATGAGGGTGATTTCTCTTTGCGGCAGGAGGACGCAGGGAATCTCGTGCAGGGGTCAGAGTCCGCGCCGGTCGTCCGCCTGGTTAATCAGATCATTTCCGATGCATTCGCTCGACGGGCAAGCGACATCCATGTCGAACCCGGACGTGGCAATCTGGAGATAAAGTTTCGGATTGACGGCGTGGTTGTGCCTCAACTGAGTATACCCAAGCGACTTCAGACGTATGTAACGACACGTCTTAAGCTCATGGCAAAAATGGATATCACTGAGCGAAGACGCCCCCAGGATGGTCGATTCCGGGTGAAGGCAAAGCGGGGAGTTGCCGATTTGCGGGTTTCATCCGTCCCCACGCCGTTTGGTGAAAAGATAGTATTGCGCGTACTTGATTCCGACGTGAGCAAACTGCGTCTGGAGCTACTGGGTCTGGACGAGGAGCTCTTGCGGCGTTTTACCGAATGTCTCTCGGCTCGTGATCGCCTTGTTCTTGTCAG
>JAUIMJ010000023.1 GCA_030433295.1 bacterium | reverse complement strand
GCAACTGCCTTGGGGTCAAACTCAATAGTTCCGGAAAAATCACTGAACAAGCCGGTCACATTACTGATACCGAGATGTCGTACTTTAAACAGTACCTGGGTATGGCTGGCGTCCACCTCATAGGTCGCAGCAAAAGAAAGCGGTGAGAAAGAGAGCATTGATACGAGCGCTAAAAGCAGTAGTCTAATCTTCATTGGGTCCTCAGAGTCAGATTGTCCGTAAAAAAGAGTGCCGAATACCAGATGCTATACCGAGCAGGGGCTATCTGGAAGGGTCGGGACCTGCTTTTTTTGCGTATAACCCGCGATTAATTAAGGGTAATACGCTCTTGACCTGAGCATGAGCCTGCAGCGCACTACTGAAGCAAGCGCCAGGCCCTAAGGAAAAACTCTCTGCTCACGTAGTTCGAAGCAGTTGTAGAGCGTATCAAACGCAAGTCTGACATCCTTCTGCTCTATATACAGGATCAGCTCCGTCGCGGTTGAAGCAATCTCAAGAAGATTTACTTTCTGAAAATAAAGTTGCTGAAATACGCGAAAGAAAAATCCGGGAATATTGAGATAGCGTACATTGAATTTAATCCCTACTGAAGCAACAGACTCATGCTCCGAAACGGGGGAATCGTCGACGGTGTCGGCGATATACGCGGAAAAGGCGCTTTCAACGATCATGGTTATTTCGTTCACGCCTTCAGTTATCGTGATGTAGCCTCCCCGACTTTGTATCCTGTTGTAGATGGTATTGACTACTCGATGAATATCTTTTGATTTTGCATAGGTCACCGCGTAGAGATCAGAATGCACGCTAATGTTGTCCACCTTAAAGGGAGACTCGGGCTCGAGATTGTCAAACTCCAGTTCCCTTTGCTTCCGAGACAGCGCCATAGCTATTGCACTGGCCTGAACGTCCTTCTTTACGCGAGCCTCCACGAGGGGATGCAGAAACCTGGCTAACTGCGTGATGTTTAGAAGTCGATGACTTAACCCCAGCTGGAGGAATGAATTATGAGCAATTAAGTCGAGGACAGCATCGGTGATTTTTAACATAGTTTGTTATATATATAACAAATCTATAGACAAATCCAAATTTTTATCGCTAAAGAAGACAGTTACTTGAGTTTTTTCGTATACCTGCCTGCTCCCAATGCGGGACTTAGTTCTTTTATCCAACAAAAAACAAGTCTCTATTGTCCGTGTTCAGATTGGCCCCCTCGGCCTCTGTGACGGCGCACCCGAGACCGAATCAATCCGAGCAGAAGTAGTTCCCAGCGGCCCAACGGAACTCCCGTTCCGTGGAGCCGCCTGGCAGATCCCCCCCACACACACCCTTTTTCTTGAATCGAGAGAATCATGAATAACAACGAAGGTTTTACATTCTCGCGCCGGGAGGAATCCTGGATCGAAGATAATCTGGAGCGTCTTTCAGAGATGCACACCGACGCCATGAAGCGGTCATGGAATGAAGACTGGTCGAATAGCCCTCTGGGTTCTGATACCCGAAGGTATTCGCCCGCTCTCATTCGCAGCTATGCCCGATCCGGAGGAGTCTTCTTCAGTGCCGACGCCCCGGATGGAGAAATCGCGGGATACGGCATAGTCCTGCCCCTGAACGAAGGCTATCTCAGCAAACACGGAAGCCCCGGTGAATGGGCAAGTCATCACGAGTGGCTTCATCCCCAAAGCGGTCAACCCTTTGACGCGACTGAGCTGGCTCCGTCGGTCGGGGATATGGAGATGGCACTGGTCATCACCGATCCCATGTACACCAACCGCGGAATTTTTCGTCGCCTGGCTGAGATGCGCCTCTATTACGCCTTTGCAACGCTTGAGAACGGGCGAAGGATTTGGCTGCAGACACTTGAGAACTCGGATATCACAACTGTGTCGCGATTCTACAAGAACCATGGCTTTGAAGTCCTGGCTCGAGTGCGCGTCAAGTCCACGGTCCGCGTTGTTCTGTCGCAGGTCGTCAACATTGATGATGTCCGTGTTTCGCAGGCTGCAAGTCTCTTGCAAAGTCCCCAAACCCGCGCGTTTTGAGTCCAAGTCAGTGACGCGCAACATGGAGGTTTTCTGAACAGGGTTATTTAATCTGTCAGGAAGCCTCCACAATTTTTCAGCTCCCGAGAAAAAGGCTGAGGTAAAGGTATTGCTACGCCTGCGCGAAAGAAAAACCGCCGGCACCAAGCTGGCCTAAGGTGACAATTCGTGCGACACAGTCTATTACAGCTAGCGAAAGATATTGTATTGCATTGAGCAGGCCCGCAATTTCCCTTTCTTCGGGACAAAGCGGAGCAGAGCGTAAAGTATGAATAGTATTGCATCCAAGTTTCCACGAGTTCTCCTCAAGGGCTCGGCTCGAGAAGTCGGTGAACAGCACGGGGATTTACTTCGTGAACGTATCCGAGATTGCTGGGACTTCTATCGAAGCATAATTCCAGGCAGGGACAGTGAACTGCGCGAACTAAGTGAGAGCTTCGCAAACGTCATCAAGTCCTACAATTCCTCCTATACTGAAGAGATTGAGGGTATTGCCGCTGCTGCGGACATTGAACCATGGAAAATCTATGCGCTTAATTCCCGCACTGAGCTAATCAGGCAACTCAATCGCGTTCACGCCCCAAAGGAATGCACGGCGATCTGCTTTCGAGAATCCAGTCTTCTCGGTCAGACCTGGGATTGGGCGGAGGAACTCGAGGATCTTGTCGTTATTACTGAAATAGAAAAACAGGGGGCTCCCCGAATTCTGATGCTCACCGAACCGGGCATCATTGGCAAGATTGGTCTCAACAGCTGTGGAATCGGGCTCACCCTGAATATCCTTCGTTGCCACGAACCCATTGAGGGGGTGCCGATTCATATCTTGTTGCGTGCGGTTCTCGAATCGGAAAACCTTCCCGCAGCTACTGCCTTGTTTGAAGACAAGGCATTGGGAAGTATGAGCAACATCATCATAGCTGATGGTGCGGGAAATTGTATCAATCAGGAAATTGCCGGGAAGAATCTTGCGTCGTTCGGCCAGGAGGATGATTTCGTGCTTCACACAAATCACTACCTGCAGGTCGACGTTGGGGACGAGGATCCGGACTTTGAAAGTTCCTATACCCGATTCGGCAGAGCGCAACAGCTTCTGCTGCAACTTTTTCGGGCAGGACACGATACTGATATCGCATCGATGAAGCGAATTTTACTCGATAGTGAAAACGGTCCTCACGGCATTTCTCATACCTACAACCCTGATGACGTCATCAGATCCGAAGGAACCGTCTGTGCTCTTGTCATGGATTTGAAAAATCTGACAATGCACATCACTCCAGGAAATCCGTTAACCAATGGCTTCGTTGAACACTCGCTTAAAGACTCTTAAGGGGGGGAGAGAAAACCCGAAGAATAGCACTGCTATTCTTCGGGTCGGATAACCTTTTTTCATTCCGCTGAGAGAATGTTTTTTGTTCTGTCCTTACCTTTGACTTCTGAAACGACCGATACTTCGCAACATTGTCTCCATTCGCATAAATACGAAGAGACCAACGAAGTAATAGGCCGTCGAAATCACCGTAAGCACAAGGACGTTTGACCAGGCGTATGACAGTCCGGGAATGGCATCACAACAGGTTCGGGCGAGAACGAGTTCCGAGCCGGCATTTAAATCCAGAAACTCTGAGATCGCTACAGATCCATAGGTAACGGGATTCATGTGGCTTAGGCCCTGCATTATCGGGGGCAATACCTCTATGGGGTAAAAGATACCCCCGGAGATAATCACCAGACCCGGTAAAATCGTCACCAGAAATATCGTCTGCTCGCCTCTGGTAATGACCGGTACCAGTCCAATCATCAAGCCGATCGCTTGCAGTCCGAACATCATTCCGAGGACAACGCAGAGGATTCCAAGTCCTTCGTTGAATCCGATTCGCTGCATTGTTGCAAAGAGATCCGCCGCAACACGGTCCCAAAGCAATATCAACAGCACAATCGAGACTCCCGCAATCTGACGAAAGAGATTCCACCAGGATATCAACGTTAGAATCGCACAGTGTCGAAGCTGCGGAATCGGAAAGCCCATGGTCAGCTCGATCATCTTGAAGTAATTGATCTCACGGGAATGCCATCGACCAAACTCTCGCACAAAGAGATTCACCGCCACGCCAAAGATGGTCATCATCAGTGCTGGCCCAATACCACGGGAAGGCGTTGAGGCAAACAAGCCCACGAGGTTTGGAATCACAATCGAGAGCACGAGCATCGTTGACAGAAAGGGAAAGCGACGTCGATCACACACTCCTCGGTTGAAGAACGCTTTGAAGTGTGAAAATGCCCCTGCCCTGGGCCCGGGTTCAACATCGATTTTTCCCTGTCGTTTCAACTCCTGGTGTTCGGCAAAGCCCTGAATGTCCGCGAAAATTGCAAGAGCTCTTTTCGAAGCGCGCGTAGACTCTCGTAAGGCCTCAAGTTTACGCGGGTCACCAATCAGGCTTTGGCCAAGTATCGCACGATAGTTGTCACAAAAGGCCGCTTCGCGCGGATCGTTTGTCGACAGCAGGATCGTCAGCTCCGGTATCAGTTCGCGCAGTTTCGATATTGCCGCAAAAAAGCGCTCTACCGACACCGCGTCAAACCCCAGAGTTGGCTCGTCGAGCACAAGAATTGGCTTCATTCCTGACGCCCTGTCCCGAACGAGAATCGGCAATAGGCTCGCGACGAGGGCAACCTTTCCATGGTTACCAACAGACAATCGCGAGACATACTTTTTCCTGGCCTCGCCTTCGCTGATGCCCAGATAGGACAAGAGCTTTACGGCGACCTCCTCAGCATGAGGAACATCAATCGAGTAGCAGCCCGCCAGGAAGCGGATGTTCTCGATGGCCGTAAATGCTCCGTAAAGATTATTGCGCCCGCACTTAATGAGACAGTTAGCCTTAGCATCCAGCAAGGAACTATCTTCACCATGCAGGTAAATCTTTCCGGATTCGGCAGTGATCAGGTCTGCGAGACAATAGGCCAGGGTCGACTTCCCGTTCCCGTTAGCACCAAAAATCCCAAACAGTTCTCCGACGGAGACAGAGAATGAGATGTCTTTAAAAACAACATCTCTCTCGAGAAAACGTCGCAAAAAGGGAACCTTTGAAACAATTCGTGCGATGAGCGGAAATGACAACAAGACTTCGAAAAGTCCGCGCACCTTGAGGAAACTTTTGCTGAGTTTCTCGACACGGATTGCGGGCTCGAGGACTAAAGTAGCGGACATATTGAAGAACATTCTCCTAAAAACCGTGTAATGTGGACAACCTTTGTTTCTCAAATAGTTCTCTGTTCGCCCGTATCGGCACCTTGTTGCTCAATGAATTCCAGGTTAGCAGCAACGCAAAAGGGATTGGAATATGAACCCTGATGAAGCAGGGCGAGCAAATCGCGATACCGCGATGGATGTCTGGGTAGGTAGGGTTTAGAAGGGTGCGATACGAGCGGGTCAGAGAAAGAGTCGATACTCAGTGTGCAGTAGAACACACAGTTGATCACAGGGGGTATATCGACTCGTGAGGAGCGCAGCGGGTACAAGCGCATCGCTCACAGGTAACAACAATTATAGTAGATGAAAATCCTCATCACGTTTGGCAGATCTCTGTCTAGGAACAGAGCACACCAAAGCGTCTAAGGAAACATTGTGCGAAGCAGTGGCAGCCGCAAACGCAGGAGAGCAATGGCCCTCGTTACTTATCTTCCTCTTCTAAGCTCTTCTCCGCGCCGCAATGTGAAAAAACATGGCATTTCATGCCTATGCAAAAAATCGTAGCAGGCGTTCCTGCGCTATTCAACAGCGCAGGAGAAGTTTTCGCCCCGCCTGCGTGTATTCGGAGTCTAAACCGAAATATCGCCGGCAAAGAGGAAATCAGCGGTCCAGGCAGTAATTATACGCCTGATACAAGCGGATTAAGTCTCTCTTCTAAAAAAAATCCTGAGGCTTGTAGATTAGCGCCTTGTGGCTTGCTAACGTTAAGGGACCAAGCGGTTTTGATCTTTTCACAGGTTTTTTTGGGTTCATGTTGGCTTTTTTGAAGTCCATGGCAGAGCACACGCTGATACTCCTTTGAATTTCCCCTGGTGAATTTTCCCCTGGTGAATCTCCCCCGACGAAATTCCCCCGATGAAATACCCCTGTGGATTTTTCGGTTGAATTCCTCCTGATCCGTCCGGCGATTTTCACTTTATCCGGTATCTCACCTTCACCAAGTATTCCTTTAAAGCTCTAGGATATTGATAGGCACGGAGTATCACCAATTGGTGTTTTCTGTCGTTGGCTTTGGTCGCAAAAGGTTATTTTTTAGGTTTATCCGGAAGTTTTGTCATTGCACATCACTTCAGAACCAGATCACATTCGTGATTATCAGCTCACCGCGTCCCCGGTGACATCTCTACGATAGTATCATCAAACGCAGCGCCCCCTTACATTTTTCTAGATCATTTCACTTAAATGATGAAGTGAACTGCGCGGTCGCTACTATCGTTGATTTTAGCGGGGACGCGGCAGAGCAGCAAAACAATCACGACTTTGGCAGAATTCGTCGATCCTCTTCGTTTTGTCGCGTCCACATTTTCTCAAACGCGTAATTTCTTCTCTTCTGCCTGGAGACGCTCTGAGCCTCTTCTATGCGGAAAGAAGCATGTTGCCCTGGCTTACATGAAACCCTTGTATGAAACCATGGTCAAACAAACAGCATGTCGGTACTACAAACACTGTTTTCTTACCGAGAAGTGTGCCGTAGCAAAAACGAAATCTGAGCGTATTTTTCCGATGGTGGTCTTTGAGTCCGCAGTAGTGTCAGAACCATTGGTTCGAAAGAGTCTGAAGGTGTTGCAAAAGCATTTCGTGCTCAGCTTTTTGATATACCGATGCGACTCTATTGGCATTACCGTGTAGAGCGTTTTGATGTTCGACAAGGTTCAGCAGTGGTTCACAGGAAATTCCACTCGATACGGAACCCCCTCACTGCTACCAGCGACAGTACTCCGAAAAGGTTCTTCTCAATAAGGCTATTGCGACCACTTGCCAACAAACCATTCACGTCCAATTCCGACTACGCGCAGCGAATATGACTGCGAAATAGCAGCGGTCTGAAGCTTCCCATTGTCCCCGAGCAAATTTGTAGATATGCCTTTGTAGATCTATCGTGGTGGACTACCTCCTTAAAAAGTCGAGCGTGCCACTATCCATAGGACAGTGACACGCTCAAACCTTATCAAACCACGACGTTTAGTGGATTGCTCTAGTGCTGCTGTGGAAAGCCTTCGACGTCGAGTCGAGTGCCCGCCGCGTAGGGAAGCAAGACTTTGCGCTCTTCAGGCGGCAAGGTAATGTCCTCTCGTGCGGCTTCCTCAAACTGCTGAAAGACCGGCTCGCACACTTCCCAGATCGCTTCAATTGAAGCGGGGTGCGTGTGGCTCCGCCCTTTGAGCGTCTGCAACATGATGTCGGCATAGGGGAGATAAAGCTCACCTCCCGTCATGCCGATGAGATCCTGATGCGTGGTGACAACAGTCGCCCGGCCATCGAGTTCCGTGTTGCGAATGACGTTCTGCTTGATGACATGAGCCCGTCGGGCTTTAGTCCCAAGCTTTCCGTACATCAGCAGGGTCTTGTGCAACTCCCGACCATTGGCATTGGTCTTGGTCGGCTTCAGCGCACAGTCGATCAGCGTTCGCTTCTCAGGCAGACATTTTCCAGTCCGCAAGTAGAAGGGAACACCAGCCATCGGACCGACACCAAAGGTAACGCGCGCTACCACCAACGTCGGCGTAATGGAATTCTCCGCCACGCCTTCGTGGCTCTGATACGCGTCGACGGAACCGTCCTCGGAAGCTACATACTGCCCCCAGGTAAGAATTTCCAACTTCATGCTGCGGATCAAGTCGACTTCAAGACTGATCGCAGATTCCGTTGGGGTTACTTCCGGATTGAAGACGAGAGGGTCTGAGGCGCAGGTAACCGCCAGCGGAATGAGGTGCGTACTGAGCATGTCAGTTCCCACGCCAACCCGCATGGAGTCATACGTTTCCGCACGACCGTCGCAACTCTCAGACTCATCACCGAGAATCGTGACACTCGAAACCCAGTCTTTATTCCACCATGCCTGGATTGAAGGGTCATATCCAATCATATAGCGGAGGTTATCGACTGACACCTTGCCGGTGTAGTGATTGACCGGAGAAATGTTCGACTTATCGAAGATCGTCTGGAGCTCGCCAAAGAGTTTCCGGCAGGTATCGAGGTCCTGACCCCACGGCTTCTCAACCATGGCGTACCATTTCGCCGTCTCGCGACCGTGCGAGAACGGTTTGAGACCACTGAGCGAAATGGCTTCGACCGTCGGACTCACCAGCGTCGGCTTGAGGCTGAAGAGGAAGGCAAGATTACCCGACTCCGGCATGATGTGCTCACTGACAAAATCAGCGAGTCCGCCGGGGCGGGACCAGGTCCCCCCCTCCGAACAGCTACCAGCGTAGTAGTAGAGGCGATCGAGAAAGGCGTGCAGACTCCGCTCGGAGAGCTCCAGTCCTTCCTGATGGTATCGAGCACTGACGGCGTGTTTGATCTCCGTCTGGAAATCCTCTCGACTTCGGCCGCTTCTCGAAACCCCGAGAATACGGCTGTCCGCTCCGAGTTTGTTTTTGCTCCACAGCATGTAGAGCGAGGGAAAAATCTCCTCGCGGGCCCAGGCACCGGTGGCGCCAAAAAGCAGAAATCCGCGAGATTCGGCATCCAGGGTAGACATTATGTGTCCTTTCGAACGTGTAGTGGAATTGTCTTGTTTGTGGGTAAGAGCACTCGGACGAGTACTCCAAAAAACCTTGGAGAAGGTAGTCCCACCCGTATTGAGTGACCTCAATGCGAGTGAAACGAATTCAAATTTTCGGATGATGGTAAGAAAGAACTGCAGGTTTTCTGGCAGAGAATGCGAAACTATTTGGTCTAATGAGCGGGATCGAGAGGTCTACCTTAGTAAAACCTCTCAATCCCGTCACACTCCGGGGGGTGCTGAAAGTGTAACCGCTAGAGCACAGCGACTAAAGCACTGAGCTGAGCGCCGTGTTGAAGCGGGTGAAGGTGTGCGGATCATTGTCGGGGTCGAAGAACGTACACCGCGCAACGACTCCGGTCACGTCGGATTCGGTGATTTGCCGATTCAGACTACGTGACAATTTCTCCGGACACTGCTCCAGAATCTTGGTGCAGGTCTGCTGCGGACAGGCTCCGTCTCGACACACTATGATGCCGTAGGCGTCTACCCCTGCTTCGACCAGACCGTAGACCGCGCCGATGGCGTTCACAGCATTGTCTTCCGTCAGAACGGTGACACTCTGAGAACCCTCGGCGGACGGCTCAGCGAGCGCACCAAGGTTGACGACCCAGCCGGATGGATGAGGTTTGGGAACCTCCACATCTTCGCGAGTCATCAGGTGCTGAACCAGCTCCTTATGCCCGAGAGCCTCGAGGGTCGCCTCGGCATAGGGTCGACGAGCGCCCGTCAGAATGCCGATCGGAATGCCTTTGTCTCGCAACATCAACAGGAAGTCGCGCATCCCCGGCATCTCAGTCCACACCCCTTCTTCACCCAGAGTACGAACCGATTCTACCGTCACCACATCGAGGTGTTTGATGATCTGCGTCACCAGGAACTGCTCGTGCGGAGCATCCAGACTGACATCAAACGCATCTCCGAGCCGACGCAGGCAGCGAGCCGTAAGCTCGAGCCAGTCACCCGGATTTTCCAGAGCGCCTGCAACGACCTGCTTCACCTTCTCCGTCACCGCCGCCGGCGAGACGGACATGGCCGAAGCAATGTCACCAGCCGCTCTTCCCACAGCAGCCTCCAGCCAGACCGGCTGATACTGCCGCAGCAGACGGAGTGGAAAATGCACCCCGTCCATATCGTGCTGCCAAAAAACTCTGCGCCCGTCACGACGCGCGTCACCGATCACGGCGACCAAAGACTCCACGCTCATACCCGTGTATGTCAACGTATCACCTTCTTCCCGAGCTATACGCTCAAATATGTCGAGATGGACTCCCTTGTGTCTCGACTACCATGGATTAGTTTTACTGCTTGAGGGATCCGCAGAAGCGCAGAAGCACTTCTGCGGATCCCTCGTTAATCCACGGAGGTTTTGCAGAGATGAAAGGGAGTAAAAAAACGTATGTACTCTCAATCCCCAGGCAGCCGGGAAGCATCCCCCGCCCCACGGAAATCGAAAGTTTCGCATCCTCAACCCAGGAACATGTTGTAAACGAACGAATACAGGTATTTACCAGACTCATCAGATCTATAATAAGAGTAAATAGTAAACAAACCCTCAAATCTAATACGCTATAATTATTGAAGATAATTTTTTACTAGAATACACGTTCGGGCCGTAGAAAAAGGCGCTTACATGTGCTTCTTTTCTCCCTCGACAAATTGCCATACGCAGAGGCCGTGGATGTGCTCTATTCTTTTCGGCTGGCACAGGGCTGGAGTTCTTCAGTATGATCGACAGCTACGACTCGTTTTAGGAGAGATTATTTATTGGCCCCAGATAGTACAAACAATAGAACTCTCAATTTTTATGAGTTGAGTTTTGCCATGGTGTGCGGACTCGAATGTGCTCGTTCAGACGAGTCTCCTGCGCGGCTTTTGGAAGCCTTCGAAAACGGTATAAAACTGGAAAACAGACTCCGTCGAAGGTTGCAGTCGGTTTTTCGGCGCTGTAGCGGCGAGTCAAATGAGATCGAAACGTATGCGAAGAAATTGTTTGAAGCCTTCGCTAGGGAGAAGAACGTTCTCGTCAATCTGGTAGCCACAATGCTTCGGATCGCCAACCTGGAACGCGAAATGTCTTCGGCGGACGATCAGACTATTCGCATGGTCTCCCAAATTTTTTGCTTTCCCCCACAGGCATACGAGTTACTTAAATCAGAATACTGCGATACAGGGGCTTACGAGCAGGAAGAGCCGACCTCTGAAGGAGAGAGCCTCGAGGAGGAGTATACCGCGGACTCGCCGCCCTGCCCCGATAGGCAGGCTGCTTTGAAAACCCTTGGTTGTAAGAGCAACGCGAGCGAGGCGGAAATTAGAGAAGCCTTTCGTAAACTCGCTCTTATTTATCACCCCGATATTCATGCTTCGATTCCACTTCCCGAGGAGTTTGTTGAAGACATTAACCGCCGATTTCGAGAAATTCAGCGAGCCTACGAACTCCTTCAGACCGATTAGCCTGAAATCTCCACTAAGAATCGGGTAAACCAAGGGAAAATTTCGAAAATTTACCGTTTGCGATTAGTTCTGCCCTGGCGCTGCTATTTTCGCTAATATTCTTAGCTGGATATGTCGACTACTAATGAGCCTGTGCCAGCAAGCAATCGTCCTGCGACAGGTGGCTAAGGCAGCACGCACCTGCCTGTGATTGGAGATTTTGCAGTCCCGACTGCTAAAAAAAACTCTCTTCGGTCCGCAGTGATGCAGTGCGCTGAACGTAAACAGTTTTTGGTAGCAACAGTAAAGGAGTGACTGAAAATGTCCCATGGGAGCACAGGTAAGCGTAGCGTTGTTGAAACTCTTCAGGAGTTTTCAATCCCATTAATTCTTGGAGTTCTTATAGCTGTTGTCTGGGCCAACGTCGACCATCACAGCTACCATGTTCTTAACCACTGGTCCCCCTTTGGGAAGGATAGCCACTTCAATTTTCATTTTATAATGAACGATCTCTTCATGGCACTGTTCTTCGGAATTGCGGCAAAGGAGATCGCAGAGAGTTGTTTGCCGGGCGGGGATCTCAATCCGCCTTCAAAGGCGATCAACCCCCTACTTGGAACCATCGGTGGAGTACTTGGACCGATCGGCGTTTACTTCGCATGGGTCTACATCTCTGGCGATGCCAGCATTGCAAACGGTTGGGGTATTCCTACTGCCACCGACATCGCTCTTGCCTGGCTCGTTGCTCGTCTTGTTTTTGGAGCTCAACATCCGGCAGTAGCATTTCTGCTACTGCTCGCGGTTGCCGATGATGGTCTGGGTCTGGGAATTATCGCAATATTTTATCCTGATCCAAACAATCCGGTCAGACCAATTTTCCTCCTACTGGTCGCTCTCGCGATGCTCGTCTGCTATGGACTGAGAAAGAAAGATGTCAGGAACTTTTGGCCGTATCTGCTCGTGGGCGGATCCTTGAGTTGGTGCGGGCTGTTTCTTGCCCACCTTCACCCTGCCCTGGCTTTGGTTGCGGTCGTTCCTTTTATGCCATCACGTGGCTTCGATGAGGGTATATTTGCAGAGCACTCCGGCAACTATGCCGACACACTCAATGATTTTGAGCACAAATTCAAATTACCCGTCGACTTCGGACTCTTCGGTTTTGGGCTTGCTAATGCCGGAGTCCAGTTCTCATCCATGGGGCAGGCGACCATTGCGGTCCTTCTCGGCCTCTCCGTGGGTAAAGCAGTGGGAATTTTTGGCTTCTCGTATATCGGACATTTACTCGGGTTTAAACTGCCGGAAGGAATGGGACCTCGGAGCTTGTTCGTCGCTGGTGTCATTGCCGGTTTAGGATTAACGGTCGCACTTTTTGTTGCGGGAGTTGCCTTTACGGACCCAACCCTTCAGGGAGCGGCAAAAATGGGAGCCCTTTTCTCCGCATTCATTGCCCCGCTCGCCATTATTCTTGGTAAGGTGCTACGGGTTCGTGAAGAGTACAGCGCAATTCATGCGGCCAGTGAACACGGTTTGCTTGTCCTCGTCGCAGAGAAATCGGATGAGACGAGCAGAGGAATCGCCCTGGCGCTCGCTGAATCAGGACATCACGTTAAGGTCGGCGAGACCGGCGAGGAGATAAAAAGTCTTCACGAAGAATTCGATTTCGACCTCGTCCTTCTCGACCTTAAGGGAATCAATGAAGAAGCTCTCGAAGCGATTGCCAAAATCAGAGAGGCTGGTGAAAAGCCGCTACCTCCGCTGCTCGGGGCTTCAGAAGACCCCGCGAGCGAATCGAAAGATGGCGTCGATGGGGTAATACCTTTTCCGTTCGAAGATTCGGAAATCAGACGCTGGGCGAAAAAGTAAAACATCCTTGCGACGATGCCGTCTTGTTTAATTACAAGATGGTATCGTCGCCTGCTCAAAACTCACCAAATAAGTCAGAACTGTGTCATCAATGACGCCGGGAACCCCTGGTTTCTCTAATTTCTCTGTTAAAGTCTCCTAACATAGCTAGCTTTTCCCTCAACAGACATGTCAGACTATGTCCTTAGTTTCGAAGCACCTGCTGAACAGCAGCCGCATTGTGCGAATAGTCACAGCGATGAATACACAGCAAGGCGTATGCTTAACCACTTTTCCTTTGATAAACCAAAACTGTTGGAGAACCTCATGGATACCAGTGTAAAAAATTCCCGAGCAGTATGTCACAATGTCAGGCGTCTCTTCCTCGGCGTATTAGTTTCCGGGCTTTTGCTTACTTCTCCAGCCGTCGCCGTGGACTTTCCGATAACCGTCGGGCATGAATCAGGCACCTCGGATTCCGCTTTTACCGCTTCGGCTGGCGACACCTTTCAGGTCAATGTGACCTCCGGCAGAAGCTATGCCTGCACCGCGCACCCTACCGATAGTGCAACTGAATTCGATTTTTCAATGAATGTTACCGACCCTGACAGCGCTACGCTGACCGCCAACACCTGTGGCGACGTTGAGCCGAAGGTCACGGTAATCGGGATGGCAGACACCAGCCTTGCGGACAACCGACTATGCTTCACTCCAACCATGAGTGGTGTGCACGTCCTCTCTGTTGAAACAGCAAAGGGCGGTGGTGAAGTTGTTAGAGTCGAGTGTGTCGAAACGACTCTCTTCGGCGCATTTAATACCAATGTGAATGACTTCAATTTCCTTGAGCTCGAAAACACCACGACGTCGGTTGTTACCGCTAAGGTCAGTGCGTTTACTAACGCGGGCAGCACTCTGCTTGATGCAGTTGAAGTAACAATTCAACCCGGAGCGCGAAACGATGTCGACATTCACTCAGCTGCCGGAACGAACGTCTTTGGTCCTATTCGAGTGACCCATGACGGCCCGATCGGAGCGCTGCAAGGAAGAACGTCTTTTTACACCGGAAGCGTTACCAACTTTAACCTGAACGGACAGACAGAGCTGAGAACCCGAGCAGATGGACATCGCTAGAGTTCTTTCCGTACCACTAGTATGCGCCGGTCTCCTTGCCGGCGCATACTACATCAGCGAGTATTCTTCTTCGAGTTCTCAGGAAGCGTCCTCGATGACCCGATCCCGCCCGCTTCAAATTTCAACTGCCAAACAATCGCAGAGCAGAGGGGTAATTGGGGAGGACATTGGCGCCTTTTCTCATAGAGATGCGCCTCAAAAAGATCCCCAGCATCCACAACAAATTGATGTGAGGCGAGAGCTCACTGAGCCGCCAGTGAGGAGCGAGAGAGATGCCGATCCTTCGGCCAAGCTCCCTGAATCGGCAAACGCCGAATCCAGTACAACCGGATCTGATGCTGCAGGTCTCTACTCTGCACAAAGACTGACTGAGGACTATGTTGCCTCACTACCAACGCCACCAGATACTATCGCCTGGGGCTCCCCTGAGCATATCGCCTGGGACAAACGAGAGCGAAGTCTCGCCTATTTCGAGAAGACAGTTCAACTGAAAAGAACTGGACAGTCCTCCCCCGCTTCGGGAAAGGGAAACAACCCCTACAGTGAACTTGAAAATTCCGGGGGGATATTCAATCTGATCGACAGCTCTACAGCCCCGAATGCTCAGAGTGAAGAAGAACTCATCGAGGCTCATCGGGCAATTCAGGCACAGTCATACCTCGATAAGGTCTTACAGCTACGCTAGCTCAGGGTAGTCTTCCCCGCGGATATAGCTAGATATCTTTCTCGGCGCGCTCAGAAGGGGCCTGTGAAGAGCGGCCCTCCAGAACCTCTTCACCGTCAACGGTGTATTGACCATCAGTATCGACAAGACTCCAGGCCTCCCATCCGCCACCAAGTGCCTTGTAGATACCCACAATAGCCAGACCGATGTTCTGCTGACTCAGCGCAAGCTGATCCTCATTATCGAGCACCTGATCCTGCGCATCAAGAACAGAGAGAAAATCCAGAACGCCCTCATCATACTGAGCCCGAGCGATCGTATGAGCTTTCTGCGCGGAAGCTAAAGCCCTGCTGATACGCAGCATCCTATCCTGTTCAGTTCTGTAGCGGACGAAAGCATTTTCTGCATCTTCAAGGGCGAGCAAAATACTCTTCTCATAACTAAGCAATGCCTCCTGCACCCGTGCTTCCTGCGCCTTCACACGTGCCATGTTCTTACCGGTATCGAGCGGCGACCACGTGAGAGAAGGGCCGAATCGATACGTGCCGGCCCCCTTAGTCCAGTCGGACACGCTGCTCGCCTCAACCCCAAGTGAACCGCTCAGGGTCACCACCGGGAAAAAGTTAGCGACGGCGACGCCAACAAGTGCAGTCTCTGAGGCTAGTCTGCGCTCTGCCATACGGATATCCGGCCTTCGGCGAAGCAGATCACCGGGGTTACCGATTTTTAATGGTCCGGCATAGGTCGGGACTTCCTTAGCAACATTCAGCTGAGCGTATAACTCCATGGGTTGCTTTCCAAGCAAGATTGCCAGACGATGAAGAGAGCGTTGCACCGCATTCTCTACCGGCGCAATATCAGCCTGGGTCCGCTCCAGTTGTGTACGCGCACGGAGTACATCGAGTTCACTGATTTGCCCGGCCTCAAACTTCGCCTCGACCAGCCGTAGCGTCTTTCGCTGAATTCTCACGTTGTTTTCGGCGATATCTAAACGTCTTTGCGCCCCGCGCAGTTCGAAATAGGCAACGGCTACTTCCGAAACAACCATACGAATGGAGTCTCGCAGTTCAGCCACTGTTGCTTCGTAGGCTGCATTCTTCGATTCAAGACCTCTACGTAAGCGTCCGAAAATATCGATCTCCCAGAGCGCATCCAGTCCGGCGGTATACAACTCGTATTCAAAGGCACCACCACCTTCACCCGAAAAACGCGCTCCTGAGGAGCGTGCCTTCTCGTAATCACCACTTACCTGCACTCCGGGCAGGAGCTCTGACAAAGATTCTCTGGCGACGGCACGAGACTGGTTTATGCGAGAAAGGGCCTGTAAGACATCGTGATTCTCTTTCACCGCAGTGTCGATGAGCCCGATAAGAATGGAATCATTAAACGACTTCCACCAGCGGACCCGTATGCCCTCGGTTTCGTAATACTCCTGCGTTTGCTTAGCAAAGGAGTCCGCCAGGGGTACTTCGGGCCGCTGATAATCCGGGCCCACTGCACATGCAGATAGCAGCACTGCGCCAAAGAGCATGAGTAGAGTAGATTTAGCCATGCGCATGAACCTCTAGTTTTTTGCGTGCCGGTGAATCTTCGCGATCTGCAGACGTATCTGACTGCGACGGCTTGCGTGCTATCACGAGATAGATCGCCGGAACGACAAAGAGCGTAAAGACGGTTCCTACAAACATCCCTGAAACCAGCATTATCCCAATACTGTTTCTCGCCCCTGCTCCCGGTCCGCTTGCTAATATAAGAGGAAAATGACCGACCATGGTTGCAACAGACGTCATCAACACCGGACGCAAACGGGTACTTGAGGCTTCAATGATTGCATCCTGCAGATTGGCGCCCTTATCACGAAGCACATTTGCAAATTCCACGATCAGGATTCCGTTCTTTGCAACGAGACCCACCAGTGTAACCAATCCCACCTGTGAGTAAATGTTCATCGAGGTAAATCCGAGAAAGGAAAACATCAAGGCACCGGCAAGTGCCAGGGGCACGGAACCACCCAGAATAATAAAAGGGTCTCTGAAGCTCTCAAATTGAGCCGCCAATACCAGATAGATCATCAACAACGACAGAATCATAGTTCCGACCAAATCGCTGCCTTCTTTTCTCAGTTGGCGGGACTCCCCGGCATAATCGATAGTAAAATTTCCGGGAAGTATTTCACGTGCCTTCTCCTCAAGCGCAGAAAGCGCCTGATCGATTGAAACGCCCGGGGGTATTGCACCCTGAATTGTCGCTGAGTTCAATTGCTGAAAGCGTTTGAGCTCTCTCGGCTCTACACTGTCCTTCAGTGTCGCAATGGTGGATAAGGGAATCAGGTCACCACTCGGAAGTGAAATGTTCACGTCCAGTATCTGCTCGGGAGTGAGGCGCTGATTCCGCTTTGCTTGCGGGATCACCTTATAGCTTCGCCCCTGGATACTGAAGCGATTAACAAAATTCCCGCCGGTATATGCACCGAGTTCATCCGCTATCGTTCTCATGTCCAGACCAAGGCTCGCAGCCTTATCTCTGTCGATTAGAATCTCCGATTGAGGAAGATCAAACTTCAGGTCCGCATCGGCAAACATGAATTTACCACTCTGAAAGGCAGCCCCGACCAATTGTTGGGCATACCTGTTTAGCTCGATTGGTTCCTGAGTCGTCGAGATAACAAACTCAACAGGAAAATCGCTTCCGCCAGGAAGGGGGGCAGGGGTCGTTACGATTACTCTCACGCCCGGAATCTTCGAGGTTTTCGCCCATGCCTCCGGTTCCATTTCCAGCGTCGTCCTCTCACGCTCCGTCCATGGCTTGGCAACAAGCCCGGAAAAGCCAAAGGAAGCACCCGTGATCTGAAATGAGGTGGCATACTCCGGGAACGACTCAAAGACGTCGTTAACCTTTTCGGTATAGATCTTGGTCTGATCCAGTGATGAGTTGGGAGAAGCCTGAACGATTCCAAAGACCACACCCTGATCCTCACGAGGCGCAAGCTCCTTCATTGAAAACATGTAAAACGGAATTGTGCACAGCGCAAAAAGCAGCGCCGAAGCAAGTATCGCGACGCGAAAACCCAGGACACGTGAGAGCACCAACCGGTAACGCTCTTTTAGCGTATCCAGTGTTGATTCAACTTTCAGTTTAAATGCGGGTACATTCTCGTCACGCGATCCGACAAGCTTTGATGACATCATTGGAGCGAGAGTTAGCGCAACAAAGCCGGAAACCAGGACCGCACCTGCAAGAGTAAACGCGAATTCCCGAAACAGAGCTCCGGTGAGCCCCCCCTGGATTCCGATCGGAGCATACACCGCCGCAAGCGTAATCGTCATTGCGATGATCGGCCCAACGAGCTCTCGAGCGGCAACGATTGAAGCATCGAAGGGTTTCATTCCCTCCTCTACATGCCGCTCCACGTTCTCAAGCATTACAATAGCATCGTCCACAACCAATCCAACCGCTAACACAATTGCGAGAAGGGTGAGCAGGTTTAAGGTAAAGCCGAGCAAGAACATAATCGCGGCTCCACCAACAAGAGAGAGCGGAATTGCCACAACCGGGACAAGAACCGAACGGAAGGAGCCGATAAACAGAAATATGACCAGTATTACAATCGCAATTGTTTCAGCCAAAGTCTTAAGGACTTCATCGATGGAGTCTTCAATGTATTCCGTCGAATCGTACGGAATATCCATTTTCAGACCGCTCGGGAGCACCGCCTCAATTTCTGGCAAGGCCAAACGAATGTCTTTGATTACATCAAGGGAGTTGGCCGTAGGTAGGGCCCACACACCAACAAAGGTCGCAGACTTTCCGCCGAAACGGACGTCCTCGTCGTAATTTTCAGCACCTAACTCGACGTCAGCAATATCCTTGAGACGCACCAAATCGGCACCCTCTCCGGATACGATCAAGTCGCGAAACTCCTCCGCGCTGCTGAGGTCAGTATTGGCGCGCAGGTTCACGACCACCATGGAACCTTTTGTTGTACCAATCGCTGAAAGATAATTATTTGCTCGCAGGACCTGGGTCACTTGAGCCGGACTTAGACCAACTGCCGCCATTCGCTCCGGCTTTAGCCATATGCGCATTGCGAATCTGCGTGAACCGAGTATCTCCGCCTTCTGCACACCTGGAACAGAAGAAAGTTTCGGTTGAACGACACGCGTCAGGTAGTCGGTTATCTGGTTGGACTTCAATTCATCTGAATAGAAACTAAGATATACCGCCGCAAATCGCGAATCACTCGACTCTACATCGATCACAGGTGCTTCGGCCTCAGGCGGAAGATCGTTTCTTACCTGAGCTACCTTAGCCTGAATCTGCGTTAGGGCCGAGTTAACATCAAAATTTAGTTTGAGATGGGCTTTAATTTCACTGACGTTCTGGCGACTTGACGAGGTCAGATAATCTATCCCATCCGCACTGGCAATCGCTCGCTCGAGTGGCGTGGTAATGAAACCTCGTACCAGATCCGCATTGGCTCCCACATAGGTGGTCATAACTGTCACCACTGCCAAATCACTTCGTGGGTATTGACGAGTGGTCAGTGAGTCAATCGCTTTCACCCCCGCCAGGAGCAAGAGGAGATTGATGCAGATTGTCAGAACGGGTCTACGAATAAATATATCTGTGATGCGCATATAACCCTTAGGTGTCCTCTGGGTTCGGCGTCAAATTCGCGCCCGGGTCTATCTCACTGTTTACCAGTACTTCAGCATTTGGTCTGAGCATGAAGGTAGCGGAGCTAACTACCTCCTCTCCGGCTTTGAGCCCAGACTGTATCGCAATCATATCGCCAAAGCGTTCACCCGTAACGACCGTTTGTGCTCGTATGGCACGGGTTTCCTTGCCCTCAGCTCCAGGTTCTACGACATACACCCTGTCTCCATATGGTGCGTAGCTGACGCTCGAAGCTGGAATTGCAATTACATCGATCGGCTTCCCGAGCGAAACATCCACCTCAGCAAACATGCCTGGTCTCAGCTCCCCTTTTGGGTTCAGGACAGTTGCCTGCAGGGCAATGGTTCGGGTTTTCTGATCGACTTCACTTTCTATGGCAGTAAGAGTGCCCTCAAACGGGGTATCGAAACCTCCGACGTTCACACTAACAGAAGCCTTCGTTTCCAGACTCGGCAGAACCTGTTGAGGAAGCGAAAAATTTACGAACAGGGGGTCAAACGAATTCAACGATACGATATTGGTTCCCGCCTGCACCGTCTCACCAACATTTGCCAGACGAATCCCCAATCGGCCGCTGAAAGGAGCTATGACGCGTTTGCGGTCAAGCACGGCAGACAGTCGGGCAACCTCCGCTTCGGACTCTCGTAATGTCGCTTCCGCGTCGTCGAGGTCTCCCGGAGCGTTCGCGTTCTTTGCGCGCAATGCTCTCTGTCGCTTTGCATTAATGGATGCCAGGCTAAGAGCCGCCTTCGCGCCCTTGAGCTGCGCTGCTTCTACAGACGTGTCCATTTCAAGCAGCACGTCACCTTTCTCTACAAGCTGGCCTGAAGTGAACGCGATATTAGATATCCTGCCCATCTCCTCAGCACTGAGCATCGCTCCCTGGGACGCAGCAAGTGAAGCTGAGGCACTAATGGTATTCGGCCAGCTTTGTGCTTCTGCAACAAACGAAGTCACGGTGGTCGGCGGCGGACCCATCGTTCTACTCTGAGCGATAGCAGCAGAGATCTGTTGATACTTTATAAACCCAAGTATGACTATCACACCGATCGTCACACCGAGGCTGATGACTAGTGGTTTCTTCTGCATTGCCTATCTCTCGCTTTATAAATCGACTGAGTTCAGATTTGTAGACGCCCGCTCGATGACCGGATCTATCTCGCCCTTAGTCATCCCAACTCCGAGCAAAGAAAAATTCCAGACATGCCGACAAACTTTTGAGTACATCTCGGGATCCCCAAAATCGACTCCACGGAGCCGCTCAGCAAAGGGACGATGGGTGATATAGTACGAACACTGCCCGATGATGCTCTGGACGGTCAGAGCAATCTCTTCGCGGCTGAGGTCGGGATTAATTTTCCCCAACAAACGAGTCAGTCGCTCATCAATCGGCTGTATAAACTGCTCAACAACCGAAGACACCAGCGCCTCAAAAATTTCAGTTTCCTGCGCTGTCGCTCCCAGTGTTTCGCGGTGCATCAGCCGACAGACATCCCTCTCCTGAACGCGAAGTACGTCATGCAGAAAGTGTGCAATAAAATCACACAGACGCAGGGCGGCATCCTCACGACCAAGCGTTTCCAGATTTTCATTAAAAAGTGGAGCGCTCGCCTGCTTCCTATCCAGCAATGAAAGTATCGTCTCAATGAAGAGCTTAGCCTTGGATCCAAAGTGGTACTGGATCGCACCGAGGTTAACCTGCGCATGCTCTGCGAGCTCACGAGTGCTTACGGCGCTGTACCCTCGAACCGTAAACAAGGTCTCTGCGCTTTTCAGCAGAGCATCCCTGGAACTCATCTTCTTGTCAGTTTCGCCCATAATGGACTCGCATATCCGGTTAAATTCATACGACTGACTAAATCTACTCCTAAAACAGGATTCAGTCAATCGTATGACTACACTTTAATTGGGAAGAGTTCTTCCCCAGGCTTCAAGATGCCCTTATTATTAGATATTTTTCTCGGCAAGCTTGTGGAGGGCAACACATGATTTTATCTCTGAATTGCGGGTCTTCATCTATAAAACTGGACGTTTTCGATGAAAACGCCAGTCAGTCACTGGGACGCATCCGGGTCGGACGTCTCAACACCGCCAATCCGGAAATCAGCTGCACGCCGGAGATCGAACTTCAAAGGACTCCCACGACTCTGGAAGAAGGGCTTGAGATGCTGCTTGCAGAAGTCGCAGGGCAGTTTCCCGAGATCACCGCCCTTGCTCATAGAGTGGTGCACGGAGGATCAGAATACGCTGCCCCGACACTCATTAATGACGACGTTCTTACATCAATCGACCGCCTCTCTGAGCTTGCTCCCCTTCACAACCCGATTAACGCAAAAGGAATCAGGATAGCGCAACAGCAGTTCCCCGACTGCCCGCATATCGCTGTTTTTGATACGGCGTTTCATGTCAGCTTGCCAAGACGCGCACGCACCTATGCCATCCCAAAAGAACTCAGTACTAAATATGATATTCGCCGTTACGGCTTTCACGGGACCAGCCATGCCTACGTGGCCAATCAGGCTGCACACTACCTTCAGCGCCCTCTTCAAAGTCTACGACTGATCACCTGTCATCTGGGCAACGGAGCGAGTATGGCCGCGATAGAGTATGGTTCATCTGTTGAAACCAGTATGGGATTGACTCCGCTCGAAGGACTTGTGATGGGAACCAGATGTGGAGACATCGACCCCGGTATTCCATTAACTCTTGCTAGAAAAGAAGGGCGCTCGCCACAGGAGCTTGATGAAATTTTAAATCGCGAGAGCGGACTACTCGGTATATCCGGCACGAGCAAAGACATGCGAGATATCATCGAGCGGGCTGGTGAGGGGGATGATGATTGTCAACTTGCGCTCAACGTGTTCTGCCACAGGATTCGCAAATACATCGGCGCTTATGCCGCAGTAATGGGCGGCGTTGACGCGATAGTTTTTACCGGTGGCATCGGTGAAAACAGTGCGGTAGTTCGCCACAGAGCGGCGCAGCGGCTTTCATTTCTGGGAGCGCAAATCGATGAAACACGTAATCGTGAATGCCGCCTGGACGAGCAAAACCCAATCGAAGATCTTTCTCGTAGGAATAGCTCAGTTCGCCTTCTCGCAATTGCGACTAACGAGCAAAAGGCAATGGCTTTGGAATGCCGGGATCTCATCCGCTCTATGAATAAAGCCTGCAGCAGCGGTCCGATACCGGTGGGCGTATCCTCAAGGCATATGCACATTACCCGCGAAACCCTGGAAATCCTCTTCGGACCTGGCCATGAGCTTACCCCCTTAAAAGACTTATCCCAACCCGGGCAGTTTGCCGCCAAAGAAACCGTCAGTCTCGTAGGACCAAAGAACACAATTGAAAATGTCAGAATTCTTGGCCCGATCAGGAGTAAGAACCAGATTGAGATATCGAGGACTGATGAGTACACTCTGGGAATCGACGCTCCCGTCCGAGCATCGGGCAATGTGGACAATACCCCGGGGATTCAGGTGCTTGGCCCTGCCGGATCAACGGTGCTGACGCAGGGAGTCATTTGTGCCTGGCGCCATATACACATGCGCCCTGAAGATGCCGAGTCTTTCGGGGTGAGCAACGGTGATATCGTTGCCGTTCGCGTTGAGCAGGAAGAACGTGGCCTGACATTCGGAAATGTTCTTGTGCGCGTATCAGATAAATATGCCCTGGAAATGCATATCGATACGGACGAAGCGAATGCCGCTGAAATCTCTACCGGGGCAGAAGCTTTTCTGGTTCCGCCGGGGAGCTAGAGCAGTCGTAGGCGATGTATCGGAAGACTGCTCCAGAGCGATACACTCCTGAAAGAGATAAGGTTGACAGTGCCTGACAACCTCATCCCTTAGCGGGATTCCCGATAGAAATCAGGAGAACCGCTACCTCGCCTCGTAAAGACGATCGGCCTGGAAGTCGCTGAGTTCCGGAATCTGGCGGTTCTTGTCGCGGACGGCGTCAATGTCGTATTCGACGCGTTCGTAACTGAGGAAACCATCGATCAGAACGGTGTAACAGGCACGAGGATCTCCGTCCCTCGGTTGTCCGACCGAACCCACGTTCACCAGGCGTTTCCGATTGTTCAAATCCTCGTTCAGGATCTCAATCGACGGGGTAAACGTCCAGGGGTTGTCAGAAAACACGCCGGGAATATGCGAGTGACCGCACACGCATGTCCCGGAGAAACGTCGAAACATATCCTCCATCACACGTCCATCTCCCGCGATATCAGGGAAACAGTACTCGTTCTGAGTATCTCGCGGCGAACCATGAACACACATGAGTTCTCCCTCGTCGAGCCATCGGGGAAGATCTGCCAGGACGTCGTAGTACGCCGGCTGCGCTTCCACTTGCGCACGAGTCCAGTAGATTCCCTGTTTGGCGTCTGGATTGAAGCCGTCGGGCTCAAAGAGAACCGCCAGGTCGTGATTCCCGAGGATCGCCTTGTCGCATCTCTTCATCACCCGGTCGATACATTCGACCGGCCATGGTCCGTAGCCGATGATGTCTCCCAGACAGTAGAGTTCGGCATTGGGATACTTGCGCTCGATATCCGCGAGGACGGCTTCAAGCGCAACCAGATTTGCGTGAATGTCGGAAATAAAAATCTTAACGTTTGACATCTCGTCTCTCTCCAAAAAAGTGTGCGGGTATGCGCAACATTCCGACCGGGGTAATGTTGCTGTAAAACTCGGCAAAGCCGAGGCTGGGGGGATGGAAGTTGGTGCTCACACACGGAAGATCAGACAGACGTCTTAAACCTTTCGCACTGTCAGCCCTTCCCCGAAAAACGGGGCAGGGCTGCGGTGCCACTCTACTCACAGGTATGCTGAGAAATAGCCGGGAGCTATAAGAACGACAAATAATGCACTAAGATAGTGCGGAATTCAAGTGGGCGCAGGTAAGTGCCTGAAATATAGTAGTTTATCTCGTGCGACAGTCCCAGGGATGCTGTTTTCCGCAGTTGCCTGTCGCACTAATTCATTTGCAACCCGCTATGCGTTAGCCGTGTTTTCGACGACAGTTTCTGGAACACAAAGATGAAATTCTCCTCTCCACCATTTGGAGAAACAAAAATGACAACAGCAGCTGATGAGATCTCGCAGTTTAGTCTCCGAAGGTTTTAAAGAAGATCGAGTCGTGACGAGACTCAAACGAATATTGTAAGCTTGACCCTCCCCGATTCAAGTTTCCCCCAGGGCAGCAATGATCCATTCAATAGTACCACGAACCAAATTCTATATCGGACTATCAATAGTTGGGGTCATATTTGTCTACACCCAGTTGTGGCGAACATTTCGTATACCATTCGTACGTGACGAAATTGAGGGGGCGCTAAGTGTTTTTCGCCTTACCAGGGAGATCCCATACTGCGACTTCACTCCTTATAAGACCGTCATCGGATATTACATTCAACTACCAACGTTGCTGGTCGCGACGGATGCCTGGAACGGACTCATTCTGATGCGGCTACAGCTTGTGGCCATTAACATCATCTTCTTATTCTATTTATCACGCTATCTTTACCGGCAGTATAGCGCAGTGGCGATGCTCGGTGCCCTGCTCGTGCTAGTCAGCAATGTTAACTTCTACATTCATGCGTCCAGCATTCGCGTGGATATGCTCACGGCTATCGCTGGTTTTTATGCCTTGCTCCTACTCTTATCCGGAAAGTATTTTTGGTCAGGGTTTCTCTGCGCTGCTAGCTTTTTCATCTCGCAAAAAGGAGCCTATTACATTATTTCTCAGATTGTGGCATGCGGACTAATGTTTTTATACATGCCACCAATCGAAGCACTAAAGCGAAGATTCCTCCCGATGATTGCTGGTATGGGGTGTACGACACTAGCATACGGCATTTTTTGGGCGCCATGCTTCCGCGTCAGTTTGCTTGTGGAAAAAGTATTCATTAAACACGCGGATAAGGCTTTCGGAGACGTGTATCGTGAGAGCCTTAATTTTCTGGAGTTTTGGTATCTCGCACTACAAGCGAATTGGTTTTACTATCTTCTGTTTTTCACCGGCCTGCTTCACCTTTTCCTAGACAGACGCGAATCAAACGTACGCGAGGAAACTCTACTGTTTGGATATAGTGCGACTCTAATGTTCCTTTCTGTCAATCACGCACAGCCCTGGCCTTATTTCTTCGTAATCTTTCTTCCCACAAGTACATTGGTAATTGCGCGGTTCATCGAATACTCACTGAAATCAATTCGACACATGAGTGTTCGAACCCGGACTTTATTTGCCCTGGTCTTTTTGTTCTATGCAGGCTATCCGCTTTACTTCATGAGCTTTTTTGAAAACGTTTCTTATATCGAAGCACAAAAAAAGATCATCTACTTCCTTGAACAAGATCTAGGTGAAGACGAGAACTACATTGGGCCAACATCGTACCTCTATACGAGGCGACAACCCATACCAATAATGAGCAGTTTAGATAGTCCGCGAATATTCAGACTAAACGAACTTAGCGATTCAGAGCTTGATGGGCTAATCCACAAGATACGAGAATCAAAGGTAAAGTACTTCCTCCTCAACAATAGGAGTACTGGGCTGCCCGAAAGGTTACGTGAGTTCATAGACCAGAATTACAAGCAGCTCTGGCATATGCTTCACTCATATGCCCCGAGTGTTACTGCAGCAGACTCTACGCTGACGATTGAATTTTCCGGAGAATATCGCGTTATTTCGGATGAACGAATTGCCGTCGATGGCGTAGAATATAGCGATGGGGATGTTCTGCAACTCACTCAGGGAGAGGTTCCTGTAATCGGTCAATTCAGGATCCAACTTCTCCCAAGTAACCACCGAAAGCTGCTCCCCGGAAGTCCTCTTACAAATGATGAAATTTATGAACTTCGTTGATAGTCAATGAAAACGGAAGATAGTGGCGATCCCTAGCTAATTGCGGTCGAACGTCTCGTGGTATTCCTTCTCCGTGTTGATATTCCAAACATCATTTTTACTCTGCGAAGCATTCAACAAGTGGTCTACCGACTGCATCGCTGTCAGCATTGAGTGATCCTGATTATTGTAGGAATGGGTTCCGTTTCGCCCAAGCGGATAGAGATTCTCAAGAGAACTCAAATACTCCTGAACCCTGCCAACATCGGCATAGGCGCCACTGTAACTTGGGTACGCTTTAGGAACCCTAACTACCGTGCTATCAAGGACAGTACATCCAGCAACAAGACCGGTAGACTGCAGTTCGTTCCGGGCGAAGCGTGTAATTTCATCATCCGCCCTGCACCATAGCTCCTCGCCGGCTTCACAAAAGTATTCCAGTCCCAGCCAAATCGTATCCGGGTCCCGAACGAGGTAGGGGCTCCAGTTGTTGAAAATCTGAATACGGCCGAGCTGCACATTGGGC
>JAUIMJ010000022.1 GCA_030433295.1 bacterium | reverse complement strand
CGAAATTTCATTCCCGAATATTCCCTTCTCCATACTGCCATGCAGCGTACCCCCGTAGAGTTCCAGGTCTCCGTCGAATGAAAGAGAAAACATCAGGAGCGAGAGAAAAGAGGGGGACAGTGTAATGCTATCAACAAAGAACGGAATTCGGGCCCGCTGTACCGGAACCACGAGGCTGATGTTTCGGGCAACCAGAACGCCGGGGAACTCAACAGTAGCCTCCGGGATATCGAGCATCACTCCTCTGCCGCGCAAAGTGCGCTCGAGTTCTCCAAGCATCTTATTTCCGTAACTGCTGTAGGGAAATCGCAGCACTGAATAGATCAGCAGCAGAATAACAAAGCACAGAGACTGACGTGCAACTCGTTTCATAGGGCGGAGAATTGTATCGATAGACTTCTATGATCGTGAAGAAAGAAAAACATACTGCCCAATGGATAAAGAAGCAAAACAGCAATTACCATAAAAACGCAGCGAAACTGCTTCCGACCGCGAACGCAGGTGCATGCATACCAGCCCATCCGACATTAGGAATTCTTCCGAACGCTGAAGATCTCGAGGGTTGCAGCAAAACTTTCGTCACGTGTTGATTTGGAGATATCGACCTTTCCGAGGAAAAGGGGATTATCTCCCTGTTCTAACTTATAAAGGAGCTGAACCAGTTGCGGAAGCTCCAGCGAGTCAACTTTTAGCGTAAACTGCTGTTTTTCGTACTCGAATCCTATCTGTTCAGGGGTTCGACCACGCTTGAGCTCATAGGTGTTGGTTCCGATACTTTGCTGCACGATCACATCGATTTTCTTGGTAACTTCCTCAAAGGACAGTTGGGCAGCTGAAAACGTCGTCTGCAGTCTATCGAGGCGCTCCTTAAGATCATTGTAGCGGTTAGCCAGACGCCCCAGGTCATTGAGATTTCGAGTGCGTACAATAGTGCGCCGCCGGGTCTCCGCAATGCTTTCCTGCACTGCCTGGTAGGCAAACAGGCACGCTGTCAGAAACAAAGCAACAGACGTTACCACAAGCAACACGCGCTCACGAACACTCAAGCGGAAAAACCAGGTACTGAGCTGATCGAATTTAATTGAAGCACGAGACATTCAGACAATCACCTCATTCACAAAGCTCTATCTCTGCAGCGAACTTGACTCGAGAAGTCCGGGGATCACGCCCCTTGGGATCAACCTTTGTCGCACAAAAGGGCTCGCCAATTTTCTCCAGGGCACCATCCAAACGACCCAGGGTCGGTGTATCCAGAATCGTACCCCGGAAAATCAGTCTGGACTGGGCAATACTCAAAGAATCAACTTCGACATCAATATTTTGCTTAATAACATCCGATAGGAGCTTGAGCGAGTCGAGAGGGGAAAGAGAAGAAAGGGACCCCATACCTCGTAGCTGCTCTTCGAGCTCAGATACTCGAGACTCCAATGTCGAGACCTCTGCACCACGGGGTAGCACCTCACCGGTGACCTTTGTTCTCACAAGATTCTGTATCTCCTCTTCTACTGCAGCAAGACTCTGGTTTGCGTTGTAGAAGGTGGAAAAACACCAGGTCAAAAGCCAAAACACAAAGAAGCCGATGTAGAGCACCTCCGGTTCAACCGCAAGCCAAACCGTCTTGAGTGCATGCTTATAGGCAAAGGGACCTTTCCTGAAATCTATCGGCTTCTTGTCGTTCGGCGCACCGAAGATCTCATTGCTCAAAAGACCGAGAGCCCAGGAAAGCTCGTGAGCCGGTGCAAGATCAGCACCGTCCTGCAGCAAAGGCGTCACATCGATGGGGTGAATCGGACGCTCCAGTCCCTGCTCTAAAAACTGGCGAACATCGTCAGCCCCGATAAAATGAATTGAATCGATTCGTTCCTCGCGATGATACTCCTCTCCAAAAAGCGTGCTCCGTATTGAAGCGCAGAGAAGTTCTGCTGCTACCTCCGCATTCCCCGGAAATGAGAATTCCCGAAGCCGCAACAAGGTGTCTCCTCGAAACAAGACGATAGATACCCGGCGGTCACATACTTCAATAGCGGCGTTAAGGCCATCACCCCACGGGGCACGATCCACTGCTCTCAGTCGAGAGACGAGAGAAAAAAGAATGCTCGCACCGCTGCTGATGAGCCGGGGTTCAGCACCAACAAGCTGCAAGCTACCAAGGGATTCACTGATAGCTGAAGAAGGCAGCATTGCCGAAATTACGTTATAGCTCCCATCCTGGTTCAGACCGTGCACCTGATTGTCGACGATGAACTCATCGACATCAAAGGGAAGTCCATCCTGGAGCTGAAGGGGAGCGACCTGGTCGACTCTCTTTTGATCACTGAATGGCAGACTTACATCCTGGTAGAGTACGGCGTCGGCAGAATAAAGCGCGATAGAAGAGTCTATTTCGTAGCCAAAAAAATCTGACAATTTGGGGGCGGCGGACGCTACCGCCGCAGATACTTCAGGAGAACCCGCTTCTCCATCGTCTTCTGCTACCTCAGAAGAACTCTGTAAATCATCGCTGTCAGCACTGAGCGCCGCCAGTGTGTCAAAATCAATGCTCTGCATATCAAGCAAAGTGATACGCTCTGCACTCGCCGCGCGGGCGGTAACAACTGTTGCCCCATCGCGGGTGATATTAATTGCAGCTACTGTTGACATCGTGCTTCAGATTTAGCACCAAATTACCCTTTCTTAAACAAGAATTCGCAAACAGAAGTATTATTGGCTGTTGATAGAAGAGGTTCTCCGGGCCTTACTCAGGGCCACCGCGGTCCGAAAATGTCGCACACTCGGTTCACTGACCCCCTGGACAGAAAAGGTGATTTCAACGGCTTCCGGAATGCGAGCACCCTGTCCCTCCCAGGAGTTCTGCCAGCTACCGTCTTTGAGATAACGAAAATTCAGGGACGTGATATTCTGGGCAACGGTGGTGCGAAACCGACGCTTTTCCTGAACATTTGTGGAGCTCACCTCTGCGGGTTGCTCAAGTCTGATGAGATTGTTGACCTTCTGCCACTCGGGACCCTCCGGAAGGGGCGTCCGCGCAGATTCCTGAGCATCCGGCTCACGGAGGCGGTACTCCACTTCTACCAGACCGTAGTTCTCATTTCCTCCTACCTGCGCAGGGGAACCCTGCGAGCTGACAAAGCGCAGGATATCCGAGGCGTCATTGCCGGAGCCACGGTTTACTCCAAGAAGATAGGTCCTGCCACGAACCGGAGCGTCTGAGGATTCATCACCGAAACCACCTGAAGAAAGAGGGGACACTACACGCGAAATCAGCTCTTTCGACATGCGCTCAAGGACGTGCTGAGCCGTCCTACTGATTTCGCGCTCCGTGGTAACCATGGCTCTGCTCGAAAGTATCGCCGTAATGGTTCCGTAGAGGATGGCACTGAGTATCGCGAGCAGGACGGACACCAGCAGTAGCTCTATAAGAGTAAAGCCTCTTTCTTCTGAATGCACTGAAGGTATCATCATTACCGATGTCTCATCGTATGCTTCTGCCGCTTACTGAGTGGTGGAAAAGGCACCCGCAAACGGATTCTGTCTGTTTGACTGCAAATCTACCGGAATAAAATTAACCAGGGAGTAACGCTCATCCTCGTTTTCTATATCGCCCCAGGAAATGATCAGATCGACTCTGCGCATGGCGTCATTTATCAGGGGCAGATCCACACTGGTAACCTCCTCGCGATACTGCCATTCTCCCCGCAGGGAAAGAAAATCATCGAGATCTTCACTTTCAAAAAAGCCCGCCTGCTCAAGCGCATCTCGGAGATCGCCTTCACGGCTGGCCACGGGGGGAGGTTCACTCTTCGTTTCGAGAATCACCATCAGATACTGCCCATAGAGGCTGGCATCAAAGCGGTTTCTTTCATTAAAATAGATATCGAGCATGCGGGTCTGCAGACCAACGAGCGTTGTTAGCGCTATGCCCAGGATCGCCACAGCAACAGCAATCTCGATCAGGGTAAAACCCGCACTATTCTTCATCGAGTTCATCCTCTCTGCTCCACGAGAAAGAACGCTTACCTCCGAAGGTCGTGACATCGCCGGAGGAAGGATTCTGAACGAGAGTAAACCATTGCTCGTCAACCCGCAGATGAATAACCACGAACTCCGAAACACCCCGAGGCAGGAATCGCACAAAGGTTTCCCCGTCTGAAATTGTCTGCCCCCGTACGGCTACATCAACGAGTTCAAGACCGGCTGGCATCTGCTTACTGTTGGAAAGACTGGGAAACTCCAGGGGCGTCCGCAGCTCTATTGCCCTGTGCGGATCACTGTACTTCACATCAAAGAATCTGTTTTCGACTGCTTGAGCAGCACGTGAGTCCTCCTCCATAAATTGCTCTTCCAACGTCGGCATACTCTCTATCTCAGCCTCAGCCCGTCGTTCTTTCTCGGACTGAACCCTCAGATTCTTCAGGTAATCCACCTGCACGGCCTCACCGATGTCCGGCTGGCGTTCACGGAACACCCGATAGCTGTTCTGGCGGATATCAAACAATATCCGATACCCAACACCTCGAGCGCGAGATTGTCTGTGTAGAAACTGGAGCACGTTTGCAAGCTTGCGAATCTCGCCTTCCTGCTTCCAGCCCAGGGCAGAATCCAGGCGGGTGACGGCGAAGGTGCCAAGCAGCCCGATCAGGACAACTACCAGAACGAGTTCAATAAGCGTAAGCCCGCTCTCAGCGGTATCCCGGGAAGGGGAGGATGTACGGGTGCATGCATTAGGTGCGAAACGAGGCAATAGCGGGGAAGCGCGAAATGGGGGCTCACACAGTCGAGCTGAAAGTAATGCCATCAATTATTCACCGATTAACAGAGAGCCCGGTAGCTCTCGATACGCAATCAGCAGTGAAAGGCGGACAAGGCACTAGAGCGCGCCCCCCCAAGCCATCAAGACATCCCAAGACATCCCCAGAGCCCCCAATACTCTTCTCCGGGCAAGGCTCAGGGCTGGATTGTCACATCCTGGTTCGCGCCTTCGCCTCCCTCGATCCCGTCGGAACCAAGACTGCTGAGGGTGTAGCTCCGCCCTCCATTGCTCAACTTGTAGATATAAGGGAAACCCCAGATATCTTTCAGCTCCTCCTCACTCGCAAGGGAGGTAAATATCTGGCCGCTCTTCTTAACGTCCGCATTCGGGCTTGTTAGATCAGAGAGCTGGGTAGGGTAGGTATTGTACTTGAGTCGATACTGACCGATATATTGTTTGATATCGTTCATTCTCACTACGTTGAGATCCGCCTTGGCCCCCTCACTCTTTCCGATTACATTTTTCCCGACTACCACAGCGATAAGGCTTATCAGAACGATAACCACAAGAAGTTCTACAAGCGTCATCCCACGCTCAGATTCCAGGGAAAGTAACGCTTCGCTCGATGTATTCTTCATTCCTACCAGCCCAATAAAAAATGCTATTCAACGCGGTGTTCCGACTCTTTTCGGCGCCAGTGCAGGCCTGCAGAAAAAGGAAGGACGGACACCACACAAGGTATCGTTCACAAAAAGCCTCGAAAACAATGACGATTCAGCGGCCCTCAGATTCATCTGAGAACACTTTTAACGCGCCAGCGAGGTCATTTCAAGCATCGGAAGCATCACCGAGGCCAAAATACCCCCTACAATCAGGGCCAAAAACACTATGAGCAGGGGTTCCAGAATGGAAGTGAGCCCCGAGACCACTGCATCCACTTCCGATTCATAGCTATTTGCTGCACGATCAAGCATCTGCTCAAGCTGGCCGGTTCGCTCCCCAATAGAGGTCATATGAATGAGGAGCCTGGGGAAACGACCCGTTTTGCTCAATTCCTCAGCCAGGCCGTTACCCTCGCGAACACCGGTAATAGCTGAATCTATGCACTCCTTCAACACGACATTACCAACGATGTTCTTCACGATGGAAAGCGCCTGAAGAAGCTCAATACCACTGGCGAGCATGGAAGAGAGATTTCTGGCGAATCGTCCCGTTGCAACTTTCAATTGCATAGGGCCAAACACTGGAATACGTAACAAGATTTCACTGAGCCGCATCTTGCCTTTTTCCGTTTTCCAATAGGAGGAAATCAGCCACAGGATGCCTGCAATAAGCCCGAATAATATGTACCAGTAACCAAGAACCATATCACTGAGGAAAATAACGATTTCGGTGGGAAGCGGAAGACTGGCTCCCTGCTCCTCAAAGATTGACGTTATCTGCGGAACGACATACGCCAGCAGCAGCAATATGACCCCGAAACACAGAACTAACATCAGCATGGGGTACGTAAGTGCAGATATGAATTTTCTTTGCAGCGCGACCTGCTGCTCCAGCAAATCGGCAAGACGCTCCAGCACGGTATCGAGGCTACCACTTGCTTCACCGGATGCCACCATATTGACGTATAGCTTGGGAAATACTTTCGGATACGCTTCAAGAGACGCTGCAAGCGTTTCACCCTCATTTACCTTATCTCGAATCTCAGAGGTAATCTCTTTCAGCGTCGGATTATCAAGTTGTTCCCCCAAAGCCTTGAGCGACTCCACCAGGGGCATCCCCGCGGCAACCAGCGTGGACAACTGACGAGTAAAGACCGACAATTGTCCGGCTCGGACTCTCGGTTGCCGAACTCGGTTGCTCGTCAGCGCGAAGTTTCGTCCGCGCTCTACTCGACTTTCCTCGATTTGGGTGGGGAAGATGCCCTGTGTTTTCAGCTTCTGGCGGGCAGCCCGAAGGGTTTCAGCATCGACGACTCCCTTTACGTTCTTACCTTTCGCCGTGAGTGCTTTATAAGAATAAACAGCCATCGCTTATGCTCTACACATCTATCGCATCTTCCTGAGTAACCCTCAGGACTTCTTCAACGGACGTCAGACCAGCGAGTATCTTATGGGCTCCGTCGTTGCGAAGGGTATTCATTGAAGAAGCCGTCGCTCTAATCTGACTGGCGTTTGCACGCTCCATGATCATTTCACGAATTGCATCATCGACCATCAGCATTTCGTGAATACCCATACGACCGCGATATCCGGTATTCTGACAACGAGGACAGCCTTCCTCTCTTCGGCCAAACACCGTATGCTCTCCCAGATTATCAAGACCGAGGCCCAACTCTCGCGCCTGAGCACCAGTAAGCTTTGCCGGGACCTTACAATCCGGACACAGGGCGCGAACGAGCCTCTGTCCCATAACAGCAACAACACTCGAAGAGATGAGAAAGGGTTCAACGCCCATATCGAGTAAGCGGGTTATGGCTCCCGGTGCGTCGTTCGTATGCAGGGTGGAAAAAACCAGGTGCCCGGTAAGCGACGCCTGAATCGCAATCTCCACCGTTTCGAGATCACGAATCTCACCAATCATAATCACATCCGGATCCTGTCGCAGGATCGATCGAAGACCATTGGCAAACGTGAAATCGATTTTCGGATTGACCTGCATCTGACCGATTCCACCGAGTTCATATTCCACCGGATCCTCAATGGTCAGGATATTCTTGTCGACCGAGTTTATCTCAGACAGACAGGCGTAGAGCGAGGTCGTCTTACCTGAGCCGGTAGGTCCCGTGACCAGAAAAATTCCGTGACTCTTGTGAATTACCCGCTTCACCGAGCTAAGAATTTCGCTGCGAAACCCAAGGGAGTCAATTTCGAGCATCACTTTGGACTTATCGAGAAGACGAAGCACGATCCGCTCACCATACCTGGTGGGCACTGTGGAAACACGAATGTCGACGTCCTGTCCGGCAATCTTTAGACCAATACGACCATCCTGGGGGAGTCTTTTCTCCGCAATATTGAGATTGGCCATAACTTTCACGCGAGAGAGAATCGGCGCCTGGAAGACCTTCGATTCGGTATCAATGTCGTGAAGCACCCCGTCGATTCGGAATCTCACCTTGAGATCTGATTCGTAGGGCTCAATGTGGATATCCGAGGCTCTCTGTGTCGCAGCCCGGAAAATGAGCGTATTCACATACCTGATAATGGGAGCATCATCATCCTCGGCATCCGTAACATCGATCTTGAGAGAGGAGGAGATGTCACTGTCGGAAGAATCGCCATCGGTCTCCAGCGAACTCTCTCGATCGGACATTAATGAGGTACGCACACCATTTATTGACCGAATGATTTCTGCCTCAGGGGCAACTACTACTCGCACGGCCCTTGCGTAACACATGGAGAGCGCATCGATTACTTCAGTTGCCAGGGGATCGCTGACTGCGACTGTCAACACATTCTCATCGAGGCTAAGCGGTACTACCTTATGCTGCTTCCCCCAGGAACCGATCAGACGACTGAATTCGCCGTAGGCCAGCTCTTTCGGCGGCTGCACGGAACCCAGGTTGTGGCGAAAGGTCAGGCCAAGTGACTCTGCCAGATCCGCCAGATTTTCGGGCGGCTCCGGGCGACTCGGCAGCTCCTCGAGGGAGGTATCATCCAGGACATCAGTCTCGCTCACAATACTACTCTCTTCGCCATGTGCGGGTTCCAAGGGCTAAGTTCTGCTCCACAGAAAGCGCATACCACTTGGATTCCTGCGACAACTCTGGATGGACGACACCGGCTTCACGGGGAGAGCCGTAGATTCCAAGACAGACGAAGGTTACCGGAGCCTCACCCCCTGCTGGCGTGTAGGAATACTTCCCACCGACCGCGAAAAAGGCGCCGTCCTGCTCAAGTCCTCCCAACACACGAAGGCCAACGGTGGACTTGTCAGCCGCGAAACGAAATGGAAGTTCCTTTCCCTGCTGACTGTCAGCCACCGCCCTGAGCACGACGAAGGAATGCGTTGTTGCATCCTCGGCCCGGGGCGAATCACCCTGAACCGCCTGAGCTGCCGGGCGAGAAAGTCTGGCACTCCGCACCGGCTGCTCCATTCCGGGTAGTTTCGGCGTTACCGAAATATCAATCACTTCCTCCTCGGCACTACTGCTCCCCGCAGGTGCATCAGCAGTCCCTGCGGCGGCGGACCCGGTCGGCTGCTCCCTTGTGGCGCCACCCTCAATCTCCTTAAAGCGACGCTGCGTTCGTTTCAGGGCATCGGCGCCCTTCTTATCTTTCGACGAAACAGTGTCCGGACGAATTGTAGTAGGTGGGGGGAGGGACTCATCCTCAAAACGCTCAACCACATTATCGATGCGCTCATTATCCAGCACGTCCTCTCTGCCAATCACATCTTCAAGATAGTCCGTTTTCTCACGTAACTTTCCGGCTCTGCTCTTTGTCTCATCTCGTGCATCAAATTGATCCGAGATAATTCTTGGCGTGATGAATATCAGCAGATTTGTTCGTCGGATATTCTCGTCTTCTCGCTTAAAATACTGACCGAGCACGGGAATATCCTGGAGCAGGGGAACCCCCCGAGTAGACTGAGTAACTGCATCCGCAATGAGACCACCGGTAACAATCATCTGTTGATCTCGAACTTCCACAGTTGTCTCGGTTGTTCGAATAGTGGTGGTAGGTCCGTTTGAGTCATTACGGGTACCGGCCACAACATTTGAAATCTCAACGAATATCTTCAGGTTCAGGAAGTCACCCGTGCTGATCTGCGGCGTGATACGCAAGGTGATTCCCACATCCTGCCGCTCAATCTGATTAAACGTATTTCCGATATTAGACGAGTCAGTTGAGGTGCTCGTCACGAAAGGCACATTTTCCCCGACAATAATTTCCGCTTCCTCATTGTCAGTTGCGAGAATTGTCGGCGAACTCAATACGTTTACATTGGAATGGCGGCTTACCGCGGTAATCAGAATAGCCTGCGAAGGGATGGTGATGCCACCGGGAAGCGTCAAAGTTCCGCTACTCGCAGCAGCGATAGTGAGATCAGTGAGCGCAGCCGGGTTAGTGAAGAGATTTGTAAGTCCACCAAAGTTGGTCTGTCCGACCAGTCCAGCATCATCGCCAACGGCGGTACTGCCCTGTAACTCAACGCCAAAGCCCTCGTCATTCGAAAGAGTGACCTCAAGGAGGGTGGCCTCAACGAGGACCTGTCGACGCTTGATATCAAGTGCCTCGACTACCTCCTTTATCCTCTGAAAGTCTGTTTTACTTGCATTGACGATAAGGGAATTCGTCGATGGGTCAGGGGCGATCGAAACCTCACCCTCAAGGGTGACGCGCCCGCCGTCTTCCTGCTCACTGGCAGTCGCGCTCCTGCCACGCAGGAGATTTCTTGAACGCTGGAGCACACGAGCGAGCTGCGCTCTTTGATTACCAGTAGAAGATTGGGAAGAACGAGAACGACTTATGGATGAGCCCTGCGTTGCACTACTGTTCGTATCCGAAGATTCAGCGCCGGAAATAAGATTATTCAGGATTTCGCTCAACTCCTCAGCATCGGCATGCTGCAATCGATAGACCCAGAAGCGACCACTAGAGCGGTCAACCTCGCTGTCCAACTGCTCCGCCAGTGCCTGCACGCGAAGCGTCATCGCCTCATCGGCAACGACTATGAGGGAGTTCGTGCGCTCATCCGGGATGATCTTCAAGGGCAATGAGCGACGAGAAGAATCAGTTGTTGTCTGGGTCTGATTTCTGCGGTTACGCGAGCGCGCAAGAGAGCGAGCGGAACGAGCGATCGCGGAGGTATTCGAAGTGGTGTTTTCCTCATCGTCGCCGAGTATCTCATTGATCTTCTCAGCAATATCTTTTGCCTCGGCATGATTCACCGGGATGATGGTGAGTTCCTGGTCCACCGCCGGAACATCTATCTGCTCAACCAGCTCACTCAGCCGACGCAGGTTTGACTGGGAGTCAATTACGACCAAAGAGTTGCTACCGGCAACTGCCTTCATCACCCCATCTTTTGAGATAAACTGGGTAAGCAGTGATTGCATATCCTCGGCCGGCACATGCTTCAGGCGAAGAAGCTGTGTCACCAGAGCATCCGAAGAAACTGAGCCTTCCCCAGAAACCAGGGGAATAGTCGTTTGCTTTGCATCTTTAGACGGAATCACCTTCCAGGTGTTATTGCCGAGCGGCACCGTCGTAAACCCGTTCAACAGCAACACGGTATCCAGCAATCGCAGGGCATCCCCGACGGTGAGGGGAGACTCGCGGAGCAGGGTGATTTTCTTCCCCTTGAGGGATGCACCAATTATATAATTCCTGCGGGCTTCCTTGCTGATGGCTTTGACAAATTGTCCAAGCTCAATGTCCCGCCCCTGAAAGTTAAACGGTTTGTCCAGATCGATAGCCTCAGGATCTGAAGTCACCTGGCTTCCATTATTTCGAAGCGGCCCTGGCCCACCCTCGGTCGGTGGCTCCGGCGCTCGGACGATCTCCTGAGTGCTTGCAGATCCAGATGGCGAAACCGGCCCAAAGCGTTTGGCTTCCGGAGCAAGGTCTCGCTCCTCTACCAGTTCCACGGGAAGTGGGCGAGGGGCAGTCGATGGGACCCGATCATCTTCAACGGTTTCCGCTCCGAAGTCCCGCGGCGTATTCTGCGCAAAAAGACTGCTCGGACACGCGAGAGCAAACAAGGTTACAACGCAAAGAATTGCTCGTATTCGCAGGGCCTCAGCCATCGAGCTGCGCTCGGCGGAACCTATCAAAGGCGACACGCAGTTTGCCCGTCCTGCACCACAAAGAAATCGCATTCTTTTTTCCACTCAAATACTCCAAACTACTCTATGGAATAGCGCATATCGACATCCTTCCCGGCTCGCTCCAGGGTTGCATCAATATTGCGTTCATTCTTCAACTGCTCAAAAAGTTTCAGGGCCTGCGCAGGGTCACTCATGCTATTACCGTTAACGGCTTTGAGGATATCGCCGTTCTTAAGACCGAGTTTCTCGTACATACTCCCACGACGAATGGCAAAAAGTCGCATTCCAATGCTCTTGCCGTTCCTGAAATAGGGAACCGCCCGAGCCTGCGAGAGTAACTGCGGCAGGTTGCCAAGCGCATTTTCCAGCTCGGCTTCCGGTATGGAAAACTCGGTCTGATTGTCGTCAACAGCCGTGATTTCTCCAGTCGACCCCGATGCGCTGCCGGTATTTTCGCCCTCGGTAAGCTCGAGAATTTCGATCTTGCCATTGCGATCCAGCTTCACACTGGACTCCAACACCGCAACAAGTCGTGCCTGCCCAAAGACCTCTTCGTTGAGCTCAAAAATCTCTTGTTCTTTTTTCTTATTTTCCTCAATTATCGCAAAGGGCGTAGAACCATCACCCACACTTGTTGCAACGAGGCGCACGTCCAGACTTCCGGTACGCGGCTTCTCCGGCGCAGGGCCTTTTGTTTTTGGTTTAGCACCAAAAATGTTGCGTCGATTGATGACCGCATAGTCGGTAATCCTCGCCGTCTTACCATTGGAAACCGACTCGTGGTCCTGCACCGTCGTATCAAGAGGTATGTCAATCTCACCAGCACTACCTAAATTCATCGCCGCGGCGTGACAAAGCCCGACGGCAGCAACCAGACAGACCTTACCCAAAAGCCACACCATACCGCCCAGGCTGAAAAGCCAGGAAAGCGTGGACTGAATTTGAGATTTTATATCAGGCATGCTCGTCCAAACGGGTAGAGAAGGAAGCCCCTTTTACATATAAAAAACAAGTCCGCAGGGTCCCTTTCTGACCCGGCTATTTTTTCGCCGCTTCTTCATCACTACTCAGCAGGAAAATTCGCCACGGACGCCGGCCCGGCGTGCAGTGCACGGAGCCCCAGAATACCAAAACTCGTAAGAGTATCTGAGCCTTAGTCTAGAGGTACGAGAGTTATTCGGGCAACTAGAAAAAGCCAGTACGCTGATGCAGAAAACCCTGAAAACTAAATACCTCAAATAGTGAGCAAACACCCTGAGATATTGACGCAATGTGCCCGATTTCATTCACTTAAGAACGGAGAGAGGCGGGGCAGAATCAGAAGCCACGCGCTTCCAGGTACCCCATAAGCGCAAGGGGACCGGCAATGTCGCTCAAAGGCACAGCCCGAAGACCAGGCAGGGGCTTGCTGAACAGCAGGCCGCTTCGATCATAATACTCAATACGCGGAGAGCCCTCCTCGATGATACGCACGCGATACTCAGAATCAGCACTTTCCCCAGTGTTTTTTGTCGTAAATACGCAGGAAAAGGTTTCTGCCTCCTCCAGATTTGCGACATCGACAACACATGAAGGATTGAGGCGCCTGATGAATGAAGACACGACGTTTTCATCAGAGGTATCACTCATAACGATCCTGCCTATTCCAAGACCCGCGGCATACAAAGCGAGCCCCGACAAATGTGACTCCAAAAGAATGCTGGTTTTTCCGAGCTGTTCCTGTAACTCCGCGCTCCAGCGCGGCAGAATCAACTGCCTGCTATAGCGGTCTATATCCTGCGTACTCAGACCCATTAATTCCTCTCGATTAGCAAAACACAGGATCCCTTATCAGAGGGAACAGACACCACATGCCCCTCCTCACGCATGGAACGTGCCACGCGTTCAGTAGCCTCTCGATCCGGTAGTTGAACGCACAGTTTTTCACCCGAAAGCAGTTTTTCGAGCGCAAGCTTTGCATAGAGAAAGGTCATCGGACACTGCTCGGCGGATAAATCCAACATGCTAGCGTCAGGGCTATCGCTCGCTTCCCGATAAAAGGGACACTCGGAGGAAGGGCCAAAAGAAGCCTCTTTCAGGACAGTACCCCCAGAGCAAAGACGAACCACTGTGCTGCGGGAACTCCCGACCTCCTCAGAATCATCAAGTCCCGAACCGCTGAGGAAGCGAAGAGCAAGTTCGGCCTGCATAAAACCGAGGGCACCTGCAGCCGCGCCAACTATCCCGGCCCTGCTGCAGCTTGCCGAGTGTTCCTCAATATCTTCGGGGCTGAAATCGCCAAAAAGACATCTCAGGCAAGCCGGATGCTCATTTTGTGAGAAAGCAGCGGGACACAGGATACATACACCTGAATCACCGAGCACGCCGGCGTAAGAAAAGGGGATTCCGGCCTGAACACAATAGTCATTAATCCCAAACTTGGTGGCCGAATCATCGCAGCAATCGAGTACGAAATCAGCCTGCGCAAGAAACCGCTCATAGCATTCAGGCGTAATTGCCCGATGGTGAGCTTCAATCTCCAGAAGCGGGGCTCCCGGGAAGAGATCTAGCAGTCGCTCCTTGAGAACGAGGACCTTTGCCCGTCCTATGTCCTCTTCTCCATACAGCACCTGGCGATTGAGGTTGGAAAGCGCAACGGTATCCGGATCGATCAGGTGGATCTGCACTATTCTCTGCAAATCCACCGCTGAATCTTCAGCCGCTATCGCCTTGCAGAGGCCCCAGGCAGCGGGGACGCCGAGACCACCTGCGCCGACTATCACTATCTGAATGGCTGAAGTTTCTGCTTTCACCAGGGCACTAATTCGGAAACCGCACCAAAGCGGTGCGAATGGGCTTACCTTGAAGACGAATTCCCGACAAAACGGGGCCTGGGAGAGGGTATAGCACGGGGCCAAAAAAGAAAAACCTCTTGCAGGAGCAAGGCCCTGCAAGAGGTTCAATACTGTGCCTCGACTCGCTACCGCTCAAGCCGGGGACACCTCATCTGGCATCATGGAACCAGATGCCTATACAATCCGTCGACCTTAGTTAATCGTCGGAGAGACAGGAGTAGCTGCAGTAGCAGTTGGGTTAGCAACTTCTACTGTTGAGCTGGAAGTAAGAGCTTCCGGAGTAATTTCAGTAGCGTCTGAAATTCCCAGAGCTCTAGCACGGTCACAGAGGTTCTCCAGAGAAACACCTCGGAGAGTCGACTGGAACGAGCCTTCAATTTCTGACCATACAACATCAATCAGCTCTGCAAGTGCAGGAGCGTCAGTGCGCTGGTCTTCCTGTAACTTTGGACGCAATGCGCGCATTACCTCTTCGAGCTTGATGTCCTTTGGCTCTTTCGCCAAAGAATATCCGCCCCTTGGGCCACGCTTGCCGATAACTACGTCAGCCTGACGCAACTTAGCGAAAATTTGTTCAAGAAAACGCTGTGGAATCTTCTGGCGTTTCGCAATTTGACGAACTTGAGCTGGGCCACCATTGAGGTTGTAGGCCAAATCTACAAGAGCCATGATTCCGTATTGTTCTTCCCTAGAAAGCTTAACTGCCATTGTAGCCCTTCCTAATCGGTAGGTTATTAATGTACGTCGAACCTCTCTTCCCCGGCCGTAAGCCCGTCCCTGAAAAGTAATCCTTCATCTGGGACTTCCGGTCCTTTTTGTCTCGCAGAATCCTCCAGCAGGAAGCTAAGAAGTTTTCCGAAAAAGACAGGAAAAATGAGACCTGACATTTAAACGCTTTAAGTACCAACGCAAAACTGATGACGATTTAACTAGCATAATCTACAAAAAGCAAATTAGGATTGCCGAAAAACTCTAAGCTATCAATTTCACAAGAGAAAATAGCTGAGCATAACCTATGGAAAAACAATTACCGCCACATAACGTCTGTAAACCCCTAAAACACTTAAAATATCTCGAGAGATACCTGTGAGCAGAGATATGCAGACAGAGGTTGTTTTTGCCTTAATTGCGGCAAACATACAAACATTCATAAATTTAGTCAAATTATATGCAACATTATTTGGTTTTGAAGAGAAATGTCCCCCGGGCATTTCTCTTCAAAACCGGCAAGCGCAGCTCGCTCGAACGCCGAACTAGGCGTTCGCCAGGAGTTTAAGAAAACGTGCAACGCATGTTTTCTTAAACCCCTTAGCAACAACAAGAAATCAGCGTGGAAAAAGCGACCGGTTAATATAGGGGCGGCAGAGTTCTTAACAATATATACGCATAAATAGTTCGAGGCAGGCCGCTACTAGTCAACAAGCTCTTCGTAAGCAGTCTTCGGATACTCATTTGAGATAGTATTCTAAGACTCCTAGGGTCTAAGGATAGTCATATACATTTGGCGACGCTGATTTCGTCGGCTCATGATAGTTATTGTACACTTGATGGCCCAAGAAATGAATTCTATGCCTCAAACAAGTCAGTTAATCCTCAGTCCTCCCTTTTTGCTGCTAACGAAGGCTTCGCCTTCGTGATGAGCGCCTTATTCGGCGCTTGAGCGAGCTCCGCTCGCCGGGATTGGCAAAAAACTCTCGTTTTTAGACAATCCCTATTTTGGTGGGATGTCGGCCTATTTCCTAATCTAAAGGGACTATCCGGTATTCTGAGAACCGGGCCGAGCGTGCACGGACTAGCTCTCCTGGGGCCCATCGCCTTAGAAAAACCCCATCGCCTTAGAAAAACACTGAGTGGGAAAATCGCAAAGCGGACTAGCGCTACATTTTTGCGCGGGAAGTTGTTCGCTTTTGAATAACGACAAAACGCTGGGGCCGATCCAACTGCAGCAGTGTCAGGGAACCAGCTGCACTACGGCTGAGTTGTAGTTCCACGGTCTCATCCTTCAACTGGAGCGAGGCACTGATAGTGCCAAGATCACAGGACGTGGGGCCACGTAATACCTGTTGAGACCCAGAAGAAGTGCCCGAAGAATCCTTTGCTCGAGCAAGGGAGACCGACAGGGTCCTGTTACTTGAGCGGTAGGTGGTCATTCCGGGATACAGGCGTTCGTTTGCCACAGAGGCAAGAAAGGGTGCCGAAAAAGCTACCTCGATAACATCAAACTCATCGAGACGCTCACAGCTCACATTCCCCGCGTAAAATGCCTGGCCGACATCAGCTACCTTCTTTATTTGTGTCGGAGGGGCGGCCCTGGCAACACGCGTCGGGCCAATGTCCAGCACTGAGGAGGCCTGCAGGGAAGAGGAGGGAGTATCAGAGGGAGATTCTGCGGCACTCCTCCTGGTGCCTTTCCCAAGGTCAAATTCAGCCGGAGCCTGCGCAAGCAAAGCGGGCAGTTCCTGTCGAACAGACTCAGCCACTCTCGTATCAGCGTAATCTCTCAAGAGGTCCTGATAGCGATAGGCACTCGCCTTCCATTGCTCCTGCTTGTAATAAAAGCTCGCCACAACGGCTTCATGCCTGGCGAGTTTCTCACGACAATCAGCTATCTGCACACGCGCAGACAGGGCATATTCGCTCTCCGGATATTTCGCAAGAAGTCTGCGGTATCGTTCAATTGCACGCTTCAGCGGAGCCTGTTCATTCTCCGGACCACTGTACTGAAGACGATGCGCGTTGCCCAACTGCATAAAAATGTACGGAGCCGCTTCATGCTGCGGTCTCAGATGAATAAACTCATCGTATGCGGCAATGGCCTTCTCATAATCCTCCAGCCAGAAATAAATATCGGCAAGCTTCAGCTCCACAAGCGGAGAGTAATAACTGGAAGGATTCTCCTTCTGTAGCTTCTCGAACTGCTGCCGAGCCAGGGAGTAGAGACCCTTTTCGTAAGCATTCTGGGCCTCAATGAGGGTGATGTACTCCACCGAAAGATCAGAAGGACCAGCCAGCACTCTGGTGGTTTTTTTCTCCGGCTCATTAAATTCGTGATCGTAATCGGACACGGGGTTTGCCGCGTTCGAATTTGCCGCACCCGAACAGGCAAGGGATCCGCACGAGAGGAACACAGCCAGCAAAACAAGCGAAATACCTCGTGGAAAAACTATTCGGAATGCTGCTTCACGAAAATCGTCTTCAGGGGAGCTGTTGATTTCACAGGTGATACGATTTAACAGGCGCTTGTACATCAAATGTGGCTCGATTTGTGGCAATACAAAAACACGCAAAGAATAATTCACGCTAAAAGGAATTCACGCTGATTGGAATCACTCTGTGCACCGGAACCTTCTACAGTTACGGCGAAAGTATATTGATTCGCCTCAGACGAAACAACAGGCTAGCAACAAAGCTGCTTTTGTAACAACACCCGAGGCAAGGAAGTATAAGGACAGAAACAGAGGCAGACTACCATAGACCACACCGGTGGACTGCCTTAGGTAAGCGATAACGAATTTCAGCAGGCACGCTAGCCGGAGAGCTTTACGGCTTCTTTGAGGCCCGAACCGGCTCTAAACGCCGCTACATACTGTTCCTCAATCCTCATCGGCTCATGGGTTTTAGGATTTCGAGCCACGGTAGCCTTACGGCGACGACGCTCAAAAGTTCCGAAGCCGGAAATGGTTATCTTCTCACCAGAAGCAACGTATTCCTGAATGGTATCGGTAAGGATACGAAGAAACTGATCGCATTCTTTCGGGCTAATCTGTGCCCGTTGGGCGACTTCAATAATTAGTTGGGATCTCGTCATGAGGATGACCTCTTCTTCATCTAGTCACTATTCTATGATTCTGCTCTTTGATTCTGCACAGAAAGTCTCGTTCCTCTTCTCAACCCCTTAAGAGGCGATTCTTACGAACCATTGCAAACCGCCCCCAGGAGAAACCGCTCTTTTCCCTGTTGGTCGGCGACCTTAGCAGGTTTGAGGCTACCGTGACGACATTTCTTAAGCAAGGGAAAAGAGGGGACCAGCAATTCTGCCCAAAGAATACAGACTATAATTGTATGTTTCTATCTGCGATTTCTCTGCGGACTCCGGAGTAAATCTTTTCCTTTCTCGCAGGCTCTAATCGGATTCTTCGTCCAAATTGAGAATGTGCAGACCATCCGCATAATCAACGGGACTGTAGCGCTTGAGGCTCGCAAGTCTGTCGACGATTTTCTTCATTCGAGTGCTCTCGTTGCTGATAGCCGATAAGGACTCTTTGAACTCCGTTGATTCCGGGCTAAGGGATGACAACAAGCGACAATGCAAGAGTAAACTTGTCAGGGGCTGACCCAATTCATGAGCCGCAGTTCCCGCCACCTCTGTCGCAAGTAACTCTTTTTCCTTTAGTTGTAGTAGTTCTTTGGTCTCTCGCAATGCGTCGGTCAGCGCTTTAATTCTGAGAAAGGCTTTTACCCGGGCCTCTAACTCAACGAGAGAAAAGGGTTTTGTTATGTAATCATCCGCGCCGATACCAAGGCCTTCCAGCTTGTTAGTGAGTTCCTGACGAGAGGTCAGCAGGAGTATCGGTACGAAGTTCTCTCCCGCATTGCGCTTGATGGATTCACACACATCGAGGCCGGAAATCTTGGGCATCTGAATATCAAGAATCAGTAAATCGGGCTTTTCCTCCTCGTAGAGGCGCAGCGTTTCCTCACCGTCACGTGCAAAAATTATCTCATGAGACTTGCTCTGCAGAGCAATACCAATCAGATTGCGGGCATCGTCTTCATCATCAGCGACCAGGATTTTGTAGATTTTTGCCTGATTCTCAGAATTCTCGGTCATGATACTAGTCTCGCTGAAGTGGAGGAGATTCTGCTCCCATTATCAGACAGCAAACCCTGAGCGTAAAGCAGAAGACAATTCTTTTTCTCAGCGCCTTTCCTCAAACCGGAATCCGGGTTACCGCAATACCTGCATCATTAGAGTCGGGTATCCTAAACCCCCAATACCGCCAAAATCGACATTGCTCTCGACGCACAGTTGCAGACACCCGAACGTACAGAACAAAAACGGAAAATCTAAGGACGTCTTGTTTTTTTCCTCCGGGAGTATAAAGGTATCTCGCTGTTTCCGGTAAACAGCACTCTGTATTTGCTCAGTTTGCGCTCAGTCCGAGGGCATTCGGGGCACTAAAGCAGTATGCGAATTCGATTTCCCACTCGTTTAGAGGAGTAGATAGATCTGTGAAGAAAATCCTAGCGTTACTTGCAAGCCTCTTTTTTATGTTCAGCCTGAACGCCTGTAGTGGAGGCGGTGGCGGAGATGATGGGGGAGACGGTCGCACGCGAAAGACCGCCCTGCGCATCATCCACGGTTCGATCGACGGGACTCCGGTCATTGCACGAATCGGAGATATCTTTTTACAGAAGTCGCGTTTCGCCCAATTACAGGACTACGTACGTGTAGAGGACGAAGAGCCGGCAACGGTAACTATTGAAAGAGCGAATGCCCCGGGGGTTATTCTGCGCAGCCTTCCCGTACCATTCGAGTCCGAGACAGAGTATACCGTCTTTGTTTCGGGTGAAGCCCGGGACGATGAGGGTCGTGCAGTCTTGATCACCGAACCTGTAGAACAAGCCGACGAGGGCTTTGCGCGGATTCAGTTTCTTAACGGACTCAGTCAGGCCGGTAGCCTCAGCCTGAGAGGTGTGGATTTTACCACCGCGCTTGCGCGTGAGGGGCAGTCCAGCGGATATGTGGAAACCGTCAGCGGTCCGCAGGACCTCAGTGTAGTTGATGATGAGGGCAGGGTGATTGAGGAACTTTCTCTGGTGCTTGCCGATCGCGGTGACGTAACGGTACTCATCACCGGTTCCACCGAATTGAATTACCAAATCGTCCGCGTTTTTGAGGATTTAGATTAAACGCTGCACCGATTGGCATTTAAGGGTATGATGCGGCATATCCTTGGAAAAGGCAGCAAACCTCTGAGGAGTCGAAGAAATCAAAGCGGGTTCGCGATACCGCGGGCTGTACTGCTGCGCAGGCATACTCATAAGGGGTGAGGAATTTTGAGCATACCCAGAGAAGTAATTGAGGAAGTTCGAACTCGCTCCAGTTTCGTCGAAATAGCCGGAGAAACGGTCGCCCTGAAGCGCTCCGGCAGCGGATTCCTTGGCCTATGCCCATTTCACACAGAAAAAACTCCCTCCTTCAGTGTCAATGAGGAAGAGGGGCTGTTCTACTGCTTCGGTTGCGGTAAGAAGGGCACCATTTTTGACTATGTAATGGAAATGCGAGGCTTCACCTTTCCTGAGGCCGTCCGCTTCCTGGCCTCGAAATGCGGGGTGCAGGTTCCGGAAAGCAGAGAAGCGAGAAACCCTGCGGCGAAAGTTGAAATGAGTCGGGTGAAAGCGATGCGGCATCTGCTGCAAATTGCTCGCTCAGCGTATCGAGAAAACCTCCTCAACGGAAAAAGCAGTGCGGCGGCATTGTCCTACCTCGAACGACGAGGAATCAGCCCGGAGACGAGTGAGCGATTCGCACTCGGGTATGCGCCGGAGCGCTGGGAATTTATCGCTGCAGAAATCCTTAACCGTCTCGAGTCGCTTAGCGATCGCGATTCCATCTCCGACGAGCTCGGTTTCCTCAGTAAAGAGCGCGTCGGCCCCTTGCTCAACGATCTGGGGCTGACCAAATTGCGCAAGGCGGAAAAAACGACGGCTCCGCGAACGTCGTACGATGTATTACGAAATAGAATTATCTTTCCCATTACGCGCAGTGACGGTGCTGCGATTGGATTCGGGGGGCGTTCCATACAGGGCGACGACAAGGGTCCAAAATATCTAAACTCACCGGAAAACGCGGTGTACTCCAAACGAAGAGCCTTCTTTGGTCTGCATCAGGCGCTGCCCTACATCCGTGCCGCTCGCCATGTATTCCTTGTCGAGGGGTATATGGATGTATTGTCACTGTATCAGGCGGGGCTCGGTGACGTGCTCGCCGGTTGTGGAACGGCGGTCACCACAGAGCAGGTAGCCATACTGCGAAGACTCTGCGATCGCGTGACCCTCCTTTTTGATGGTGACAAAGCCGGGAGGAAAGCCGCTTCGAATTGCTTTGAGTTGTTCCTCAACAGCGGACTCGAACTCAGCCTCGTTCTGCTTCCTGAGGGGCAGGACCCCGATGACCTGGCGCAGAAAATACAGGGCAAGGAGCTTCGTGGCCACCTGCGTTCCCTGTATTGCTCTCCCTTGTCGCTTTTTATAGAGCAGGTTGCCTTTGCCAAAGACAGCGTTGAGCATTCGAGAAATCTGAAAGACCTCAGCGCGGTAAAACGCGGCAAAGTTGCCGCAGAAATCGCTGAGGTGCTTGCTAAAATCGATAATCCGGTCGAGCGGGACTCACTTCTTTCTGAAGCGGCCGATCTGCTCGGTATTCGAACAGAGTCCCTGGATAGCCTGATTTACGCAGCCCGAGAGAAGCATTTGGCAAAAGCCACGCGCAGCCAGAGCGGGAATGCCGCACCCGCTCAAAGGCCCTCCCGAAAAAAAGATACCAGGTCCCCGGCTCGCTCTCAGTCCGCACCCTATGACCCCGTACCGTTTGATTCTGTTCCCTACGACAGGGTCGCTTCCCAATATGCACAGGACGCCTTCGCGGAAGAGGCTGATGCGGAGGCCTACTTCTCTGAGGAGAGCGCCGCACCTGTTATTCCCCTTGATTCCCTGCACCGACAGTTACTCATAGCCGTCTTGTCCGACCCTCAACTCGTCCCGGAGATTTTCCAGATTCCTTCCATGCTGAGCGGTAACCAGAGCCAAAATGCGCTACCTCCCCACATAATCAGCTTTCTCCGCACCCTCGAAGAACGACAGCCACTGGGAATAGAGGCCTATGTCCGTGCGAGTGAGCCACCGGAAAATGCTCTGATCGAACTGCAGAATCTGCTTAAGGAATATAACCTCGAGGAACACGAATTACTCGAGCAGGCCATCCGTCAAAACAAGGTCGGGGGCAGCCATCCGCGTGATGTTATTGCCCAGGCGGGCTTTGCCCACGAGAGAAACGGTCTGAAAAGCGAAATCGGTCGTATCCGAGCCAATGAAGCCGAAACCAAAGACCAGGACGCCCTGGCGCGCCTTGTCCAGGAGAAGCTGGTGAAGAAGCGAAACCTTGAGAAACTTAAGTCGCAGTAATTAATAGGTATTATTCTTTATCGGCCCATTCTCATTCAGCTATGGTTGGCATCGTGAATTCACCCTTCAGCGCAGCGGGGGAGTTGGCGGCCACTAATCCCACCAGAAAGCAGGCTAATCTTACGCTTGGGACTTGAGCTGGCAGTATTTTATCGCTAGGTTTAGCACCTTGCGTAGGCGGAGCTTTCCTCAAAACATTGCGGACTTATGTCTGCACCCTATGGAGTCATCTCCCGGGACCAGGAGGGCGGGATTACTGATCTGCTCAAAACGCGGAAGCGGGCATCTCGTTGAGGCATTGAAACGTTGGCACGTTGGGGGCCTTGCTTTTTGTACCGCCCTTTATTTGAAGGGGCGTTTTGCGGAAAGTAGTGCTATTTACACTCCGCGGGACGATACGCCTGAGAGATGCGCCAGAGAGATGCGCCTGAGAAGTGAATCCTCTTTACGGACTTTACCGCAGGGGATGCACAGCGTTCTGCGATAACGTAAAAATCTTGGGTTTTAGTGAATAGAATTCACACTTTGAGTGATAACCTACTAGAGGGCCACCGGGCGTATGCTGCTCATGAGGGGCCGAAGAACACAAAGAACACAGAGTTTTAAAATACATGGCAAGGCAAGCGCAGGGAACAAAAGGCGAAAAAACCAAGAAAAAAAAGAAGGCTGCGACTAAGAAGACAGCGAAAAAGGTCGCCAGCAAAAAGTCTTCCAGTAAGGCTTCCAACGCCGAGCCCGCGGTACCCGGATCCGATGTCGCTAATGACGAAGATGAGGATGGCTTCGCTCTTATCGATTCGGACAACGATTCAGATGCGGATATCGATACGGATGCCGAAACCGTAGACGGGAATTCCAACGACGATTCTGAGAGTGGCGGCCCCCGTCCGCTTCGCGTCGCCGACAGCGCAAGTGAAGCCTATTCTGATATGACGGTCTCCAGTCCCGGAGTCGGTAAGGGAACCGATCCCGTTCGCATGTACCTTCGTGAAATGGGTGGCGTGAGCCTGCTTACCCGCGAAGGAGAAGTCGTAATCGCCAAGCGGATCGAAGAAGGGGAGAACGAAATTCTCCACGAAGTCGGCCGATCTCCGGTAGCGCTCAGCTACGTTGTTGAGCTCTCCGAAAGCCTGAAGGAAGGCGTTGTCAGAGTCCGTGATCTCTTTGCGGATGAGGACACCAGCAGTGAGAATACTGACGAGGCTGACGATGACGAAGGCGAGGGGGAAGACGGAGAAGAAGGCGAACCCAAGCCACAGGCGACACCGGATGAAGAAGAGATAAAGAAAAAATTCTTCAAGAAAGTTACCTCGATAAAAAAACTGCGAAACAATCTCGGTGATACGTTTCAGGAACTCCGAGGACTTGAGTCAGATTCCAAACAGTTCAAGGATCTGAAGAAAAAATACGAAAAATATCGCGACAAGTCCGCAGAGAAAATGGATGACCTCGGTCTTGCAAAAAAGCATACCGATCTCATGATCAAGAACATGAAGAGTTACCTGGCCTCGGTTGCCGGTGCGGTTACCGTTCTTGAGAATGCTCAGAAAGAAACGGGAAGAACACTGAACGAACTCTTCACTGCGGTGGACGAGATCGACTCCGATGATCAGCTCGCGTTCAAACGGGTTTGTCGACGACTGAAGCTCCGTGCTCAGGAAGCCAGAGAGCTTGCCGACCGAGTGGCGGAATCCAGAAAGGTCATGGAAGGAGTAGAGGACAAGACACTACTCAGCGCCTACGAGCTGAAACGCTCTGTGATCACGATCGATCGTGGGGAACAGAAGGTGTACAACGCCAAACAGGAACTCGTTGAAGCCAATCTCAGACTGGTAGTGTCCCTGGCAAAAAAATACACCAACAGAGGACTGCAGTTTCTTGACTTAATTCAAGAAGGAAACATCGGTCTAATGAAGGCGGTCGACAAATTTGAGTATCAGAGAGGATACAAGTTCTCCACCTATGCGACCTGGTGGATTCGCCAGGCCATTACTCGAGCCATCGCTGATCAGGCCCGGACGATTCGTATCCCGGTACATATGATCGAGACGATCAACAAACTGGTTCGTGTACAGCGCTATCTGGTTCAGGAACTCGGCAGGGAACCTGCACCCGAGGAGATCGCTGAGCGCATGGATATTTCCGTAGAGAAGGTTCGGAAAGTGATCAAGATCGCTAAAGAACCGATTTCTCTGGAAACTCCGATAGGTGATGACGCTGACAGCCAACTTGGTGATTTCATTGAAGATAAACGTGTAGTCTCTCCGTCCGATGCGGTGGAGAACCTCAACCTCCAGGAGCAGACGCGCAGAGTGCTGGCGACGCTCACTCCTCGAGAAGAGAAGGTTCTCAGGATGCGCTTTGGGATCGGGGAAAGAAGTGACCACACGCTCGAAGAGGTCGGAAAGAACTTCGACGTAACGCGGGAACGAATCAGACAGATCGAAGCGAAGGCACTCAGGAAGCTACGTCACCCGAGCCGTCTTAAGAAGCTGAAGACCTTCGTTGATAAGTAATCTAAATTAAACGTTTTCTTTGCCTACTAAATAGGGGGGATTAGCCCGCTTTGGGTTTGACTCCTCCTACAGTACGCGCTATTTTCCCTTGTCCGTAGTCGGGCCCCATAGCTCAGTTGGTCAGAGCATCCGGCTCATAACCGGCTTGTCCCAGGTTCAAGTCCTGGTGGGGCCACTCTTTTTTTGACCTCGTTTTGATCCCCCGGGTTACGTGTACCCTGGCTCAAATGCCTGTTCGGGATGGGACGGAATAGGTGAGATTTTGACAGTATATTGAGATTTGATTTCGGGCTGTTATTATTGGCGAGTTTTCTGGCGGAGACCTACTGCGATTCTGCCCCGCCTCGCCGGGCCCCGCTTTCAGACAGATTTATAAATTCTTAACTAGTGATCGTGGCGTGAAAGATAAGATTAGCAAAGTATTGTTTTCATTGTCTGAGACAGATTTACTTATTCGTGAGCAGACTGATAAGTGTGCAGAAATAGAGCGAGAGAGAGCTACTCTGTATGCTGATCTCGCGCGTTCTCGAGAAAAGCTCGAAGCCCTTGAAGGCAAATACAAGGAAGCCGTTTCGCGCCACAACCTTGAAGACCACAGGCTGAAGGATGAAGAAGCTAAGATCGTCGAGCGCAGAAAGCAGCTGGCCGCTCTTGGCGGCGCAAAGAGTGCTAAGCTCGTCGAACGGGAACTGGACATCGCCACTCGGGTGATGGAAACCCTCGAGAAAAGTGCGGCAGAGGCTTCGGAGGAAGCAGAGCGCTTAACCGCTGAGCTTGATGATCTCAAAACAAAAGTTGAAGCCCTCGAAAGTGATTTCGAGGAGCAGACAAAAGAAGCCGAGAGTGCTCTTCAGGAAGCGACCACCGAGCTGCAGGGGCTGGAAAAAACAAGAAATGGCCTGCTCGAAAAGCTCGACGATCGACTCAAGAATCTATATCGCCGTGTAAGCAAGCGCTACTCCGGTGACGCAGTCGCCAAGGCAATTGAAGGTGCATGCCGAAGCTGCTATCGGGCACTTCCCGCACAGACATGGAACCAGGTTATGGCCGGTAACATGCTGATTCAATGCCCGGGCTGTAACCGAGTCATGGTATTTGTCGAGCGCACTCCATCGTAGGATTGCATTCCGCAAAAGCCGCGCGAACATTCCTTGTTGTCTCCAACTCGAGGCTCCCTTTTTTTCTGGACTCTCTTTAATTAGGGGGTCTCTTTGCTTGGATGCTCTGCGTGTCTGAAAGTAAGAACAGGAAGTCCTTGAAATGTTTGAACGCTCAAAAGAACTATTCGCTCGTGCATCTGAGAAAATTCCCGGAGGGGTGAACAGCCCCGTTCGTGCGTTCCGCAGTGTCGGAGGCACACCAATCTTTGTCCACCGGGGAGAAGGGGCCTTTTTCTTTGACGTCGATAACAACAAGTATGTCGACTTTGTCGGCTCATGGGGTCCGCTTATCCTGGGCCACAACGCGTCCTTAGTGCGAGAAGCGGCCAGTGCGGCCCTGGAGCGGGGAACCAGTTTCGGAGCTCCTACCGAGACCGAGACACTCTTCGCCGAACTCTTCTCGGAACTAGTGCCCTCGGTAGAAATGCTTCGGGTAGTAAACTCTGGAACGGAAGCGACGATGACTGCGGCCCGACTCGCACGCGGTTATACGGGGCGAGACTACATCCTCAAGTTTAATGGTTGTTATCACGGTCATGCCGACACCTTCCTGGTAGAAGCCGGAAGCGGGGTAGCAACCTGCGGTATCGCCGGAAGCCCTGGTGTCCCAAAAGCAGTCGCCGAAACTACCCTTAGTATCCCCTACAATGACATTGGTCTGCTCGAGGAGACCATTGACCGCGTCGGAGCCGACGCCTTTGCCGCGATCATCATAGAGCCGGTAGCGGGGAACATGGGACTGATATTGCCCGAAGCCGGATATCTGCAGGCCCTCAGAGATATATGTGACCGTCACGGA
>JAUIMJ010000322.1 GCA_030433295.1 bacterium | reverse complement strand
CTTTGTTGCTGAGTTTTTTGGCGAAGGTGTATACCGAGGCGTTAATGAGGGGCAGGCGCCGCACTCGCGTCCCGCCAAAGCCGTTGAAGGAATTTCTGTGGTCCTGCACGGAGTCCCGGTAGCTTACGATGTAGCGATGTCCGGACTGTGCTACAGCCGAGTTCACATGAAGTGAGAGCATGAGTAAGAGAGCGAGAAAGATACGGCCGCATACATTCATTTCTTTTTATCCGTTTTAAAACCTATGGTGAAAAATCCAGAGCGCGGACGAAAAGCCGCTATTGTTATAGGTATGACTATCCGGCCCTAATGTGTGATATGCACATTGGCGATTTTTTTTTCGGAAATTCGAGATTCGTGCAGATGCTGACAGGAAAAGACACTACGGGGGCTCTGAGGCAGGGCAAATCGGGATAGAAATCGCGACTCTTAAGTTTTAACGTCGGAGATATCCGGTTCTATTGGCGACGCCAGTAGCAGTCCTCAGCGACCACAGCAAAGAGTATCGTAGTCAGGCATACAAAGACCACATTGCCAAAGATGAGGGGAGAACAGGCGGTGAAGAGCCAGGTGAGGGAAAAGGCAATATAGCCCGGACGATGTGCAGGATTCTCATCCAGAAAGGCTTCTGTAACGATAATCACCGCTGTAAGTGATAAGACAGCAACAAAGAATCCAAACATAATTTCTGTCTCGTTCTCTTGATAGTACAGTCACATTTCGTTTTTGGACGAGACGAGCAGAGAAATCCTTGGTGGCATCCGTACATAATCCCCCATTTGAGTCCTTCCTCCTCAGCAGGTTTTCAGCTTTCTCGCCTGAGTTCAATGGTTTATTGTTGTAATGCGCGAGTTCTTCAATGATCGGAGGCATCATGGATATGCACTTCTGCCCCCTTTGCAGACATTCTGCCCGGGAGTTTGACCCATTCAATAAACCTAACAGAAAGTGCCCGAGCTGCGGTTCCCTTGAGCGTCACCGCTTCATCTGGCATTTCCTCATAGAGCATACCAACTTCCTTGATGGCTCAGCGAAAGCCCTTTTGCATTTTGCCCCGGAAAAGATCCTGGAAACGCTTTTTCGTCAGATCCCGGGTGTTGATTATCTCTCAGCCGATCTCAGCTCACCACGGGCCATGGTGAAAATGGATATCACCGCTATTGAATATCCGGACGCATCCTTTGACGTCATCTACTGCAGTCATGTGCTGGAGCATGTGATTGAGGATAGAAAAGCGATGCGCGAAATGAAGCGGGTGTTAAAGCCGGAAGGCGCATGCCTGATTCAGATCCCCCTGTTTGGCGAGCCAACTCAGGAAGATCCCACGGTGACTTCGCCGGAAGAGCGATTGAGACTCTATGGGCAGGAAGATCACGTCCGTAAGTATGGCCCGGATGTCGTTGATCGTCTGCGTGAGTCGGGATTCATGGTCGTGGAACTTACCGCAGGGGACGTGCTTGGCGAGGCTGAATGTGAGCGCATGCTCGTTCCGGCGTATGAGACGATTTTCTTCTGTTCCTAGGGGCTGGCTAAGGCCGGGTAGGACGGGCAGAGACATGTATCGAACTGCTGGATCCCCTACATGGCGGGCGACGGGCTATTTGATAGAGATCTAGAAAAGTAACGTTTTTCTAGAGACTTAATTGGCCGCAAAGCGACCAGCTTCCCCGAAACCTTGAAAACCGACCAAAATACTGCTACAACTGGCGGGTGCTTTTGCACCTGAGGCTTCCGCGTGCCTGCAAACCCGGCATCTGCCTACTTCTCATTTTCGCCAGGGGTTAGACACTACCAGACTCGTCGTACGGCAAAGTCGTGCGACGAGTAAGGAACTACGTATGTTTTTTATTTGGCGAATTAATGCCACTCGTCCTTGTTGCCATACCCAAGAGGTTACCTATGGCACCCCTGACTTTAATCGACCCCGCGCCCTGGGTCGGCGGTAATCCCGAAACTCACGAGCGTCTGAGCGAGCACCTTTCCCTGAAAGACGGTAAGCGGCGAAGCCTTGCTGCGCGTCTTTCTGCGTTCGGGGTGCAGGTGTTCACCAATGAGTCGATTCTTCGCCTGAAACACGATAAGTGTGATGCCGCAGAACGACGTAATCTCACGATTGCAAAACGCGTCCGTTTCTGGGAAGCCCGTGAGCGCATCGCTGCCGGGAGTGAAAGCGACATTGAAACCCAGCTTTGCTTCGATGTAGCGGGTAAGCTTGGGCCTCTTTTGGTCCTAGGCGTGCTCGCTTTGTGCCCGCTCGCCTTCTGGTTCAACAGCATCGTCGTGAAGACCCTCGTGTTCTCGATACCGCTCGTAACCTGCGCTCTGCTCTTCTATACTCTGCTTCTGCCGAAGTATCGTTTCGTGAACTTTTCGGACGAGAAGAAGAATCGCCTGCGCCAGGAGGAACTGGAGATTCGTCGGCAGCACGCAGTCATCGAGTGGAAGCTGACTTCCCTCCGGGAGTACATGGAAGCCGGTGGGGAGGTCCCCGACCCCGTATTGGCACTTGCGGACGAGGTTCTAGAACATTGCGATCCTCACAAGCAACTGCACTTCCGCGTCGAGTATACCGTTGACGTCGGCGTGCAGACCGCGTTTGAGCGGCAATCGCAAGAGCGGCAAGAACGACAACGACGGAAACGCGAAGCGGATGCACGAGCAATCGCTCTTCTCAATGATCCGATTTTATGGGTTGTCGAAGACGGCGAAGAATATGCCATTGCGGTTTGGGACGAAGAAGGGATGAATAATCTCGTACTTGGCACGCCGAAGTCGGCAAACGCCTAAAGAATAACAGATAGCCTCTTGGCAACTGTTGCTGTTCCGAGAGTATGCGCCCATACTCTCTCTGTGGTTTTGAGAAAGGTTTCTTCCTTACTCAGTCTGAGAACACCCGTCCGAGGCTTTAGCACTCATCCAGACAGAATGATAATGTGCTGCCCGATCCCAGGGAACTATTGACCACCAGAGTCGAGCCGTGAAGCTCGACGATGCGTTTGGCAATTGCAAGCCCCAGTCCGCCGCCTTCGGGATTCGACGTTGAGCCTTTGAAAAATCGCTTGAAGATACGAGGCAGGTCTGCCTCCGGAATTCCCGCTCCTGCATCCTGCACAGATATATATGCCTTACCGAACTGACGTTTAACCGAGAGAATGATTCCTGCACCTCGAGGGGAATGCTTGATGGCATTTTCCAGTAAATTTGAGAGCGCCTGTTCCAGCAGAACCTCATCGGCGTTTAGCAGAAAAGGCGTTGTATCAACCGCAATCTCAACTGAGACATGCTTTTCCTTTGCTAATGCATCGAGGTTTCTGACTACCTCCGTCAGTAGCTCAATACCGTCTACCCGATGCAGCTGCGGCAGAGAAGTTCTGGCCTCCAGTCTTGAGAGTTCAAAGAGGTCACTTATTTTGCGACTTAGATTCTCCCCGCATGCGAGCGCCTGATCCAGATGTCGCTTTCTCTCCTTCTCTGACATACGTGCATTCTCCTCGATCAGCGTTTCAAGAGAGAGATTGAGAACCGTCAGGGGACGACGCAACTCATGTGAGACGTCAGCTACCAGCGTTCGTCTTAGATTGTTCTGTGTGGTGAGATCTTCCATGGTGCGCTCAATTGTTTCCGCCATGGTATCAAAGGAGCGCGCGTACATACCGAGTTCATCACTGGAGCTGTCTTTAATACGCCTGCTGTAGTCCCCTTTTTCAAACTCTTTTAGAATCAGACTCATTCTTCGAAGACGAGAAGGAAGAACCGCAAGAACGAGAAGCAGGAGTACGCAGCCGGTAAACATCACCGAAGCAAGAAGATAGTAGGCAAACACCGAGAGGTGCTGCCCGCTGCTGGCTGCGCGGGCTTTGACATTGCGGCTGCCACCGAGAATTGCGATGAGGTAGTATTCCTTGCCTCCCAGCTCGATCGGGGCAGTAGAGAAGGGATAGCGTTCCCATCGCTGAAGGTGCGGAAAGGGTTTAGCCGGAAGAGTTATCGGTCGCTCGAATTTGCCGTCGGAGGCCAGAAATGCTCGCAGCGGACCTGTGTCCAGGGCAATGCTGCGAACCCGACTTGAGGAGATGAGATTTTTTTCAGAGTCGGAATACAAATAGAGGTCAAAGCCCGGAAAGAGATCGGCAATTTCAGAAAACACCTCCTGTGCTTCTCGAACACTGTCTGCCCCGTATGTACCTTTTACTAGCTCCGCCAGCTCTCGGGCGAGACCGTAGTTTACTTTCTGGGTAGCCCCGTCGACAAATTGCCCCCAGAACTTTGCTACAACGAGCCCGTATAGCACTGCACTAAGAAGCGAGGTCGAAACGATTATCCAGAAGAAGCGCGCGCCAAGCGTCTGAACCGTCAGAAAGCGATACGAGGCTCGCAGCGCATTTTTCAAAATACTAGTCTGCATGCTCTGCCACGAATCGGTAGCCAACACCACGAACGGTTTCTATAAAGCTGCATTCAGTGCCCTGCTGACTCAACTTACGGCGGATACGCTTGACAATGGTGTTTATCGAACTCTCGTAGCAGTCCAGGTCACTCTCCCAGACCGCGCTGAGGATCTGTGAACGAGAGAATACTCTGCTCGGCTGTTGCGCAAGAAACCAGAGCACATCGAACTCCTTGGCGGTAAGTCTGATGGGCTGATCGGCCAGTCGCACTTCTCTTTTGGCGCTATTAAGATTAAGTAGCCCGAAGCTAACCCCTTCCTCTGACTTCGATGTCCCGTGATGTTCGAGACGACGAAGCAGGGCTTTTATGCGA
>JAUIMJ010000321.1 GCA_030433295.1 bacterium | reverse complement strand
GATGGCAACGATGAATGAACTTGGTCTTTCTGCAGCCGGTCATACAATAGAATACCGACAGGCAGTAGATACCTCGCAGGATTGTCATGTGAGTTTTGGATCTCTTGCCTGGAAGCAGTGAAGCTGCAGGACTCAGGTATTCTGAATTACCTGCTCTGGCGCTGCACGACCATTGGTCTCGACTTCCACCGGGGAGCTGCAATACCAGAAGACACCGATGATGATGGCCGCGTTGACTAAGGTGATAAAAACTGAGAATGCAATTCGTGACATCGTGCCCTGTCTCAATACCTCATTTTGAAATGCAGCATTTTGAAATGTAGCATTTAGAAATGTAGCATTTAGAAATGTAACCGTTCGCGAGTCCGGAATCTCACCTATGACCGCGAGTGAAAAGGCCGTACCTTCGATACTATAGGAATCATTTTCTTTTTCGAAGGAATAATTCCCCGAGAGAAGGACTGTATACCAAATCGCTTCATTGCAAAACAGCCTGCGATCGGGGACGCAATGGCAGTGGCGCCGTCTGAGGACGTGTTCTTTACGTGTTGCAGTAAATAGAGCAGATATTATAATCATTTGGCGCTCTGCGGCGCATGTGTTCCTTGCCACGCGTACCCGGATACCGGTAGTTCTGATACAATGGTGGCTCGACTGTATAGATACAATTCCGGCTTTTTTGCCGGGGTGGGAATGGAGAGTGTTCAATGCAAAGTCATGATACGGAGGAGGGTGTTGTTCAGCGAGGGGCTGCAATCTCGGCGCGTTGTGTGCTTTTACTTGTCATTGGTTTTCTCGTTTCCTCATACCTGCTGTATCACCATGTCGAAGTGAACGGCGGTTTTCAAAGTGAGCCGTCCATCTGTAACTTCAATTCGAGTTTTAATTGCGATGCGGTCGCACGGAGCAGTTTCTCGGAGCTTTTTGGAATACCCGTGGCCAGTCTCGGGGTATTGTACTACTTCTTCTTCCTTGCCTTTATTGCCGTGTATCGGCGCCATGAAAAAACTGAGAACAAAGCGGCATTTGCTGATGCGCTGTTCTTTTTGTCGCTCGTTTCTTTACCCGAGACTCTCTATCTGCTCTCGGCGTCGGTTTTTGTTTTAAAGACGGTCTGTCCGTTCTGCGCCTTGAGCTACCTTATCAATTTCCTTTTGTGCGGAGTGACCTTCGCTTCCCGGGACAGGAGTTCTGGTTTGCTCAGCAGTATCAGCCAGGGCTTTCTTACGCTGCTTCGGGGAGTTTTTGGGATGGCGCCTATCGGCTCTCTCAATGCCTCGCTTATTATTTGGGTTTGCGTAGTCGCGGTCGCCTTTTGTGTTCAACAGACTCCGCCGATCTTGCGCAAATCGGTATTTGAGAAACGGGCAAGTGTCGAAGCTATTTTGCCCTTTGTTGAAGCCTGGGAGAAGAACGAGGCTCAGGACATACCCCTTGAGTTCGACGTTGAAGCGGTGGACAAGGACTTTGCGATTGGTGCCGCAGATCCGGTGCTGACCATTGTGGAGTTTAGTGATTTTCAGTGCCCGCACTGCAGGCGTGCAGCTTCCTTCATGAAAACCATAGTCGAGTCTCACCCTGACAAGGTCAGAGTCGTCTTTAAAAACTTTCCGCTGGACAATATGTGTAATGAGCTTCTTAAGGAGCCGTTTCATCTGTTTGCATGTCAGGCCGCAATTATGGGTCGCTGCGCGGGACTTAGCAGCGATGAAGACTTCTGGACCATGCATGATGGTCTCTTTGGCCTTGATAGCTCAGATTGGGAGCTGGAAAGACTGCTGACCCTGCCGGAGGAGCTGGGACTTGACGCTGACGCCATTGCGAGCTGTATGGCTCGCGTCGACATTCAAAGGCGGGTAGAGGACGATATACAGGCGGGAATCGCTGCGGGTGTGCAGGGAACTCCGGCGATTTATGCAAATGGCCGCAAGCTGGAGTTTGATCGCCTGCCTCAGATTCCAGACATTGTGGATCTGATCCTCCGAAGGCAATGAGCTTCGGCTTGTTTACCGTTTTTGGAGTAAGCCTGTCTTTGAACGAATTATGTGCTTTGAGGTCCGGCGAAGCAGGGGCTCTTTTCTTTTTGAGCTTAGTCAGAGGCTAACCCGAACACCTTGTTCGGTGTTCGCGCACGCTATCGCGTGCGGGGACTGTTGAAAAACGAGCCTGAACGGCTCATTTTTTAACAGTCCCCTTATGAGTCAAAGAGCTGAGCGATTTCTTTGATGGCGAGGCTTGCTTCATAGACCAGCTTCTGCGGGTCCTGTTCATCGAGATCCAGCTCAAGCGGATCTTCAGTAACATCTGCGACGAGGAATCGAATCTGGCTGCTCCCGGCTTTGAGATTGAATCTCAGATCCAGGTCGGGAAACAGGCGATTGAGCTCGCTTGCGATAAATACAAAACTCTTCTTGGACCGCTCATCGAGCGCTTCCTGCGATGCCATAGCAAAAACCTTTAGTTCCGGCGTTGTTCGTCTGTGGTATTGTTTTAGACTCAGTCGGGCTTCAAGGGATGCACTTGAGTCACCGGCGTTGTTAACCTATTGAATTTACTGCGTTAAGCATGAGCGATGAGATAGTCCCATCCGGCAAGGAGCAGAAAACTCCTACGCCTGTCCGGGCGAGGGTGTCCGGCACGGTAAAAGCGCGTTCTCTTGATTTGCCCTTATGGAAACAGGGCCTGCTGCGGGCCGCCGTATACGGCAAGTATGTCATTCTGCTCTGCGCGATTTGGTGGATGCTTGCTTACTTCGAATTGCTTGATCCGGTCAGCATCAGTGCAGGTAGCATGGTGCTGGTGACGCTCATGTATATCCTCAGTCTGCCAACGGGTTTGCTCTTTGACGTCGATGATTTGATAGAGGGGTGGTTGGGTGCCCAGGAACCGCAGACAAAGATTCTTCTGCTTATCCCGCTGGTACTGGTAAATCTAATGCTTGTGAACGTGGTCCTGGCGTATCGACGAAAGGGAAAGAAGAGTAAGAAGGCTACAGCTGAGACGGATTCCAAATAATTTGTATCCGTCCCCGACTCAGCATAGTCGACGATGGTCCAAATATCAGCCCCTGAAGCTTTTCCTCCCCTGAGATAATGGGGATGGTGTCCTCATCGGCCGTTTAGTTTATTACGCGTTTGTTACGCCGCAATTCTACGCAGGCCGGTATCAACAGACTCGAGCAGAGTTACTACTGATGGGATCCACTCTTCGGGTGGAAGAGGGGGGATTGGATCGTCGCCAATGAGGGACTCTACGCAGTCCTCAATTACACTCAAATCCTCATTGAGCAGTTCGTAGGCGTCAATCGTTTTAATTGAACTTCGGCTGTTAATCATTTCTTCGACTTTGTCGATCCGTCTGTCGATCGCAGAGAGAATTCTGTTCGCAGTTGCGAGTGCGGCTTTATCCCTGGGTCGGACAATTGCATCGTAGGTCTGAGTGTTTGTCTGCAGCCCACGAATACGCACCTTCGCTGACTCTGTGAAGTTTGCGAGTTCCTTAATCTGCCGCTTGACGTCACGTTTGATTTCTTTTGTGGAGCGGTCTCCGCAGAACATCATGTGAATCGAACAGCCGAGGGTGAAAATTGAAAGAGTGGCCAGACAGGCGATGATAAGGGTGTGATACACCGGCGACAGGCTTACTTCGATTATCGCACGACCGATTTTCAGATACGCGGAAATGAGAACCACACAGAGTAGCATTGCCCAAAGGGTCGCTTTTCCCGATTCGGATGAATACTCCAGATTGCCGTGTTCTTGCCTGCTGCTCATTTTATACTTCCTTTACCAAAATAGAGATTTCAGCGATTTTTAAAACTCCTTACAGCATCTAATCCGCCCGAGCGCTAAGAATGCTTCAAAAAAAACACAGGAAAAACGTCGCAATTACGGTGGTTTAGTAAAAGAAGGGAATAAATTTAATTACTTGGGCGCCGCAAAGTGGCCTGCTTGCTGCCTGGCATCAGCTCAAGCTCCGCGGATTTCTCCATCGGTGCTCTATTCTTGAGTAGTGCGGCGGAGCGGCTGAACACTTCATTAGGCACGCCAAAGGCCATTTTCAAACTGACATCCTTATCAAAGAGATTCTCCATGTTGTGGATGTATCGAGCATCGGCCGCGGAGATGTGGGGCAGGTGATACCAGGGTGAGACCAGGGGGAAAAAGGGAAGCGGGTAATCGCTTCCGTAAATCATCCTGGAGAGGAGATTCGACTGCTGCAGCGCCTCGGCGAGGTAGCCCAGCTTATTGATCTGGGTAAGGCTTGAGATATCGGTGTAGAGATTCTCGTAGCGCTCGAAGAGGGGCATTATTCGGTGAAACTGCTCCTGCCCGTTTTGTTCTCCGGTTGTCGAAATATGCGCAGCTATAACCGTTACACCAATGCGCAGGGGAAGTTCCAAAAGGAGAGGGTCACCAAGTGAATTGTCCGCTGTGGTGAAGGAAGCTTCGTCACCGGCGTGCGAAAGTAGGGGAATATTCAATTCCTTCATTCATTTCTAATGAAGCAAGTTGGCCAAATTCCCTTGGATATGAAGGATCTTGATCCTGACTATGTATGAAACAGTTTTTTTTTTGATTTACACAAAATTTCGCTTTAACAAAATATTTTATTTATTTATATAGAATTTATATAGAATTTATATTTATGCTATTTAATTATTACCGAGATTAAATAATTATTAAATCATCCTTTTAAAAATGATAAAATTAAATTTTCAATATTTAATTTTTTTAATTAAATAGTAATTATTAAAACTCTTCAATTTTTATAA
>JAUIMJ010000320.1 GCA_030433295.1 bacterium | reverse complement strand
ATCTCTGGAGTCACTGGAGGAGAAGAGTCGAAGGATAGCTCCACTCTTGCCGTCTGCTGTTGCAATCGGACTGTTTGGACCCCTGGGTGCGGGCAAAACCGAACTGGTTCGGGGCATACTTCGGGGTCTGGGAGTGACGGGTGCGGTGCCGAGTCCAAGTTTCGTTCTTGAATGTGAGTATGAGCTTGCGGCCGAGAAACACCCCCGCGCCCGGAAAGCCCATCACTGGGATCTGTATCGCCTTCGTGGAGAAGCCGTTCCGGAAGAGCTGATTGAACTCTTAGAGAGCAGTTCGAAGCTGATATTTGTCGAATGGCCCGAGGCGATAGAAGAATATCTCGGTGTCAAAATTGCCCTGGATTTCTGCCCCGATGCTGATTCGGATGATGAGACGAATGCCTGCGCCCGCTCACTTGAAATCGCCCTGATGCCCTCGCGTTGTGACTCTTTTTTTAATGCCTCGATCCTCGAGGATGCCGTACGGCACCTGAGCGATGGAGATGGTGGTCTCAACTTTGAGCAATTTTGTGTTCTCCTGGAGAAGGCTAAGCTCGTCTAGAACCGCCTTTTTCCCAACATCTTTGTACGAAAGAACTTTTGCGCAGTGCGCGAGTGCTGTCGCTGCCACCCGGTGCTTCGTTTTTGTTGCTACTTGTGCTAGGGTTTCGTCTGCGATTTTCAGACAAATTGGCGGAGTCGCTTTCGCCGGGAACGCGCCTCATTCGGGGTGTGGTCGTCTGATGCGCGTGCTGTTTTGAGTGCGAGAGAAAAGCTTATGCCACAAACCGTAGTAATGAAATTCGGCGGAACATCCGTCGGCACGACCGAGCGGATCAATGCCGTGGCGAACCGGGTGAGCGAACACATACGCTCGACCGGTGATCGCGTCGTCGTTGTTGTCTCTGCAATGAGCGGGGAGACTGACCGTCTTATCGAACTGGGAAAGCAGGCCGGTGGCTGCGGAAATAAATCGCGTGAGTATCATCAGCTCGTAACGGCTGGTGAGCACGCAAGTATTGCTCTCACTGCCATGGCGCTCGAGAGTAAAGGGCAGCCGGCGCAGTCGTTGCTCGCGAATCAGGTTCCCATTCGTACGCACGAAATCTACGGCTTAAATCTCATTTCAGATATTGATGTGGAAAAGCTTAATGCCCTTTTGGATGAGGGTATTGTTCCGGTTGTGGCCGGATTCCAGGGAGTAGGAGAGGATGGTTCTTTCACTACTCTTGGACGTGGCGGTTCTGACACAACTGCGGTTGCGCTTGCAGCCAGTCTCGGTTCCTGCCCGTGTTTCATTCTCACTGATATCGATGGGGTGTATACGGCTCTGCCCTCGATTTGCCGCGGGGCAAAGAAGCTTAAGAAACTGACGTATGAGGAAATGCTGGAGCTGGCCAGTAGTGGGGCAAAAGTATTGCAGGCGCGCAGCGTGAGCTTTGCGCACAAGCATCGTGTGCCGCTCTGGGTGGCCTCGAGCTTTTCTGATGATGAAGGAACAGAAATTCTAGAGGAGTATGAGGGTATGGAAGACGCAGTAGTGTCGGGAATTACCTGTCGTGTCGACGAAGCCAAATTTACCTTGCGTAATCTGCCGGACAAACCGGGTATCGCCGCCAAGCTGTTTAAGGCACTTGGCGATGCGGAAGTCGTTGTAGACATGATTGTTCAGAGCCAGGGTGCCGGGGGAAATGCGGCGATTAGTTTCACAGTTCCCCAGGAAGATACCAGTGCGGCCGAGGGGGCACTGAAGAACCTGCTCCTGGAATTGCCGGAAGCCTCCGTAGAGGTAGATACTGACATTGCAAAGCTATCTGTGGTGGGTGAGGGAATGCGCACTCACGCGGGAGTAGCTTCGCGTATGTTTGAGGTGCTCGGAAGCGAGGGAATCAATGTCGAGATGATTACCACTTCGGAGATTAAAATCAGCGTGGCGATTCAGGCCAAGTATTCAGAGCTTGCGGTTCGCGTTCTGCACGAAGCCTTCATACAATCTTCGAGCTAGTCACGCGTATATTTTGTCCGCCGTTTCTGGTGATTTCTCGGTCCTAACAGAGGCGTTGCTTCCCGTTTCGTCGACGCGAGAGGGGCATATACTGAGCGCACCATAAACTTCGGTTTTTCTCAAGAGCGTTCGTCGCGAAGTATATTGTTCTGCCGGAGGCAGAACCAAACAACAAGTATACCCCTAACACCGATATCACAGCCGGCGCAGTTATGCGCCGACGATGTCAAAGTTCTCGGTCAGCAACGATTCCAACTCTCTTCGATAACGCCTTACGCTCCTCCTGGTAAAGAAGCTCAGACACGCCTCAGGAAACTGCTCGAACTTCGCGTAGTATTTGTCAGACAAGACTTTCTTCTTGAAGAACTTCCACAATCGTTCAATCAAGTTGAGATTTGGACAATACGGGGGAAGAAACAGGATCTCTATTCGTGACCCTTTGAGAAACTCTCGTATCTTCTCACCCTTGTAGTATCCGGCGTAATCGTGCACGAGGTACATCTTATCGCTTTATACAGACTTCAAACTGCACCTAACAATAGCGTACAAGCCTGCATTTGCCTCCCCGCCCCGCGCTCAGTATATCTGTCTTTTGGTCACGCCACCGGCGTGACAATATCCCCCTATTTGAGGAACGGCTGACGCCGTACTTTGAATCGTTAGGGGTATATTCCCCCTCTCCGGACGCTATTTTATGGGCAAATCGCCTTTTCTTGCTGGACTTTTGCGTTGCATCTGGACTAGGCTTGCCTTGTGAAAAGGAAGTGCGGCTTTTGCCTGTTACAGCACTTTCGGTCTATCGGATTACCCTAAAGGAGAAGAAGCACGTGGCAGTAAAGAAAAGTAAAACCGCCCCCGCGAAGAAGAAACTAGCTAAAGTAGCGAAGCCCAAGAATGGTGTTCAGTACACCCAGTCTGAGCTTCTTCAGCAGATTCAGGAATGCTGCGATTTGGAGAGCAAGAAGCAGGCTCGTGAAGTGTACGAAAACTTCGCCGGTATGATTCAAGCGGCTCTTAAGAAGGGATACAAAGTTCCTCTTCCCGGACTCGGCAAAATCCAGGTTCGTCACTCCAAGGCGAGAATGGGTCGTAACCCTGCAACCGGCGAAGTCATTAAAATTAAGGCGAAAAAGCGCGTTCGTTTGACTCCAAGCAAAGCGCTTAAAGACGCAGTTCTCTAGGACTTTCTGTTCAAGATGTGGTGAAGAGGTTGCTCCTCCTCTCCGCAACACTGTTCAAGAGATCAGTCTTATCAAGGGCATGAGAGAAGACTCAGTTTGTCTTCTCCTGCCCTTTTTTTGTGCCTGCAATTCCCCAGGTCTTTTCTCGATTACGCGTAGCAAACGCCCCCGGGGCAGAGATGGCCCGGCGGCCAGAACTGCTGATTTTCCCTAAAGCGCAGTCTAAGGTCCTGAAACTAAAGCCGTATTTCCTTCTAGACAAAACTATTGGGTCAATCCGCTTTTCTGTCGATATACAGACGGTAAACGCCTTAAACAGGTAAAAACCGTCAAATATCAGCTTATGCAGTTATATCGAGACATTCGTACATTCGCCTGCTTCATCGGTGCTTTTGCACTGATGCTCATCTTCCTCCCGACCCCGGTTCTGGCGCAGGACTCAGCACTCTCTCTGACACAGCCGATTTGGTTTGGTCCCGAAGAGTTTCAGCAGGCGGCGCGAGATATTCGTGAAGCCAAGACCAGAGGTCTCACAGAATTGTTCTATCGCTCGGTGAATGCCGCGCAGTCAGGCGACTTTGCAGTGGCCGGAGCCGGCTTCAAGGACCTGCGTCAAAAGGCAAAGGAATACGGGTATCGCAATTTTCCTGACTTTTCCTTCGAGTTGCTGAACGCCGCCAAAACCGCAAAAGAGAAAGGTGAAACCGAGGAGCTGCAATTCTACGTGAATCATGCAACAGCGCTCTCCCCAAAAGACGCCCGGGTGCAGCTTATCGCCGCCTCATTTTATGATGTTGTAGGGTATGCAAAAGCAAGTGAGCGACTTTTTGAAGCGGCGAAGCTGCTTTTCAGTCAGCCGGTATTGCTCTACACGCTGATGGTCAATCTGCTACTCACTGCACTGATTGGTTTTACGGTCGCTCTTTTCACCGTTTTGATTGTCCAGGTACTTCGCAATGGCGGCGAATTGCACTCAGCCCTTGTCGGCCTCTTCCCGAGAAAGTCTGCGGGAATACTTGCGCCGATTGGAATGTTGGTGGTGCTCATTCTTCCCCTTATGTTCGGGGTTCTCTGTGCCATCGCAGTTTGGGCACTTATGCTGTCATACAGTAAGCGGACCTGTCAGTGGCTCGCTGCCGTAGCGGGTTGTCTGACGATTGCCTGGGGACTCAGCCTGCCGATACTTTCTACCATTGGCTACAATGTCAGCCTCGAGGCGAATAGAGTTGTTGAGGATATCAACAACTTCAGTTTTTCACCGGAGGGTGAGGCATTTATTTCTCGTCAGCTACAACGCACACCGGACGACAAAGTCTTACTCTTTGTTCTCGGCGAGATATATCAAACCAAAGGGATGTACAAAGAAGCCGAGGGAATCTATCAGCTCATTGAAGGTCGTGGGCAGGACCAGGCAGGATTGCGGCAGGCGCTAGATGTAAATCGGGGAGCGATAAAGTATCTCGCTGGCGACTATACCCAGGCCCGAGAGTTGTTTGAAAAGAGTGTGGCCTCGGGTAATGAATCCTTCGAGGTGTATTACAACCTCGCGATCGCCCATCTTGCCGAGTTGGACATGGCAAAGCATAGAGAGTTTTATGGT
>JAUIMJ010000319.1 GCA_030433295.1 bacterium | reverse complement strand
TCCGGGTTGACAAAAGTTTCCGCTTCCACTTAATGGAATCATTCGCACTCGAATACAGGTAGTTCACACCGAATATGGATATGGCCAATGCCCCACAAAGATAAACGTAACGTTTCACCGTCGAATTCACCGGTCGATTTTAGCGGAGCATGCGGTAGCCCACTATGCATCTAATTCCAAGAAAGAAGCTAACACCTGAGAAAAACGTGTTAGAAGCCGACGGTTTCTCTTCCGCCTTTCCCTAAGAGGCTGTCCAATCGACGTATCCACAACTTGTAGGTTGTCGAGAGGTGCAGCTCAACATTTGGCTGCAGCTTTCTCTCTCACCAGGTCCTCGTCTTCGGGACTACAGCTCACAAGAAAACGGCCTGAGGTTTCACTAAACAGCGCAGCATCTCTTCTCAGCGGGATTGGTCCGTTTGGCGACTCAAACACCTGATCATCAATCGTAAAGGTCGCTCCAATTGGTCGGCCACGCATCATGCACGACTCGGTTAGGGCAATCGCCAGACCGCCACCCGAAAGGTCGTGCGCCGAGGCCGCTAAGCCCTCCTCAATCAGGGAGACAACCAGATCACAAATCTTTTTCTCCTCATCAAATTTGATATCCGGGACCAGCTTGTTCACATATCGATGCGCATACTCAGAATACTCCGTGCAGCTGATCTCGTTTTCAGTCAGACCGAGCAAGAGAATCACATCACCCTTTTTCTTAAATCCAATGCTACAGGAACGATGTAAATCGTTAATGATACCAGCCATCAAAACACTGGGAGTAGGGAGCGTGCGATTACCTTCGGTTCCGTTCCCCAGAGCAATCTGTCTCGACAGGATTGGGATATCCCAAATCCGACTGGAGTCCCCGAGGCCTCGTATTGACTCGGCGAGATCACATACATCCCGGTAATTATCCGGATGGCCAAAATTCATACAATACGCCAGTCCACAGGGACGCGCTCCCGTGGCTGCCAGATTGCGCATTGCCTCTGCGACCGTCTGTACGGTCCCGAGATACGGCTCCATGCTCACGTAGAGCGAATTCGAATCCAGGGTAACCGCAAGACCTTTAAGATCCAGCTGGCCCGAGGCACCATTTCCCGCTGCATTCTCAGCGGACTCCCGTATCGACTGCTCAGTTCCCGCTCCGAAAATCGAGGAGTCCAGATCCCTAAGACGAAGTACAGCAGCATCTCCGCCGGGTTTCTGCACCGTGGATGCGCCGACCACCTGATCAAACATCTGGTACATCGGCGCCCGGGAACACAAATTCGGATTTGCCAGAAGATCCAGCCAAATGTCCTCGAGATTCGACGGACACTCAATCTCGCGCTCCTCGGAATCCTCCTCTTTACTCAGGGCGACCTCACGAATCAGCGTCCATTCGTCCACGACCTTTCGCTTACGCTTACGCTGTTTGTCAGCGTCATCATCCAGGGAACCACTCCGCTTGAGCATCGGAGGGAATTGCACCACGTCGAACTCTTTCTTTTCAGAGCCTTCTAGTGCGAACTGGAAGGGGATATCAGCCACGAGATAATGGTTCCAATAAAACTCAATACCATCCGCATCATTCACCTCACCGACTTTCACACTCTCAAGATCCCATTTGTAAAGAATGGCATTGAGTTGCCTGTGGGTATCGCGGTTAGTCACCATGAGCAGGCGCTCGCTGGATTCCCCGAGTATAATATCTAATGGCGCGTATGAATCCGGGTTCCCCCGCAGCGGTATACGGTCGATATCCATGAGAATCGGGCGATTGATTCTTTTCGAGAGATCAAAGCAGGATACCGCAAGACCACCATGCCCGACGGCGATCACTTCTCGCAGCACGCCTTTTTCAATGGCTTCAGCACAGGCACTAATTAACCTGTTCGCAAGAAGAGGATCGCTTACCTTGATATGCGTTTTCTCTTTCTTCTGGCTCTCTAAAACCTCGTCTTCGCTGTCTTCGTGATACTGCAATCCGTCTTTACCACTGCGCGCTCCGACATAGAGAATTGGACTGCGAAAGGGGACCTCTGCGACCTCAAGTGCGTTTTTATTTCTCGCAACACCGACGACACCACTATTCACCATGACGCCACCGTTGTACCGGCGATGGAAATACAGGTCGCCTCCGAGAATCGGCGCACCATACTTAGTACCAAAGGCACCGACGCCATCGACCACCCCCTGAAAGAGCCGCTGATTCTTGATCAGTTCAAAGGCACCGAAGCGAAACATATTAAACAGGGCAAGGGGACGAGCTCCTACTGACGAGAGTTCCTCGATTGCGCCGTCCATCGCGGTCTGAGAACCGTAGTATGGATCGATGAACGCCTGCTGATTATTGCTGGCGACTCGCAATGCCACCAGACAATTGGGAGCAACTTCAACCATGCCGATTTGAGAACCAGGAACACTGAGCACCTCGCTCATTTCCCGCTCAATCGTTTCGAGCAGGGAGGCAGAACTCTTGTTGGAAACTTGTTCAGACCAGAGTGCCGCAAAAATGGAACACTCAAAGTGATTAGGGGGACGCCCAAGGCGATCTACGACTTTCTCCCACTCGAGTTCATCCAACCCGAGCGCAAAGCCTTCGTTAATGTCAATTGGGGGATAGAGTTTCCCCCGTCTAACCTTGATAGCCAATGTGCACCTAGCCCTTCGAAGCAGGAATACTTTGCCCGAACAAGCTGGCGTTTCAGCCTGGACAGACCTCTATCTAATATTATGGCGAAAGTTTGCCGAAAGTTTCCGCAATTTCGCTGTTTTTTTAGATAGATAGCCTGTTAAACGCCCTGCAAACAAGAAAAACCCTAGAATGAGAACGATTGTGCGGCCAGCCGGCTGCTGAGCTCGGCCATGAGGGCGTCTTCCTCTGCCTCCGATTCAGCCTGATAGGTGACTGAAAAACGCAGAAAAGCACCGGCATTATCCCAGGGAACCGTACAAATAGAGGCTTCTTTAATGAGAAACTGGGAGGCATCCTCAGCGCAAGAAAAGCTCTCTCCGCTACCGGCGGATTTGGGAGCGGCCGTGTAGAGAAAATAGGTTCCGCCAGGGACCTCGGCCTCGAAACCTGCCTCCTTAAGCACGGCAACAAGCTTCTTTAGGCGACGATGATACTTCTGGCGTATGCGAGCCGGTATTGAATCATTTTCAAGCGCTGCTACCGCAGCTTTCTGAATCGCGATAAACTGCCCGCTATCAGTATTGTCCTTCACATCAGAAAAGGCCTGAACGATGAGCTGATTACCTGCGACAAAGCCGATCCTCCAGCCGATCATATCAAAACCCTTACTCAGAGAGTGGATTTCGACACCAACATCTTTTGCCCCATCGATCGACAGGAAGCTAAGCGGTTCGCCATCAAAGGTGAGAACCATATGCGCAGCGTCATTAATGACGACCAAATTGTTCTTATGCGCAAAATCAACGGCCCGCTTGAAGAACTCAGCATCCGCCAGTGCGCCTGTGGGACTGTTAGGATAATTCAAAACAAGCAGCTTCGCCCGCGCACATACATCGCCTGGAATAGCATCAAGGTCGGGCAGAAAGTTATTAGCAGCCGTCAAAGGCAAGTTATGGACCTCACCGCCGTAATACGCAGTATGCGTTCCGGCGACCGGATACCCCGGTGTAGTCATGAGGGTAACATCACCAGGATTGATGAAAACCGCAGGCATCATCGCCAGAGCCGGCTTTGACCCGATGCAGTGATTCACCTCCGTTTTTGCATCAAGATCGACGTTCAGATGCCGCTTCATCCAACTGGCTGCAGCGACTTTAAACTCTTCAATCCCGTTGTCCGCGTAGCCTCGGTTCTCCGGCTTGTCGACCTCCAGTTTGAGCTGCTGACGAACCTCCACATCCGCCATCTCATCGTTCTCACCAATACCGAAGTCCAGAAGTGAGCGATCGGGGTAATCTTCAAGCGCTTTGCGCTTTGCACGCTTTATCTTCTCAAACTTGTATATCTCGGTTCCTTTACCGTACTGCGCTCCACCGATACGCTCAGAAAACAAGGTTTGAAAGTATGGATCACCCATCGCACGTTATCCCTTTACCTTAAAAATTTACCTTACAATGTAACTAACAATTTGTGCTGTTGTTTCCCGGAGAGGCTACTGTATTTAGCAGACACAATCAATGGCCGAAGGCCCTAGGCATTTGCCGTCTTGAGCTTTTGATAGCGAGCCTGACAGGCCTGCGCATTGTCCGCCAACTCTTTCTCGGAGTAGCTACGCTCAACCCATCCCAGGAGATTCTTCTCACACACATCTGCCAATACTTCGATAAAGTCATCGCGCGAATTCAGACAGAGGAGATATCGAAAATGTTTTCCGCCATGCTCCTCGAAAACTTCGCGAACTTCACGATCAATTTCGTCAACCGTTTCCAGGCAGTCAGCCGTGAATCCCGGACAGACCACATCGACTCGCTCAACACCCGCCTGCGCCAGCTCCTCGATCGTTTCCTCTGTGTATGGCTTAACCCACTCTTCTCGACCAAACAGCGACTGGAACGCTATTATCGCTCGCTCCGAATCAAGCCCAAGAGCCTCACGCAGTTCTCTTCCCGTTCGCTGGCACATGCAGGGGTAGGGATCTCCGTTCTCATAATAGCGCTGCGGGATGCCATGGAATGACATTACCAGTTTATCCGGCTCACCATCCCGGTCCCAGATTTCCCGGATGCTTTTGGCAAGAGCATCTACGTAGCCTGGCTGATCGTGAAAATGGGAGATCATTCGAAATTCCGGAATCCAACGCCATTTTTGCAACTCCTCAGTCACTCCATCAAACACTGA
>JAUIMJ010000318.1 GCA_030433295.1 bacterium | reverse complement strand
GGTGGTAACATCACTGTTCTGCCCGAAGGCAACCCCGATGCTTGCCGCCATCAGAGCCGGGGCATCGTTGATCCCATCGCCCACAAACATGGTGTGCGCTTTTTCGTTCTCCGCTCGAACGATTTCCAGTTTCTGTTCCGGGGTCTGACTGAAGTACACTTCCTCTATGCCGACCTGCTCCGCCAGATAGCGGACTTCGGACTCTCTGTCTCCGGAGACAAGCATGGTCCGCTGTGCATTGTGTTTCGGCAGCAGGTGCCCAATAAATGAGCCACCGTCCTGCCGCGGTGTATCCCGGAAGCGGTAACAGGCCGCATAGTTTCCGTCGATGAGCACGACACACTCCAAACCACTGGCCGGTGGCGGAAGTTTATCTACGAGATCTGATTTTTGCTCCAGTAGTTTTTTGCGATGCGTGATCTCTACGTTGTGTCCCTCAACAGTGCCGCGTAACCCCTGACCGGGGGGCTCACTTATCTCGCTGACATCGTGACGCTGTAAATCCTTCTCCTGGGCTGCTTTTACGATGGCGTGGGCAAGCGGGTGCTTTGAGAAGCGCTCGAGGCTTCCGACGAGTGCAAGAATCTCATCTGCCTCTCGATCTACAGCGACTATTTGCTCAACCAGCTTGGGTTCGCCGTAGGTGAGTGTACCGGTCTTATCAAAGATAAAGGTCTTGCAGGTGTCGCCCATTTCCAGTGCTGCCGGATCGCGCACGATGATTGCCCTGCGCGCGGCAAGGGAAATAGAGCCAATGATGGCAACGGGTATGGCAATCAGGAGGGGGCAGGGCGTTGCTACAACCATTACGGCGAGAAAACGCAGGGGGTCTCCTGTGGAGGCCCAGGCAATGATGCCGATGAGGACCGCAAGGGGGGTGTACCAGGCACCAAGGGAGTCTGCCAGCCGCCGCATGCGGGGTTTCTCCTGCTCCGAGCGGGCCATGACTTCCATGATCTTTGCGTAGCGGGAGTCGGTTGCAAGCTTGGTTGCTTCGATAACCAGCGCGCTTTCACCGTTGATTGCGCCGGAGAGCACGGTAGAACCCGGCGTCTTGGACACCATGTAGGGCTCTCCCGTGAGATAGGACTCATCCATGATGCCTCGGCCGTCTACGACGACTCCATCCACGGGGCAGGTCTCATGAGGGAATACGGCAAGGCTGTCTCCGACCTTGATATCGTCCAGCTCGATATCAGAAACATCAGCTCCACTCTTCTTGTGCGCGACAGAGGGCATGCGCTTGCTGAGGGCAAGTAATACAGAGGAAGCGCTGCGCACGGCGTAGGCCTCAAGCGCTTCCCCACCGGAAAGCATGAGAACGACCAGGGAACCGGCGAGGTATTCATCGAGGATAAAGGAGACGACAATAGAAATTCCGGCTAGCAGGTCCGAGCCAAACTCGCGCTGCGCTATTTTCTTGAGCAGATCCCAGACCAGGGGAACCCCGCCAAAGGCAAGCGTCAGCAGCAGGGGCGCGTCGAGTAGATACTGTGGGCTTTGCGTTCCGAAGCGGAGCAGCAAATGTACGGCGAGCATGAGGATCGTGAACATCGCAATCAGGGTTTCACGCGATCGCCATACCTTTTGTGTTTCTGTTGTCTGCTTATTCTCCAAGACGTATATCCTCCACTCTTGCACGTGACAAGGTAGCATACTTGCTCACAAAAGTGGCGACGGAAGCTATGAGTTACCTGAGTATCTGCGCAGGGGGGCTAGGAGGATATGCCTCACTGCTTTCTAAGCTGCTTCGCCTGCTTTTTCAGCATGTAATACCAAGCGCGATCGCTTCTTCGAATGTAGGCCGGGCTGTTCTGATAGTCCATAATGGCCTCGCTAACCACAGTGGCAGCGCGTTCGGTCTCAGAGGTCTCCCGCAGATAGGTGGCAAGCTCGCTCTTGAAGGCAATGCGCTGACTTTTTTGCAGCACCCGTTCCAGCAGGGCTATTGCTTTTTCTTTCTCTCCGGCCTGCCAGTAGCATCGGGCGAGGTCAGCGGCGGCAGCATGCTGATCGTAGGTGAAATCAAGCTCAATAAGCTTTTCAAGCTGTTGCGTCGCCTCTTCGTATCGCTCGAGTTTGAGCAGGCAGAGACCAAGTCCATACAGGGATTTTTTATCCTCGGCATTCTTACTGAGCAGCTCAGTAAAGACTTCGATGGCCTCTTCGAACTTCTGGTGGTCGTGCAGCGCCTGGGCGTAGAGGAGTTTGTTGTGAGTACTCGGGGTGGCCTCGGCATTGTACTCCACCTGCTTAAGACTGACCTTCTTCTTGATTAGGTTTTTCGTAAGCCGCTGAATTTCAGGGTCATGGATTTTAATCTTAAAGAAGTAGACCCACTCGCCAAAGGGAATGAGCACGATGAAATACCAGATAGTTCCGGCGCGGCGCTGATAGGCATCAGCAAGCATCCACAATGAAAACGCGCTTTGAAGCGCGACGAGAATTGGCATTTTTTCCTGTGTTTAAATTGCACAAGCACCGGAAATCCCGGAGACCCCTCAAACAGTCTAGTATATCGACGTCAGCTGCCCCTACCTTTATCATTGGGACTGGACTCGCATCACGTAGAAGCGCAGATCTGAGTGAGGGCAGGTATTAGGCTTGAACGATTATCAGGTCCTGCTTGAGGTGCCTTCTAAGCAGTTGAAATTGTTGTCTTATTTAGGCGTCTGTTAGCTTCTGCTTAGCCGCTCTTACAACAGAAGAGCCTTCTGTATTTGGTTAATATTCGGCCAGTATTTTGGCGAGGACGTGGCTTTTCGCAGGGCCCAGGGAACCCGGTTCGCTCCTCCGAGGGCCTTACGAGACTGTGACGAAGGGTGTTTCTTCATTTGCCGGGCAGCGGGGTTTCTCTTTGCCCGAGCGTATCGTAGCCTGCTCGAAAGGATCTTTTGTTCTCTCCCGTTTTTTCTCCTTACTGCCGGTAGTAGCTATCACCCGTGCTTTGTTGAACAGCGTTTAGCAAAGCACCGTGCTTTGTATTGGTTTTTTAGGCCCTCGGGCATTTCTTCTGCCAATCATTTTCTCGATCGGCGATATTCTAAAGGAGTAGAACGATGGCAAAGATTCTTTCGATTCTTTTGCTGTGCAGCCTTGTCCTGGGTTGCAGCGCGAAACAAACAGATACTACCCCTGCGAGAGTATCTTCCGAAGCGGGTCTCAGGGATTCGCAGCAGAATCTTCTCAGTGACCCCGGGCAGGATCAAGCGTCCTACCGTCGCTACGCGATTATGGGTTTTCCCCGTTTCCCCGCAGTCTCTGAGGAACAACTCGACATCGTCGTCTTGAAAAATGTTGGATACGTCTGTGGCTTCTCGAAGAAGCTTCAGATTCCAATGTGGACCTGTTATCGACTCGGAGAGGAAAAACTCGAGTACGAACGAAGCGGCGAGTGGAGTGCAGACCCGCGATTGGCGGATATACCACTGGATGAGGACTCCTATGTGGGAAGCGGGAAGCAGCGTGGTCATATGGCACCAGCATATGGAATGATGACCCGCTACGGAACGATTGCAATGATCGAGTCCTTCTCGATGGCAAACGCCTGCCCGATGGAACCTCGACTGAACCAGGGAATCTGGGCCACCAGCGAGAATCACGTCGCAAGAAACAAACGGCGATGGGCGAACTCAAAAACCGAGGTCTGGGTAGTTTGCGGCCCCTTGTTTGAGCCCGATCTTCCGATCTTAGCCGATGGTGTCGCTGTTCCCAGACACTTCTTCAAGGTTCTGATTCGCGATCCGCTAAATCAGAAATTCGATCCGGAGCAGGCACAGAGTTTGGCCTTTCTGTTTCCCGCGGAGGGTGCAGGAGAGGATCAGACTCTGGAGGATTTCATTGTCCCTATCGACAGGATCGAAGCCAGCGGAATCGATATCATGCCCTTGCTTGATGCCAGATTGGAGGAAAAGTTGGAACGGAATAGCGCTGAGAAACGCTGGGGAACCGCGGTTTGGGAATCAGAGTAGCACTCTGGTTCCTCTTGTTTTTTTGCGAAGAGGAGGCACCACCTGCGTCCTCTTCAGAGGATAAAGCGTGGTGCTTCACAGTCGTTTCGCTCCATGAGCGGTGAGAAAGTAAGATGAGAGGTTGTTCATTTTGCGTCGAGTAGGACTCTGCGCAGGGTGAAAACCTCTCATCAAACTAATCGATACTCCCTGGGCATCGGGGTTAAGCTTAGCGACTATCAGCAAGGGCTCGCAGATAATCACGATAGCGTTTCTGCTTGAACTTGTCGCTGTGGTGCCAGCGATTTTTGTGCTTCCCTCCGGTCACGAGATTTCCGTTTCTATCCACCAGGGTGCTCTTCGGCGGATAGTCTTCTTTCTCGAGAATACTGAGAACGAAGTCCTCCTCATCAAGCTCGCGAAAGTCAACTGTGCTCACCGCAAGGCTTGCGCAGTAGCTGTCAGCGATGGATTTGAAGGCCTCAAAGCAACGTTCTCTCAATACCAGAGAAGGCAAACGAGAGATCCCGTCCACTGCAATTAACAATGGTCGAAAAGAAGAATCACCGTTTCTTCGTTCGAGAGCAGCATACTGGAGTGCGTAGAACAGAAGTCTCTGCTGCACGTCATCCAGATACTGATCCCTGAAGTTTATCAGCAGATTTTCTCCGGTCCACTCGGGCCGACTCTCGTCATACAACTCGTCGAGCAGTCCGAATATCCGAAGATACTCTCTCACCTCCTTTCCCTCGAGTTCTTCCCTGAGGTACGCAGTAAACAGTTCGTGGATCTTTATTCGCGGAAATCGCGGAACGCGCTCCGGAATGTAGATCAGTCTCTGCGCAAGCGAGGGTAATC
>JAUIMJ010000317.1 GCA_030433295.1 bacterium | reverse complement strand
GCCTGGCCAGAGCCTCGGGTGGTTTACCAGTCCGTGATGCACAGGGTTAGTTACCACGTAGAGAAGAGCATCTAAGACGTCTACCTCTTCAGGTGCTGGTTGTGCGCTAAAGCGCCTGGCCCAGAGGGAGCCTCGACGCCCTGTATGGCGGTTTACTCTCTTTGCTATTTCTCTGTTTACATCCTGCTCAAACTCAGAGAGGTTTCCGTAGGGAGCACGAACCAACAGGTGATAGTGGTTCGAGAGTATTGATAGTGCAAATATATCTATCCTGTGGATTTCCTGAAATTTCGCGATAATTCCACCGATGATTTCCTTAATCGCTCTGGTAGGCAGCATCCAGAGCTCCTCGTATACCGTACGATCGCTAATGAGATAGAACTTCTCCGGGTCAAGACTTCTTAATGGGTTCACGGGGACTACTTCCTGCTTAAATCTGGATACAACTCGGGCGTTGGGGGCGAAATCAACGCCATCAAAGGGGTGGTCGTCCGAAATCAGGATTCTGTTGCCTGGGGGTTTAGAGGGAATTGTCGTCTTTGCCCGAGAAGGGGCGAAGTGGGGCACTTCACTCGCGTGGTTTTAGAAAAGATACTGATACTCATTTCTGAGGGCGACTCGGCGTTTGTGTTTGGTTTGTGATTCTTTAAGTAGGTTTTTTGGTTCAGGGGGGGCGGGTAGGTCATGTACGCGTCCCGCGCGCAACAAAAGATACTAGAGTCTTTTATCCTTTGAGTTTTTGTGTTACCAGCCTAAGGCGAGGGCGCTGCCGCAGTCCCTGGGATTTTTATTAGTGGGTCATTTCATCGGAGATAACTGTTTTGCTCACAAAAGGACAGGCAAAGGTATTTTTTCTAGGGGGGACGTTTGCGTTCTCATCGGTGTTTCTCGCCCTCACATACGACACGCTGCAGAAGATACCGGAACAAACCAATGCAGATAAGATCGACGTACATGTGCGAGCTGGGAAGAAAATCTGGGAAAAGAATAACTGTATGGGTTGCCATACGCTCTTCGGCGAAGGTGCATACTATGCACCGGAGCTTACCAAGGTAGTAGAACGCCGCGGGAAACCCTGGATCCGAATCTTTCTCAAAGATCCGCAGAAGATGTTTCCGGGAGAGCGAAAGATGGTCCAGTATGACTTTACGGAAGAGGAAATAGAACAGGTGATCGCCTTCCTCGACTGGGCCGGGAAAGTCGATCTCAACGGTTTTCCTGCAGATCCCCCCCTAGCGAAAGATTTTGCTCAAACCCAGTCGAATACCAAAGTCGCGACGAGCGATACCCTTCAGCCAGAGATCGTAAAGACCGTTTGTTCCGCCTGTCACTCCGTCGCGGGCGTGGGTGGAAATGTAGGGCCGCAGTTGGATACCGTCAAGGAACGCTACTCCAGAGAGGAACTTGCCGCGTGGCTCAAAAACCCGCAAAAGGTAAAGCCTGGCACCACGATGCCCGACCTGGGGCTCTCCGATGAAAAGATTAATGAAATCGTCGATTACCTGCTCAATTTGTAAGGTTAGGGAATATGAAATTTAAATCACAGAAAGTGGCATATTGGTTCTTTGCTGCGTGCATGGTGCTCCTCACTCTTCAGATCGTGTACGGATTCATCATGGGCTTTGCGAGGATTGGCTTGGATGGGCTACATGATTTTATTCCATTCAATACTGCAAGAGCGGTTCATACAAATCTGCTTGTGGTCTGGTTGCTGACGGGCTTTATGGGCGCGGCATATTTTATCATCCCGGAGGAGAGTGACCGTGAACTAGCCTCGGTGCCGCTCGCCTACGTTCAACTTATTTCCTTATTGGTGGTTGGCGTCGTCGCGATAGTTGGTTTTCATTTCAACTGGTGGGAGGGTCGAAAGTTCTTGGAAATCCCGCGCCAGCTGGACTATCTCGTAGTGATAAATGTGCTCTTGTTTCTAGGCAACATCGGTTGGACGATATGGAACGGTCGGCAACACACCACCACGTCCCTCGTATTATATTTCGGGCTGTTTTGCGCTGCATTGTTGTATCTGCCCGGAATGATTGACTTCGAGAACCAGACAACTGATTCGTTCTTTCGCTGGTGGGTGGTGCATCTCTGGGTTGAAGGTGTCTGGGAACTCATTATGGGCGGAATCTTGGGTTTTCTTCTCATCAAGCTCACGGGAATCGACCGGGAGGTGATCGAGAAGTGGTTATACGTGATTGTGGGATTTACTTTCCTGTCCGGCATCCTGGGTACAGGGCATCACTACTACTATATAGGAGCTCCAAAATACTGGCTGATGATTGGTGGTATTTTTTCGATGTTAGAGCCCCTGGCGTTTCTGGGTATGGCGATATATGCGATTGTTATGTTTCGCAAGAGTGGTAGGCAACACCCCAACAAAATGGCTATCCAGTGGTCGGTTGGTTGCGCACTGATGTCTTTCGTTGGTGCCGGGTTCCTCGGAGCCGCGCACACTCTCCCTCAGGTAAACATGTGGACCCACGGCACTCTCATCACGGCTATGCATGGACATCTCGCATTTTGGGGAGCCTATGCAATGCTGGTTTTAGCAATAATCGCCTACGCGATGCCTCTCATGACCGGTCGCAAGCTTTGGAACACGAATTCAGCAACCTTTGCCTTCTGGAGTAGTAACATTGGAATGGTTGGAATGACCGCCGCCATGGCGGTTGCCGGGGTGACACAGGTAGTTCTGGAGCGTCGGTCCGGGATGGACTTTCTCGCGGTTCAGAGGGAGATCCAGATGCATTTCATCGGAGTGTTGTGTGCCGCCACTCTCTTTGCGCTGGGGATAGCATTTTTCATCTACAATTTTTTTGCCCATGGTTTGCCCACGGATGAAGCGTTGGAAGCAGCCCCAGAATAGGACGAGGCTAAATGTCGAGTGTTTATTACCTTCCGCAGGGAAGCGAAATCGAGGTTTTCAACCATTGCTACGAGCAAAAACTTCCGTTGATGCTGAAGGGCCCGACCGGTTGCGGTAAGACCCGCTTTGTCGAGGCGATGGCAGAACGCCTGTCTCGTCCTCTTGTGAATGTGTGCTGCAATGAGGACACCTCTTCTACGGATCTACTGGGTCGCCATCTGATAGAGGGTGGAGAAACCGTGTGGCATGACGGACCTGTCACTCATGCCGTGAGACAGGGCGCGATACTTTATCTTGACGAGATTGCAGAAGCGCGCTCTGACGCGATTGTCGTGATACATTCGCTTACCGATCATCGCCGCACTCTTTTTCTCGATCGTATTCTAGAATCACTAACGGCTCCTGAGGAGTTCATGCTTGTTGCGAGTTATAACCCGCAGTTCCGAAAGAGCCTAAAGGAGTTGAAGGTTTCTACCCAGCAACGATTTGTGAGTTGTCTGTTCGATTATCCGGATAAGGATAAGGAATCGACAATCCTCATCGAAGAGTCGGGTGTCGAACGCGCTACTGCGAAAAAGTTGGTGGAACTCGGAGAGAAAATACGCAACCTGACCGAACTCTCGATGTTAGAGCCGGTATCAACTCGCGTGCTGGTTTCGGCGGCTAAGCTGATAGCAAGCGGACTCCCACCACGCCTTGCATGTCGAAGTGCTGTGGCTCAGTCAGTATCCGACGAGCCGGACACGATAAACGCAATCTCTCATGCGATTGAACTCATAATGTAGCTATACGAATGGGGCTTGTCGATTATCTCGACTGGGAAGAGAACGTCTTTGTAGGCCTGAAGCGATCGTTCGAATATCTCTTTGTCAGTCCGAAGAACCGCGAACGCGAAGAACGAACCTGCCATCTGGAGCATTGTCGGGCCGAGCTTACGCTGCTCGCCCGGATGTTCTCCGGGCAGGCTGTCGATATCTTTGTCACTGATGATGCGTTGCTGCTTGTCGAAGATCAGATTTGCCTTCCACCGCGTTTGTCGGTAGCTGGATCCCCCGATGAGAACAAGTTCCTGTATCTTTTCAAAACGATGGTAGGCGCTCTTTGTCTTGGCGGCGGTGTTCGTGGTCCTGTTGGTATGTCGGAAACCGCTAACATTCTGACCGATTTGCCCGGAGTTCCGCCGGAGCTGATGTGTTGGGCTCAGTCGGCCGAGGCGATGTTTGAGGAAGCTGAAGGACTCTGGAGATTTGTTGGATCCATTCCCGAACGGAGCACTAGGGAAAACGCCCCGCCCCTTCTTCCCTTAGACGAACTGGACGAAAGCTCCTGTAAAGAAGAAGCTCGTACGGAGCTTGAGGGAAAGGGAAAGGTTGATGTCGAGTTGGTGACGCTGGAGAAGGGCCCGGAGCATGAAATGCCGATTCACACCTTTGAGAAAGTTGAAACGCTTGAGGAGTACACAGGCGTTAATCGTAAAGACGATTCAACGGACGAGTTAAAAGAGCAGGAAGAAGCACTCAGTGCGCTTGACTTACGTCACCTCGTGCGTACCCCTGATAGAAGCAACGCCTTCTACACAGCGGACGTCGGCCTGGATTCCGTTGCCTTGGATGCACGTGGATGTCAATCCGATGCGGGCATTCCTTATCCTGAGTGGGACTATCGGAAGCGAGAGTATCGTCAACAGTGGGCATGGGTGAGCGAGTTGCGGGATACTGCTGTAAACCCACAGTGGATATTACAAGCAAGGCAAAACAATCGAAGAGTTCTGGAAGATCTGAAGCGGAGGTTCCGTCGAGTCGCGACTGAGAATGAACGTCGACGTAATCAGATACGCGGAGATGACTTTGACCTGGACGTGGTGACGGACAACGAAGTCAGACGTCTGGCGAAATTCGGCTGCCCAGAAGAGCGGATCTACATAGAGCGAAAAAAAGCAGA
>JAUIMJ010000316.1 GCA_030433295.1 bacterium | reverse complement strand
CGAGGGTGATGCGGAGATGTTCGAGCGCATGAAGCGCGTCTGGCAGGAGTTCCTTGCGATGCCGCAGGAGCACCGAAGCGGCCGAACAGCCCTGCTGCTGGCCTTCGATATCACAGACCCCGTTGAGCATGAAGCCGCCCCGCACATGGACCTGACGGGGCTGATCGAGATTCTCCTCAATCCGGGGGAACTCGGAAAGGTCTCAGACTGGGTCGGCGAAGAAGAGCGTGCAGCAACGGCAGCAGCCCAGGTAGCGCGTATCAAGCTCTTTGCGGGTCTTTGCCGGACCGCCGCCGAAAACCGAACAGCCCGTCCCTTCGTTCAGGCGGCTGTCGCATCGGGGGTCGTCTGATTTTCTACAGGCTGTAGGTTTGCGCGAGCACTTGAGCATACTGTGCTTGAGTGCTCGCGCGACGGATATGGATTCCGGATTTCGACCCATTTTATTGCGCGATAGTGCGCTGGGGCATGGCCAGAGTGAAGGCCCGACAGAGAGCCGGAGAAGCTGTTCCGCGACAGCGAGAAAGCGCGCTGTCCGAGCGAACTACTTCCCGATACAGAACTTCGAGAAAATAAGATCGAGGATATCTTCGTTGTCAGTTACGCCGATTATTTCATTCAAAGCGGTAAGTGCGGTGCGAATCTCAAAGGCCACAAGCTCCGCCTGCGGCGCCGAGCCCTCAAGAAGGCCTATCGCCGCCAAAATCGCCTCTTTTGCCTCAGACAAGCTGTGATAATGCCGCTGATTGCAGAGCATCACCGAGCCGATTGCCTGCTCATCCCCCGCTAAAAGTGAAAACAGCCTGTCTCTAAGCTCTGCGGTCCCCGCATCGGCCTTTGAAGAGATGCAGAGCACTTCCTCGGGATAGAGCGCAGCAAGCTCGCTCTTAGCCACCTTAATTCGGTCCTCATCGAGGGTATCGCATTTGCTCATCGCCAGAATGAGCTTTGCGCAGCTCTCTCTGGCCTCTGCCAGAAGTGCTCCCTGCGGCTCCATATCCTGCTCAACATCGAGCAAAAATATCACCGCATCGGACTCCCGCAGATGCTTACGGCTGCGCTCAACCCCTATCTGCTCTATGCGCTCCTGCTCACTGAGCTCCCCGGGCCGATTAACAATACCGGCAGTATCCCAGAGGTGGACCGAAAGACCCTGCAGGGATATCTTCTCGCCAATGCTGTCCCGCGTCGTTCCGGCAACTTCGGTAACGATTGCTCTCTCCTCGCCGAGCAGACAATTGAGCAGGCTGGATTTTCCCGCATTCGGAATCCCGACGAGCGCTACCTCAGCCCCCTCCCGACACAGACGCCCAAAGGAATACGAAGCCAGATAACGCGCCATATCAGCCAGAATCGGGGCCAGCGAAGCACACCATTTCTCAAGAGCCAACGGCTCTATGTCTTCCTCGGGAAAATCGATGTAGGCCTCGATCTCAGCAAGAAGCTCGCGCAGCGGAGCACCGAGCTTCGCGATGGCATCTGACAGACGACCCTCGAGCTGAATACGCGCTACTCTGGCCTGTGCCGCCGTTTCCGACGCTATGAGATCCGCGACCGCCTCGGCCTGGCTTAGGTCCATCTGACCGTTAAGATAGGCCCGCTGACTGAATTCTCCCGCCCGGGCAAGGCGAACCCCCTGCTCCTGCAGGGCCTTCATGAAAGCGGTCTGCAAGTAGGAACCACCGTGAAGCGCCACCTCTACTACGTCCTCACCGGTGAAACTCTTTGGAGCAGCAAAATAAGTAACCAGGGTGTGATCCAGAGGCTCCCGAGCCTGCCCGGAGATCGGCGGCTCGGCATATACCGGGGCGTAAGTGCTGAGCCGCGGATTAGCAAGAATCTGCTGGCTACGCCCGATGAGCTGTTCGGTAAGCTTTCGGGTTTCTGGACCGCTGATGCGAATAAGAGCGACAGCAGATGGACCGGCGGCGGTGATTGGCGCTGCTATGGTGTCCTGGGTATCCACTACGCAGCACCGCCTGACCTAGCCGCCAAGAGTGGCCAGAGTAAAGGCAACAGCAAAAACAGCGAGGCATACCATAGAGGTAATCTTAAAGGCGGAAGTTCCCTTCTCTGCCCGATACATCCCCTTCTGCTGACCTATTGAGATGAGCATATTTGTCAGCATATAGAGCGTGAGTCCCGCCGGAAATCCCGCAAAGAGAAATCCCATAAACAGAGGCATGATCATCATGACCTTCTTCTGCGCAGGCTCCATGGTCGTAGGCGTGGTCCATTGTTGCACTGCCATGGCGACGACAAAAAGCACCACGAGCAGGGGCAGATGAATGCCAAATACCTCAAGCTTCTCAGGGGCTGAGAGGTCGTTTATCCAGAAGGCAAAGGGTGCACCGCGCAATTCAACAGCAAGCATCAGCGCCGAGTAGAGACCGATAAAGATCGGCATCTGCAGCACTACCGGGAGACAGCCACCTAGCGGATTCACGCCTTTTTCTTTGTACATGGCCATCAACTGCATTTGCTGCTGCTGCTTGTCCTTAACCTGCTCCTTGATGCGCTCCATTTCAGGACGCAGGTCCTGCATGGCTTTCATGCTCTTAAAAGAAGCCGCATTCAGGGGGTAGAGGGCCATTTTCACCATGATGGTGATAACCACGATGGCCAGACCGTAGTTCCCCAGCAGGCCGTACAGCCCATGCAGGAGTCGTAGGAGCGGGGCAGCAACCACGCCGAAATAACCAAAATTGATGTTGGTGGTCAGATCGTGTCCGAGACTCTCGAGATAATCGTATTTCTTCGGACCGATAATCAGAGTCGCCTCAATAGACTGGGGGTCACCGCCAATCTGCCAGCTAAAAAGCGGTCCTTCTGATTTTACGAGCTTCGCAGCCGAAGCCTCTCCCTTAACCAGAGCAGAAGCCATGAAATATTTGTTCCCAAGGCTGACCCAGCGAACATCTCCCAGCTCCTGTTTATTGCCCTCGAGATCCGTAAAGTTCTCACGATCTGTGCGCTCTCCGTCATTCCAAACAAAACCCTTCACATTGTAGGGGTCCAGGAGTGAGGCCTCATCAGCGGGATCGTATTCACTCCACTCAAGGCGAACGGGTGCCGTTGCGCCATGTCCGTCGAGCACCTCCACTTTGGTCGGTATCTGATAGCCCTCGCCGTGAAACGTCAGTGTTTTACGAACTGATCGCCCGTCAGAAAGAACCCCTTCAAGAACAAGTGGCACACTGCGGCCTTCGCGATCGGAAATTAGAGACCACTTATCACGCTCTCGCTTCGCCCCGGAAACTACTTTGTACTTGGTCCATCGGTCATGCGCCGTGCCGCTGTAGACGGCCAGGGGATACTCCACACCGTCTTTATGGGTGATGAGATTGAGTTTTTCGTCAGGATGCTCCGCATCTACGGGGTACTCCTTCAGAAGCAGATCCCGAACGCGACCTCCGAGAAGAGAAAGACGCACGGAGTAGGTATTTGTCTCGATAACAACCTCACCCTCCTGCTCAAGCTCCAGATCACTGGGGATAGCATTCAAATCACGAGTAAAGGTTGTAGCCTCCGGACCCGGCCCCTGCAGACCTCCGGAAGCCGGGGTTCCCACGCTGCTGATGCTTGCAGGCTGAGCGGCAGTGGTTCCCGCTACTGCGGTCTGCTCCCCCTCCTGCGTCGCTCCCCGGGTTGGTATCTGGTAAAAGTATGGCTTATATACGGTCTCCATATAGATCACGCCGAGAAAGAGGCAGGTGATCAGGGCGAGCGCTTTGCGGTGGCCATCTTTATCCTGAAACGTGGAACTCATCGTGTATGTCCTTTAGGTGTAAACCAAGTATTTGGGAAAGTGAGTGCACTTTTCCGAAAGAGTATCAATGGGGCTACGTCAGGAAACTTCCAACGCTTCCCCTGCAAAACAATCGAATTCTGGAGCACGCTATTGCTCTAAGCAGGACCCTGATGTCGTTTCGGCACGGGATCCACACCACCAGCCGATCGTGCGTTGCATCGCAGGATTCTGCGAAACGCCAGGTAGCTTCCCTTCAACAGACCATATTCCCCAACGGCGTCGATCGCATACACTGAACAACTCGGATAAAAACGGCAGTTCTCACCCAGAAGCGGGGAGACAAGCAGTTTCCAGAGCCTCAGCAAACAGATGACCACAGCACGAGGTATATGCCCGACTCTGTGCAAGAGCCCGTGAGGGAGTTTGTCCGATTGTCCTTCGTTCAAAACCAACCTCGAAGCTGTCTGCAGGGTCTTGCGTCTCCGGGGTATATTTCCAGGGGACTCAGCGGGATCATGCTCATACAAGCACGGCAAAATACTACCATTTCGCACCTTTTAGCAATGTCAGCGCTTCGCAGCCGGGCGCGCGCGCGAAGAATCCCGATTCTTCTTTTCGGGCAGTAACTTAGCCTTGTAAAACAGATACTTGATTTCCCGCGAAATCTGCTCGTTGCTCAGTTCTGTGGCTCCGTTCAGTGCAATGACGACGACATCATTCCTGCCCTGCATGCGCGGACGTAAATGACGAAAAATCTCCCTCACCCGACGCTTTAAACGATTGCGCTGCACCGCGCGCTTGTTGACCTTCCGGGTCACCGTGATGCCGATTCGATTCTCGGGCGCAGGCACAAACTCTTCACCGTCATGCTGTCGCGCGATACTCGGAGCGCAGGAAAGCAGAAAATATCGACCCCGGGTCTTTTTGCCGTTGTTCTGCAACTCTAGATAGTCGCGACGGCGTTTGATACGTCTTTCGGGACCCAGGCTAAAATCAGCCACAATATCTAAACCCCCTATGGGAACACGCCCTGCTCAAATCACTCTTCAAACAATTGTCCAAA
>JAUIMJ010000021.1 GCA_030433295.1 bacterium | reverse complement strand
GATCCTATGCAGGTCAGATAATGTTCCTTGCCAGCCGGAAAGATACGACGGCCGAAGTAGAGAGAAAGTTCTCCGGTGTTCACTTCTTTTTCATAAAGGCGGTCGAGAAATGTATCAGCACCCACCGCAAGATAATGGGTGAGATCCAGATTGCTCAATGCACCGAGGAACTTTGACTCCACCGTGGAACTGACGAGATGGAACCAGATGTGATCCATATACTCATAGCACATGCGTTCCTTTGATTGTTGAGCCATGGAGAGAACCATGTGGGTCCAAAAAGGAACGATGGCCGAAAGCGAATGAAACTTCCACTTTTTTGCCGGCTCCCCATCCGCGGGTAACTGCTCCAAAACATCGGGCTCCGTATAACGATCGTACAGGGCATCAGCAAAAGACGTAAGCTCAAGCACCCAGTGCAGCCCCAGCGAGTAGCGCCGTCGATGTCGCATGAGGACACCCTGTGCCTCAAGTTTTTTCAACTCCTGGTACACCGCCTGAAGACTGATCTGCTGATACTCGTCGACAACCAATTGGTGGAGCTCCTTCGCGCTCACCCCGGGATTCCTGGCCAGGACCATCACCAAAAGTTCTTCAATTCTTGATTGTTTCGAAAAGAGCATTTTTTCTACAATTTGTGGAATACCTCTACATCCTATCGTCCCATTATTCCACAAAATGTAGAAAAAACGCATGTTCGCGACAAAAACTATGCGTCAATCAACAAAGCCCCTACCCTGTTTACCTCTAGATACCTTCTCATTCGCACAGGGGCAGAAGACTACTGACACTCGCAGACGCTCGTTTTGCGAACATCAGTTGAAACTACATTTTTTCGAAAGGAAAACGTATGAACTACGATCATGCCCTGTCCGAATGTGCATTCCTGAGCGCGGACAGCAATCCGGTGTTTACGCAGAGCTGTGATTTCCTGCTCGCCCTCGGCCAGTACAGTGCCCTGCCTTTTGAGATTGCCGCCATGCTTGAGCGCGCCTCTCAAAGGACGACCTGCTGGCCGGCGGTTTCAGAGGAACTCGCACTCAACTGCTCGGAAGAGCGGGGCAGCGAAACCGGCGGGATTCCCCACGTTGAAATTCTTGTCGCTGGCGTAGCCCGGGAACTTGGTCTCGACCTAAGAACCGTAGAGCACAGCAGAGAAACCTCGGCCTTCATTGATGCTCTACGCCAGCAGGTTGAGGAGGGTAGTACCGCTCGTGTTGCCGGAACGATCTTCGCTCTGGAAGCCAGCGCAATCGCCGAGCTGAAAGTTATCGGCAGGATGATAGAAGAAGCGCGAAAGACAGCAACAGCGGCGAACAATAGTACCGAGGAGAACAATCGCTGGTTGAGTATGCCGCTAAGACAATTCATCCGGATGCATACGGATGGATTCGAAGTAGAGCATCGAAGCAGGCTGTGGACAGCGCTACAAAGCTGTGAGCAGAACGAGGAAGAACAGAGGGAGTTTGACGATGGCTTTCGCTTTGTTCTCCAGGCAATGGACTCCTGGTGGAAGTCAATTGCCGGAAGCAGTCGTCTGCATTGAACGTACTATCTCACATTGTCGAAGCGATTACCGGTTTTAGAAGGAGGTTCTTTCAACTGGTATTCGCCAAACGGGTATTCTCGAAACTGGCATACTCCAAACTGGCATACTCGAAACGGGGACACTGAGCAGCGGAGCACAAGGTTGAAGTGTATGGCCTGCCTTACCCCGCATCCAGAAATCCCCTTTAAATGGGGTGCAGACGGCCGAACAATACAACCGTCTGCAAATGCTCCTTTACCCCAGAGGACTCAGGCATACTCAGCACATCAGGGCGCGACAAGGTCCGCAATCCGCTGACGAACAAGGGGCGTAAGCGCCGCCACTCTCCGGGCGATAGCTTCCGTATCGTTTAGCCCATCGTCTCCCGGCTGAAAGACAAACATCCAAGAACGCCCGTACCAATAGACAAACTCGGCCAGTTCACGGGTACTGAACGTATACTCTTGCGCATCAAGCAGCTCCGGCTTCCGTAGTGGGCTCAGTGCGGCGCGCATATCCATCAGAGATTCTGTCAATCGCCGCGCGTCGGCATCCAGAGCTCCTCTTTTGCGCTCCAGAGAGTTCAACAAAAGTGCGGTTTGTCTAAGACCCTCAAGCCGGCTCTCGAGAACAGGAGTACCGAGAGCAAGTCGCTTTTTCAGCTCATCCGCCGTGAGACCAGATTTGTTCTCGCGCTCCTGTGCCGGAACATGAATCCACAATCGCGCATACTCTGGTTCGAGCAATTGCATTTGGATGTAACCGAGATTACCCAGGTCATCGAGCAGGGTTGAAACGCTCATTTCGAACGCCGTTCCGGAGATCCTTACGGTTCGGCCGTAGCCCGCACGAAAGACCTCCAGTCCGCGTCGCGCAATTTCGTTCGAGAGATTGAAACTCTTCAGTAAATCTCTCGTTAGCGCCGCATCTCCTTCGGGAAGCTGCGCAGGAATGGTATCCGCCGGTGGTATCACCACGGAAAGCTCGGCAAACTGATGACTCGCCGGCGCGCTCACTTCAGCCTGCGAATACGCCTGCGCTGGCATCAGCAGGCACAGGGAACACGCAGAAACAGCGACACACGTCGCCTTACAGGCACTCATTACGCTCATGGTATTTCTCCAGACGGGTGAGAGAGAAAGGTGCAAGGGAAAAACAGGGGGACAATGTGTCCCAAAACTGTGTTCGGTCGTCTACCTGGGATATGCAAGAAAGAGTCGGGTTACCGTAAAAAACAGTGGCTGCCTCCACGGTGGAACTGCCTGCATAACATAGTTGATTGGCAAGAGCGATACGAACGGGGTATTTTTATCACTGTTCGACATTCGGTATTACTAAGAATTCTCTATGTTTGAAATATTTCGCCATTCCAGTGTCAGAGTCCTGTTATTGCTGCTCCTTTTTTTAGGTGCCGGTGATGCCTATGCACAAAAGGAAAGTAAACTTTTCCCCTCGGTAGAGATGCCCTTTGAAGGGGAGCTGACCCGGCATGATATTGGCCAGATGTTTCTTTCAAATGAACCCGCGGTCTACATGCTCTGGGGTCTTACCGCAGGGCTGGCGCTCTCTGCCGCAAGTCTGCTCGCCCTCTTTTTTCGAAGGCGCAGACTCGCCCGAACGCTTCTTGCCATAGCCTTCATTCCCTATATTTCTGTGGGCTATATACTTTTTACGCTCTAGGAGGCCGGCTGGTAACACCCAGAAACTGATAACAAACTATTTGCGCGATCGATCTGTCCACGTCTCCGTAATTGTCGACCGTAGAGGACAATTATACTCTTTCAGTTTTTCCAGCACGACGCTCGCGAGGTATCCATATTTCAAAGTCGGAATAATCAGCGTATCTCCTCGCACAGAGGCAGATGTCAGCCGCCCGAGAGCGTTCGCTTCGAATTTGATCCGAACATCCCAGCTGTTCGGGTTTGATTGGTACGTAACGACACCTACCGAAACGGGATAGGCAAAGATAACATCTGAGTAGGGAATAAGGTGCTCATGCCCTGCAATCTGGATTCCCTCTCGGGAGACGATAAGGCTCGGACGTCTAAGGAAGAACCTATAAAAGAGTAGTAGGACAAAGGGAAAGGCGAGCACCACTTGATCCATCCAGGGCTCGACTGCCTGGGACCCCTGATCCAGATACCAGCCAAACACCGCGGATATCATCAACCCCAGGCCAAATACCAGGTAGTCAAAACTATGAATCAGACGCAGCTCCCGCTTTGGAACAACAAATGAGGCAACCGAGGTTGCCTGCATTCCACAGGCCAGCAAGCCGGCCGGCAAGAGAAAGAACGATGCCACTGCAAGTGGCATGGGCAAAAGCAGGGGCTGTGCATACAGGTACGTCGTTGAAGCAGCGAGGAACAAATGGGCGCAGAGAAGACCAAGGTTTCTGATTTTCTTGAGCGTAAGCACCTTGGACACATGCTCAATCAAATCATCGGCATAGTTTCCGTATTCAAGCGTTCGGCGCAGACCCCGGCGTTCAGCCCAGGCATCAGCTGGAAGGACGGTGTTGCAGGCGTGGCACACACCAGCATCAGCAAGGTTATACTCAGAACATCTATCGCACTGTACAAAATCCATCCGAACGATCCGGCTCTATTTTCATCCTAAGCAATGACAGGCAACACATTGGAGTAAATAACAGGGCGGCCTGCAGACGCCACAAAAAAGAATGCTGTCGAGGTCGAACCCTTTTCAAGAGGCAAGGATACGAGCGAGAAAGGCAAAACCCGCGGAAATGGTTGAGCTTTTCGCATATTGATACTACTGTTGCGACTCTATGTAACGCGGTGATTATAAACCTTTTGCCGGGAGTTCCAGTGCTTCCTCGTCGTCTTAGACTCGCCCTGAAGCGGCTGCTTCCAAGCATTATCCGACGTGTCATCGTTGCGTGTGTCTCCGCTTTTTTATTCGCTCTCTTGTACGTGCCTATTCTCTACGACTCGGTGGAGCCCTATGGCTTAAATATCTGGTTTTCTCTGCGAGGCCCCGTCGAAGCCCCCGATAATGTCATCCTCGTGAGCATGGACGACGCCGGATTTGAACGTCTTGGGCTTACCCACTATGAGATCTGGCCAAGAGAGCTTCTTGCTGAGTTTGTGGACCGGGCTCGAGAGTTGGGGGCGAAACAAATTATCTTCGATCTTTTCTTCAAAGAAGACAGGAACCCGGAAAGTGATCAGAAGCTACGAGATGCTATTGCATCTATGCCGGTGTCGATTATCGGAGTAGTGGAAACGCGCAAGAACTCCCGCGGGGAATCGGAGCAATACATCGTTCGGCCCAACCCACTCTTTTCTTCGGTTGCGAAAAACGTCGGCGGCGCCAATCTCCCAATTGATCTCAACATACTACAACAGCGAAAGGTCGTACGTCGCTTCTCATCGACTTATGAGAAAAGTGTTCCGCCGCTATACCTTCTGCCATTCGAGGAAACTGAATTGGAAAAAAGCCCGGGACCCTATGACTTCATCAACTATTATGGTCCTTCAGGAAACCTGCAAAGCATACCGCTTTTTGATTTCATCGATAAAAACGTCAGCCGGGACCGAGTAGAAGGAAAGACTCTGGTCGTGGGGCACGTCTTGAAGTATCGCAAGAGTAAGGACACATTTGATACTCCCCTTGTCGGCTGGCCCGGTCTTGACGACAAAGAAAGAAGCGGGATGCTCCATGGCGTTGAAATTCACGTCACACAGGCATTAAACGCGATAGATCAGAATTGGATACGAAGAATAAATCCAAGAGCTGAAAAAGTTTTATCAACCTGCATCATGGGCCTGCTTGTCATCATACCGCTAGTGCTTTCTCATTCTGAGATGGCGATGACGGCGTTCATCACTAAACGCCTCTTACTCTCTATATGTTTGCTCTGCGCCTGGTGCTATTTTTCATATCTACGCTTCTTGCAAAACGTCTACCTTCCCTACTTCAGCGTGGTGACTCTGGGTTTCCCAGCCTTTGCAATTCCGAGCGGAATATATACCTATCTGGAAAACCGTAAGTTCAAACAGTCCATGAAGGGCTTCCTGGGCGACGCGATACCAGATGAATGAGCCATACTCTGAAACCCCAGTATTCTTATACCGTTAAGCCACAATCTCAGGGCGCTCGAGCACGGCATGTGGAAAAGGTCTCGGGTAATTCTCGTTTTTGCGGCTCAGATCATAAAGCTAAAGCACCGATATTCCGTTTCTTTATTTGGTGTCTTGTGAGGGAACTGATTCGCTTTGGTTCCACTGTATTACAATTGAGCGCCTGGAAAGCTTTTCGGAGCTATGATTCCGGGTCGCACTCAGTCGGATTTTTCAATGCGAGAAAGAGGTTTCAGAAACGAAGTCGGAAATGCCGTCGTAGAAATGAGCCTGGTTTGTGCACTCATCGCGGTGGTTTGTGTCTCCTCCTCTTCGTTTGTCGGAACCGAAACTGGTAAAGTCCTGCAGTCAGTTGGCTACGCACTTGGACTAGTAAATGAAAGCCCCGGTAGGTCGCACCCGGGCGATGGCTGGGTCAATATTAATCCAACAAACGGAACAAACGGGGGCGAAGAGATGTAAGTCTTCTTAACTACTAGCGGCTCGAGGATCCTTATGGATCGACTGCCGAGAGTTTGTTTCGGAATCCAGACACGACAGAAAGCTTTCAAACCTTTTGATGAAAAGACCGTTAATGAAAGATCAACGCGGAAATGCAGTCGTAGAAATGAGCCTGGTTTGTGCGCTCATCGCGGTGGTATGCATTTCCTCTTCCGCATTCGTCGGCACCGAAACCGGGAAGGTCTTACACTCAGTTGGCTTCGCTATCGGTCTGGGGACCGAAAACCCGAACGACACCTCCCTGAGCGATCCCAGTGGCAATAATCCCTCTGGCAACGGAACGAATCCCAATGGGAAAGATAAGGATCGCGACCGAGGAGGAAACAGGCTCCACCCTTAGCCGATGCCCTACTGGTATCTGGATTGGAGTGCTGCTCAATCCCACCGCTAAAAAAACCTATTGAGCAATTTCCCAAAAAACGTTGGCTTATCAGCAATTTCAGAAATCTTCTGCGCAGAGTCTCCGGAAAGTCGTGTAGCAAGATAGGCTGCAAGCTCGCCTATTGATTGAAAACGATCCCTTGCCTCCTTTTCACAGCACTCTCTCGTAACGCGGTCTGCCCAGGCCGGAAGCTCCGGATTGCGCTCCCTGGCACTTGGGAAGGCGTTCGTAATGTGTCTGGTAGCAAGCTTCAGGTATACGTCATCATCAAATGGGCGCTCTCCGGTGAGCAGCTCAAACAGCATTACTCCCAGCGAATAAATATCGGTCCGTGCATCAACAGCAGCGCCGCGAAGCTGCTCCGGGGCCATGTAATAGGGCGTGCCAATCGCCTCCCCTGTTGCCGTGAGCTGGCTGTCGATATCGAACAAGCGCGCTAACCCAAAATCAGCGAGCTTTGTGACGCCATTTTCGTCGATCAGTATGTTGTCCGGCTTAATATCTCTATGCACAACCCCCTTGCGATGCGCGTAATCCAGAGCACAGCAAATCGGCACAATGTAGTCGAAGACCGTTTCCAGAGGGAGAGGATCGCCCTCTCTGGTCGCGGCTGCCAGACTCTTTCCCGGCACATACTCCATCGTCATGAAATGGATTCCGGTGTCAGTTTCTTCCAATTCATGAATTCGAACGATGTTGGGATGCGTAAGTGAGCGGCATATCTCAACCTCGCGCTTGAAGCGACGAAGCGTTGACTCTTTCTTGGCGACCTCAGGACGAAGAAACTTTAACGCAATGTCTTGATTATCATTCAGCCTGTCCCTTGCGAGCACGACGACACCCATTCCGCCCTCTCCCAGAGGCCGGACCACCTCGTAGCGATCACTGAGCACGCTTCCTGAGGCAAGGGCACTGGTGAAGCTATGTCTTAGTTTGTCCATTGCAAATCTGTTTATGCAGTCAACTGAGACTCCTGCCACTCTGCCAGGGAGGAATAAAAGTCTGTGGCCGGCCAGAGGCGACTGAAGTAGTCGTTTCGGGAGTAGGTAAGATGCACGCACACCAGAGGATGCTCTGCATTTCCGGGTAAAAAATAAAGCCAGTCATCAGTATCCGAGCGCCGCGCGATAGGTATTGCGTCCTTCCTGAAGCGAAACAGGGGATGAAGGGGACCCACTTCCCGAACGAGCTGGGGAGATCGACCAAAGAGCACTCGCCTCCAATACGGCACATCACGCGCAGCGACCCTGTGCCAGGGCTCTGAGAACTCTATTTCAGCTACATCTGCCGGTGTCATACGCGGGAGGGCACCATTATTTCGCATTCAAGCTCACAGCCTGGAATTCAGGCTTCTTCTGCGAGTATACCGCCCCGTATCCACTTAACAATCGCTAAATCTCAGCTATGGCTATCCTGAGCACAAATTCCCGCGTTTTCCGCCCGGATCTGCAAAACCCCTGACCAAGGAATTCGCTCGGGGGCACGTCAAACGAGTGGGAATTATTGCAGTTCGAGGAGGGTACGATGGGGTTACGGGAACAGGACTATTATCAGCGATTGGGGCTGTCACAAACGGCGAGCCGCGATGAAATACGAAAAGCATATAAGGAACGAGCCGCGGTCTGTCATCCTGACGCTCGCTTTATCTCTAACTCCGAAGCGAAAGATCGCGAGGAGATAATCAGCTACTACGAAGAGATGTTCGGTCTCATCAGCGAGGCCTACGAAACTCTGCGTGATGAAAAAAAGCGAGCGCACTACGACAAGCGCTATCTCTGGGGAGATGAGGACCCCGAACCGGAAGGGCCGATAAACAACAAAGCAATTCCGGTGCGGGTAAAAATCGTCGGAAAGAAACGCTAAGAAAGCTCGACTTAGTTTGAGAAAAGAATACAAGCATCAAGCGCACGGGGGGTATCGGCTTCCATGACACAGTCATATCCCTCCCTGTTCCAGTTTTTCTCGCGCACACAATGCTCGACATCGCTTTTTGTCGTTACCGATTCAGCGAGGAATTGTTTTCGCTGCTTTCCTTTAAGCTTCGTACTCATAATCTGAGTAATCTTTTTCAGGAGTTTCTCACACTCGTTTGAGTTAAGGGGCGCAGCTGGTGTGCAAGAGCAACTAAGCATCAGCAGTAGAGCAACAGAAAAACGCGAGAGTGTATTCATTCTAAGATCCCCGGGCAGTCTTGTGCTTCTTGTGGTCTTCCCATCGCAAATGCAAACAGAATAAGTAGTCACAAGCAACATAAAATACCTAAATTTTCATAATGTAAAGACACTCATTTTTCGCTTAGTGAAGACCCATGCAATACAAATCAAGAGCAAACATCTCAAAAAGAGCTTCATGCAGCATCATGCGGCATAGGGACGCCTAGGCACTTCTTCCCTTATCTGATGACCATCCTGCTTGCGTTCACCCCGAGTGCCCATGCCTGCGGACCACCTTACGTTAAAGGCATACATCCGGCATCATGTATTCAAACGCTACGATGCAACAAGCGCAGTCTTGAGGCTAGCTGGAGTGCCACCCTACTTTACTTTGGTTCGGGAAATTTCTGCTCAGCTCAGGACGAGCGCGCTTTCAGGGCGATGTATCTACGGGCGAACAAGGGCCTGCTCTTTAGCAGCCTTGCCGTTATTGTGTTCGGTCTCGCTTTTACCTTCGCATGGAAATACGGAAGTCTTAACAATCATCGGGAGTGAACGGAATCGGCAACGTATCCGGGTAAGAACTCTCACTGGGCGGCCGCCTCGACAAACCTTGAGATAATGCTTACCGCAGTATAGCCAAAGCCCAGGATAGTCACCAGGGAGCCGAGAGAGGCTCCGGCGAGATCGATCATTCTAAACTCCTTAGCCGCATTGGCACTATAGTTCTCGCCCAACAAACCAGAAGTAATGCTTTTCCCTTCGCTCTCGAGCTGCTCTTGCTTCACTTTGTGTTGCTTTAATGCGTCCGACAGTTCCCCCGGGACATTCTGCCTGACAAAGCCTGCTCGGGGTTTTGGCTCTTTATCTGCGTAGTCTATGTTGGTGGTTATCAGGACGGTTCCGTCACTATAGAAGGAGTAGAACTTTGAATGGATGGCGGAAACCTGACCTAAGGTTTCCTGCCGCCGATCGGAAAAAATAAGATTGAAGGTGGAGAACTCCAGCGGCAAGCGAAACTGCATGAGCTCTCGGGAATACATTAACGCAATCACAAGGGGAGCAAGGATGGGTATAAGCGGCGAGCAGGTCTCCTTGATCTCACAGAGCGGAGAAAATCCCAGTGTGTCCATCTCAGCGATCTGTTTCTCGAATTTCTTTCGCAGCTTCGACTGCACCTCAACATCCTGAGAGCGTTCTATGGTTACGAGCGTCGACATACAGGCCTCCCGGTATCATCTGGCCTGCCAAGGGCGTGGCCAGAAACGGCTCCGAAACGGAGTATACTATTTGGATTAGCTTCCTAGGAAGTATCGGCCTAGAGGGGAAATAAGATGAGTTGCTCCAAAAAGGGTTCAGGCAGGACGATCAAGGAATCCATGCCTCCTCAACGCCTAAGAAACTGATTTAGAAAGGATTTTTTGCCATCTGTTCACTGCAGTTCCGGCAAGTGCACACAAGCCAACAGCAAGGTTTTAAGCAATTTGCCTAAGCCCCCGGCATCCTCTACATTTACCAGCTGCTGTTTGCTCTTTTTTCCTCATATGTCCCGGGAAGGGTTAGGGTTGTAGTGCGGTTTTAAATACGAGTGATTTTCCCTGCTACTCCGGAAATCGAGAAACGGGCAATCCGCAAAGTTCATTCTTTGCGGATTGTCTGAATTTCACGAGTCACAAGACTCATACTTTCTCGATTTCATGGGAGTTACCCTAATGAACCGTCTCACTTCGTTTATGTTAACAGCCCTTGTGCTGTTGTTTCTGCCAGCCTGCTCTCAGTCGCAACGTCTGGCAAAGCACTGGGGCGCCGTCTTCACTGAGATGGACAAGTTTCCGGCTCTGGCCGAGCATGTCTCCGTCGGCGAGCAACTGGTGAGTGAGCACCGCATCCGGGTTCGCGGCTATGACTACGACAAAATCATCGCCGAAGAGTCAGAAGCTGCGGATGCAGAAGCCGCGACCGCAAGCGGCGCTGGATTCTATACGATCAGCGAAGAGATCTTCAATGATCGTTACGATGCCGTCCTCTACACCACCAGCATCACCTGTAAACACATGGAGATGACCGAGGAGGAAACCAGGGCCACACTGCAACCGGTCTTCGACGTCTACCTAAGCGAGGTTGAAGACAAAGTCGGCCTTCACCAGAAGGAGCTTTCAAAAATCCAGGAGCGAATGACTGTCGCAAACTCAGAACTGACAGCGGCAAACCTCGCATTCTCGGAACTGCTCAGCGACCTCTCTGGTGATGATAGTCCGGGAGACATTGATATCGATGATCTCTTCAAAAACATGTCCGCTGAATCTGCCGAAGAAAGCGACGCTGCGAAAAAAGCGATTAAGCATGCAAAGAGGCGTGTGGAAAAAGCACAGGCTCAGGTCGCGATACTTGAAGCGGAATTGCTTACCGTGCAGAATGCACTGGCATCTCTCGGGCTGCAGCGTGACGGCTTGAACAAGACCGCCGAGAGACTGGGGCTTGGGAATCACGCAGAAGAATCTCAGACTGCATAGCCGAAAAAAGCGCGCTCGTGATATCTACGCGCCGCTGTCGTGCCGCAGGATGTAAGGTTTACTCCCCTTCCTGCGGCCCCATTTTTCTCTATGAGCCCTCTTTCTTTATGGAAGCGAGTCTTTCTTTACCGATACCGCTTCAGATGTTTGCACCGGCGCAGCATTATACATCGCATCAGATCGTTGGCTAAGCACCAGAGGTGAGCCGATGACCATTACGGTAAGCAAAAGCAGCATCAGGATAAAAACAACAAAACTGACATTTCGCGGTCGCTGGGAACTGTTGGCCTGCATATATACCTCGTAAGCCCTGAACTATTTTTGTATTTCGCGAGGAGAGTCACCCTCTCGCCCGTTCCACATTCGTCTAAGCAGAAGCAGACGCGAGTGAACAGAGGCGAAAAGCCTCCGCAATGAAACAATAACACCCCGTCATGGTAGGAAGTCGACATACATGCCCGTGTTCTTTAGGCTTGTTCGCTGCCAATGACTGCTAAATCACCCAGAAACCCCTGTTTTCGGGCTGATGCCGCCAACACATACTGCTTTTAAGGTCAGCCGGCCTGCTTCTCAGGGCGAACAATCAGCAGGGGGCATGGTGATGTTCGAATGAGTCGACTAGTCAGACCTCCAAGAATCGTTCTGGTGATACCAGAGTGCCCGTGGGTCGTAGCGACGATGATATCTACAAAATGTGTTCTTGCATACTGCGAGACCACCTCGTAGACAGGCTTGCTGCCTCTGACCACGACCGAGTTGACCAGCTTCCCGGGAAAGTAGCGATCCCGCAGGCCATCGAGTTCGTTCTGAGCGCGAAGTTCCATCTCCTTCTGGATGTCGTGCACGTCCTCACCCAATGACAGGCCAAAGGTTGCGCGAGTCAGATCCTCGCATACGTAGAGAAGCGTGAGCTGTTCACCTTTCTCAGCATCCACCGTGAGTTGATGAGCTGCGTGGGGAAAGACGGAATACGATTCGTCAGTCAGGTCGGTAAGCGCCAACACATGACGCCGTTCATTATGCGCTTCAGTGGCTTCAATCCTGCGGGCACGAGAGTCTGAGAACACTACCAGAACCGGTCGGCTCGACAAACGCACCACCTTTTCAGTAACGCTGCCGAGCATGAGCTTCCCGAGACCTGTCCGCCCGTGAGAGGCAAGGACTATCATCTCAGCCATGATCTTTTCACCAAGATCACTGAGTTCCTCGGCGGGGTGCTTGCTGCCCACTATGACCGTCTCTTTGACGTAATACCCCTTAAAATGCTCCTTGCTGACTTCTCGCAAGGCATCAAGCGCCGACTTCGACCACTTTTGAATCACGGGTTCTTCCAGCTTGGTCAGTCCAAACTCTACGTAGGTGGTTGCGGCGAGCAGATGCTCCAACACGGTCACCAGCACGATCTCACAACGATCTTTACCGATGGCATCCGCCTGGAGCTTTGCCCGGTGAAAGGCTACGAATGAGGCCTCTGAAAGGTCTGTTGTTACGAGTATTTTCTTCATAGTCTGACCTCGAATCGAGTGTTGAGAGTAAAAACTGCCCCGGCTGCATTACGCTATCGTTCACTTATGTAGAGATCTTAATACAAAGGTCCCGAAAACCGGCAATGCAAAAGACGCTCCTATTCGGAGCACTCAACAACCGGCATAATTTCCCGGCATTAGGCAAAACAAGCCTATGCACAGATCCCTCGGTTTTCATCCCTGGCTGCATTAGACTACACTACCCGCATGCATCTTCACATAATTGATATAGCCCTTGTAGGTATCTATTTCTCCATAGTTTTTGGCATCGCCTGGCATCTGGCCAAACGGGATGCGGGAACAGCGGATTACTTTCTGGCCGGGCGCAGTCTGCACTGGAGCACGATAGGCTTCTCTCTGTTTGCCTCAAATATCTCAAGCACGACCCTGGTGGGCCTTGCGGGTGCTGCCTACGCCAGCGGTATCTCCATTTCGAACTACGAATGGATGGCCAGTGTGGTGCTGGTCTTTTTTGCGGTCTTCTTCATCCCCTCCTATTTGCATACTCGAATTTACACCATGCCCGAGTTTCTTGAGCTTCGCTTCAGTCGCGGCTGTCGTCGCTACTTTTCTGCGCTGAATATCATTGGAAACATTTTCATAGACACGGCAGGAACCCTGTATGCCGGATGTCTGGTCCTGCACTTTTTCTATCCGGGACTGGACCTGACCACCACCGCGATTACCCTTGCACTGATTGCCGGCGTGTACACCTCTATCGGTGGGCTCGCAGCAGTTGTCTATACCGACGTGCTACAGGCTGTCGTTCTCCTGATTGGCTCAAGCGTGATTACCTACCTCACCTTCGCTGACGCCGGAACCTGGAGTAGCGTGATGGCGCACACACCAGCGGAAATGCTGAGTGTAATTCGCCCGGCAAGCGATCCGGTAATGCCGTATACCGGCTTGATAGTGGGAGTTCCCATTCTCGGGTTTTACTTCTGGTGCACGAATCAGTTCATCGTGCAGCGAGTATTAGGAGCCCGCGACATTCATCATGCCCGCTGGGGAGCTCTCTTTGGCGGACTGCTGAAGCTACCCGTTTTGTTCATTATGGTATTTCCCGGCATAGCTGCCCGGCAGATATTTCCGGAGCTTGCAAAAGCGGACCTCGTGTTTCCAACCCTGGTAACAGAACTTCTACCCATAGGAATGCAGGGCCTGGTCCTCGCTGCCCTGCTCGCCGCAATAATGTCGAGCCTGGACTCAACGCTAAATTCGGCATCCACGCTGGTGACCATGGATTTTGTCAAAATCCACCGGCCTGAAATATCCGACAAGGGACTGACGAGGATAGGACGCCTCTGCACCCTCATTTTCATGACGATCTCTGCGCTCTGGGTTCCGGTCGTTGCCTCTGCCGAAACGCTGTTTCACTATCTGCAGAATGCCCTCGCATTTCTCTTTCCTCCGATTGTCGCCGTCTTCATCTTTGGATTCTTCATGAAGCGCATCACCGCTCGCGGAGCTCTCTCGGCAATGCTCGGTGGACATGCCGTATCACTCAGCGTCTTTATCGTTCAGATAAACGGCTGGTTTTTCAGTAACGTGCACTTTCTCGTACTGACAGGGGTATTCTTTGTCGTCTCTGCGCTGATCGCATTACTCGTGAGTTACTTTGATTCACCGCCTGACCCTCAAGACATCAGAGATGTCACCTGGTCCAGAGATTCACACAAGCGAGCCTGCGCAGATTTGCCGCCGGTCATCTGGTATCAGGACTACCGCCTGCATTCCTGCCTGCTGCTCCTGCTGACCGCAGCCCTCGTTTGGACCTTTCGCTAGAGGATTGTTTAAACAAGGGTCGCGAAGAATGCTTTAAAGACGGACGTACGTCCTGGCATTACCCCAGACGCAAGGCCAATAAAAAAACCCACGCCCTGTGGGAGGGCGCAGGCCTGGGTATTTTGTTTTAGGATTTGTTATCAGTTTTATGTCCGCTTACGCAGCCGTAGTCCGCCAAGCGCTACACCGAGCAGCGCGAGGGTACCTGGCTCCGGAACCTCGGTTCCGCCGCCACCGCCAGTGCGACTCAGGAACGCGTGCACATCACCGGAGATTGAGTAATCAACTCCCAGTATACGCACGGTTCGAGCCGTCATGAGCCAGGTGTGGAAATTTGTATTAACGCCAAAGGCATGGAACTGGTAGTCACGACCAGCCACCGAGGAGAACTCTCCTGAGTCAACCAGTGGGCGATAACGCTCCTGTGCCAGTGCAGAAGAATTTGACGTGATGTTGGCAAACTTTTCGTCAACAGCTATTCGGCGAGTAGGGCTGTTTAGCTCCTGACCACCGAAATGAATGTTCTCAAGCTCAAGCAGTCCCGAGGTGTCTGAACCAGCCCGCCCGATGAAGTTCAGGTCAGCACCGGTAACACTATCCTGTCCCAGAGTAAGTCCTTCCATATTGATGTCCAGACTCAGACGGGCTCCGCCAACGCGATTTCCGGAGTCGATATCGTGAATTGCACCATGGACACGATTAATATCAAAGGAAAAACTATTATTCGGACGGTCATACAGCGCAGCCGTATCAAAGTTTGATACCATCCGAAGGGCACCATTTCCGCCGACCTCATTAAAACGCAACACTACAACTCCGTTAAGGTTGTGGCCCGGCTGCACAGGGGTCGCCCCGGCAAGCCCTGTTGTTACTACTGCCATCGAACAGGCAAGCAGCAGCGGCTTCCATATATCTCGCACACGCGCTCGTTTAAACATTACCTTCACTTCCAATAAATACGTGTGGAAAAACTCCCGAACTCCACACATCAGACATTCCTAAGCTAGATCCGTCAGAGCATACGTCGAAGAGATAAAGACGATTCTTATCCTACGACCACTCCAGCCTCGGCTCCGACGCCGATTTCTAATAAGGTTATAAATGTCCGGAAAACAGTGTTTCGACGTGCTTTCATCATGAAGCAGACTTGCTTACAAAATGCTTAATTCCTGTGTATTGCGTGTGAAAGGAATATCAGGCAGGAGGATAAGCGCCCAAAGATACGGCATTTTCACCAGGCTCCACGGCTGCCCTACTGCTCAGCGCTAAGGGGAAGAGAGAAGGAGAATGTCGTCCCCATTCCGACCTCACTTTTGACGTGCAGCCGTGAACCCTGCACAGCCATGCTTCGCTGAGCGATGGCAAGCCCCAGCCCACTTCCGTCTTTCGTGGTGGTGCTTGCTCTAAAGAACCTATCGAAAATATGTGGTAACTCACCTTCGGGTATGCCGACACCGGTGTCACTAATGGAAACAGTAATTTCTGGGGAGGTCTGCTTCTGGGTAGCCGCGATAACAACAGAACCGCCCTCTTTGGTGTAGGCAATTGCGTTTTCGATTAAATTGGAAACGGCTCTGGATACAAGACGCAAGTCACCCACGACCAGGGGAAGACCTTCCGCTGCCTCAAGCCGGAGAGAAATACCAGACTCATCTGCAGTCGACTGCAATCGCATCAACAAACCATCCAGCAGTTCGTCAATCGAAAACTCTTCGACATTTGCGACAAAACCATCGGCATCCAGCTTTGAAAGCTCAAAGAGATCATCCAGCAGTTCATTCAGGGCATCACACGCAAGAAGAGAACGTTCCAACGCCTGCAAGCCTTCCTCCGCAGCCCCCTCGCTCAGTTCCATTCGAGCCGTCTCGATGTTTGCGCGCACCCGGGTTAGCGGAGCGCGAAGATCATGAGAAACACCGGCGACCAATTCGCGTCGCGTGCGATCCGTGGATTCCAAACGCTGAACCTGCTCCTCAATCTGATCTGCCATTTCATTAAACGTCGAGGCATACATACCGAGTTCATCCCGTGAAGGAATTTCTGCCCGCCGGCGGTAGTCACCTTCCTTGAATTCCTGAACTATGCCGGTCAGATGCTTAAATCGCCGCGACAGCATATACAGCAGACCCAGCCCTATAGAGCCTCCGCCAATTAAGGCACTCACGTAGAACCAGATTGAAAGTTGCAAAACGGCGTTATCACCAACTGAGCGACTAACCACTCGGGAGTGCGCCGACTCCAGCACGATGTAGAGATAGCCTTTCTCTCCGTGTACTGTGACCGGCGCGACAGAGAAAGGTACCGGTTCATGGTGGGTCCCCCAGGGTTGGGTTCCGTAAATAGGCTCAGTGGGAAAGCCCTCCTGCGCCAGAAACTCATGAACAGGCTCCATATCAACAGGCCATATGTTATTCGGCTGGTAGCGGGAGACCAGAATCCTCCCCTTACTATCAATCAGATAGGGCTCGGCTCCAGGGTTAACGAAGGTATAGTCAGCAAATGCCTCGCGTATTTTTTTCTTGTCCGGCTCGTTTTCAAACAGCGGCGATAGCTGTTCGGCAAGATGCACCGAGATCTGCCAACCAGAGATCTGCAGACCGAGATCGTTAAATCTCCCCCAGTGGTAAACAAAGGCGCCCGTATGGGCTGCTGCGATAAACAAGGTAACGATGAGAAACGCATGGGCTATTCGACTGTGTATCGACCAGGGCAGCTTGATCATCTACGCGCCTTCTGCATCAGGAATCTCATCAAGGGCGCAGAAGCGATACCCCACACCCCGGACTGCCTTGATGAATACGGGTTTGGTAACGTCTTTTTCAAGCTTCTTGCGCAAGCGCAGGATAAGGGAGTTTACCGCACTGTCGTAACCATCAACAGAGGTATCCCATACACGTTCAAGAAGTTCGGCACGGGTGAAACTCTTACCGGGGTTCACCGCCAGGAGATACAGCAAATCAAACTCCAGTCTGGTCAGCTCCACCTCTTCGCCACGGAGAAAGACTCGCCGCGCCTCACCGTCGATTTGAATCGGACCGCGCTCAAGCACAGCCTTCTCCTGGGGCACCGACGAGCCGCCCTGGGTTCTTCGCAGCAGCGCTTCAATGCGCGCAGTGAGTTCCGCCAGGCCAAATGGCTTGGTGACATAATCATCCGCACCACCCTGCAAGCCTTCGACCACTTCGATTTCTTCAGACTTTCCGGTGAGCATCAGAATCGCCTGCCCGGGAAGATCACTACGCAATTTTCTGCACACGCTCAGACCATCGAGGCCCGGCAGATCGCAATCAAGGATGATAAGCGCGTACGAGTTACTCAGACCATGGCGCAAACCGACGGCACCATCTTCGACAGCATCAACTTCGTAGCCTGCTTTCTCCAGTTGTCGTTTCAGGAGATTCAAAAGCTCGGTGTCATCTTCGACGATCAATATGCGACTTGCAGTCATAGCTACTCCGAATTGAGGCACTCAGGATTACTACTATACCTGTCAGAAAGTTTATTACACAAAGGAAACATCGGAACGGGCGCACTCTTCTCAGAGCCCGCAAACATCAGGCGTCTGAAAAAAATACCCTTGCAGCGCTTATTTTCCTTTCCAACCAACAGACTCCCCTGGGGTTCGCCAATGCAGCCCCCATGGTCCCAGGAATATTGCGTGATCCGCGTTATCCCATAACGAATCGCCGGCGACACTTCATCAAATCGCAAGACCCTGTCTTCCTTCCATGAGTAGTCTACCGGGGCCACACTGAACAAGGACCCCCGAACCGCGGGGCCAAGAGAATAGCGCTTTGAGTTAATGCGAGTGCAGCGAAGTTTTGCCACGCAGGTATCACAGGCCTGGGTTTCGGCCGCACCGGTGGCAACAAAACCATCGGGGCATTGGTCCGACACGATCCTGTGTTCATCAAGCAGAATATCCTCGGCGGGTAAGGGGCAGCAGACGGCATGCACCTGCACGTTGCTGGGACCTTTCGGACCTCCGACAATCGGATGAGTTCCATAAATCGCATAATGAGGAGGACACATTGCCACCCCACCCTGCACGGCGACACGACTCACCAGTCCCCAGCGGCCATTGTATTCCCCGGTGCAAATCTGCGGGCGCAGCGCCTGTACCGCATCAGATTCCTGCGCAGCCGCCGCTGAGAGACACATGACAGAAAAAGCAAAAACAAGAAAAAGGCTTGCTAGTTTCTCAAACGGCATACGATCGGCTCTACGGTTCTTCTCACACACGATTTGGCAGCTATCCTTGTATATCTCGGCGGGCAATATCTCAGACTATTTCCGCAAGATACAGGCAGAATAGATTTGCAGCAATTGAGAAGTCGCGGCAATTGCGCGAGGCATTTCAGGGATTTAATGTGGGCCCTGAAATACTAAGCTTTCTGGCCCATTCTGCCGTTACAAAATGAGCGACAGAACTCTTTCGATCGGATGCGGTAAAACCTTGAATGCGGATAAAGTTTTTTTGGCGAGGAACTACCTCGACCGTGGCAATGCACAACACGCTCTTTCCATTCTGCAGGAAAGCGAATTCTCCGTTTCAAATGCGGAGCATCTCGATGCTTCGCTCCTGCTCGTGCAGGTCTACAAGCACCTCAGCGATTATGAGCAGGGGAACGCGCTCGTCTCCGAGCTGTTAAAAGAGTTTCCCGACAACAATGCAGTCCTCGACGCAGCAATATCAGTATTCTCCGATCAACGTGAGCAGGCCAGCACCGCAAAGGAACTCGCCCTCGATCAGATAGCCAAGTTCCCGAACAGCGCCTGGTATTACTATGTGCTTGCCCACATCGGCAGGTATTATCTCGATGAGCATCCCGAAAAAGTTATTGAGAACCTGGAACAGTCCCTCAAGCTGTCCGGACACATGCTCTACCTTGACGACGCGTACGAGCTCTACGACTATTACGACCAGGACGAGAAACGCGATCAATGCCTCTCTCTCATGGTAGAGAAATACCCCGAAGCAGAGACCACTCAGGCAAAGCTGTTTCACAATCTTCGCAGGAAGGGGAATTATCGTGAAGCCGCGGAGGTCGCGATGAGTTTTGCTCAGGCGTTTCCAATGAGCAGAAAGATCTCTGAGTATGCCATCAGAGGTTTGCGAAGAGAACTCATCGAAACAAAATCACAGCGCTACTGGGCAAAAAAATCCGAACAATACTGGAACACCTACGAACGCCTGCGTGCCAGCACCTCGCCGATACGTAAGTATCTTCTCGCCCCACCGCTGCTCGTGCTCTACTACATCGCCTTCCCCTTCCTCCTTCCGAGTAAGGTTGCCAGCACCAACCATCAGCACCTCAAAGCCTTCGCTCATGACCCCCTGTATCGTCGGCTCTGCTCATCACGGGACCATTTCGTGGTAGAAGACAATTTCATACTTTTATATTGCCCGGACAGCAGCACCAGTGTGGAGGTTCTGGTTTTTGAAGGTGGCCAAATACATAAAGCAGACACGCTGCTCGTCCTGCACGTTGCAGCCCAGGGATTCGACCCTGAGCACTACCACAACCTGAAGACGTATAAACCCCGCTCGGTAAAACATCTCTCAGCAAGTAAATCCGTCATCACTCTGGAGACGAGCTGGTCGGAATCTGACATAGAGTATTCATCACCGGACACCATTGAGAAGCTGGAGGAAGTAGTACGCAAACTGGGATGGAGACGAACGAACACGCTTGTCATGCGCATTCTCACCGTGGTGTTCACCCTCAAGCTACTCGGCTATATTTCATTCGGCTCTGGTGCGCTGGCGTTTTATCTCAGTGAGTTGTGGTTTATCGGGGTCTACTTTTTTGCGGTCCCTGCATTCTGGTCACTTTGCTTCATCAGAAGCATGCTTTTCACTTCGCGGATTTATTCGTACCGGCCCAAACGACTCATGAGATAACTTCCCCTTTCAGCTCCATTTTTCACCTTTGTCACAAGCAGAACGCAGCCCCCTCTGTCTGGGAAAGACCTGTATGTTTTACCTGGACTTCCAGGCTTGATATGCTGCCGTCCCCTCCGCTCTCTACAAAATCATATGTCAGATTTGTCTTCCCTTGTGAGGCTCTTTCCCCAGCTTCATCTTTTCGTAGGTTATAAGGAGCCCGTATGTCCAGATACTTAGAAGAAATCGCACACCGCTGTAAGCGGAGCGCTTGGAATCAATCGCAGTACGGCATCCTTCAATATCCGGGCTGCACGTATCCGCTTATTAGCTGTCGACTGGGCTCACAGGACAAGCCCGCAATACTCATCACCGCTGGCGCCCACGGCAACGAAGTTGCCGGTGTATACGCTTCGCTTGAATTTCTGGAGAAGTTTGCCCAGGAGTATCTCAGGCACTTTTGTTTCTACGTGTACCCCTGTCTGAACCCGCACGGCTTCGATCTCGGTGTACGCTGGAACACAGCGGATTCTGAAACTCGGCAGGATGCGAATCGCAGCTGCGTTCATGGAACTACGGTCCCTGAGTGTGCTGCATTTATCGAGGCTCTCCGGGATGGTCCCATACATTACGTAATGACCTTCGATCTTCATGAGACGCCGGAGAATGATGCGGAGATCATGGCTGAGCAGTATCAGAGTCGTGCAACAACCGGCTACGAAGAAACGCCGCGAGACTTCTACTTCTGGGAGACGTGCAAGAAGCAGGGATCGAGAATCGGAAACGCTATCATCGAACGTCTGACACCAGACGTGTCCCTCTGTACCTGGGATGAAATTTTTGGAGATACAAACTCCGGAGGAGTAATTTACTATCCCGAGGGCTGCAAAAACCCGGACTACCTAGAGGGACCTATCGACTCCTATCTTCATGGCAGGTATTCGGATCATTGCTTCACAGCCGAAACCTATGGTGGATGGTCGCTTCAAAGACGAATTGACGTACACACGCTCTTTGTTCGCCGTGCGCTCGATTGCTATTTGCCGCAGTAAGGTCTTGCTCATCGATTTTTTGTCAGGTTACCAGGGAGGGCGATCTGACGTTTCTCTCAAAAGGTGAGATCTACCCGGCACAAAGACCGACTTCCCGCACCCTCACCTGTGTCCTAAAAGGAATGCTTGAAATCAGTGGGCGACTTATGCTGTTATCGGTGCTCAGTGTGCAATTAAACAGCATTCTAGCAACACAGAACACCGGATTAGAGTTCCCATGAAACGATATATCCCCCTGGTATTTCTCGTCCTCCTTCTCGTCCTCCTGAGTGCCTGCGCAGGAAGCAAAAAAGTCGAGCAACCCGAGGCCGCTCCTTTATCACCAAAAGAAATGATGGCGCGTTTGGAGAAGTTTGCCGCACCCGGTGATCCCCACAAGCACCTTCAGGCGCTGGTCGGTGAGTGGAAGACATCTTCTACATTCTGGTATGACCCGGAGAAAGATCCTGAGATCAGCCAGGGAAGCGCAAGTCACAAGTGGATCCTCGGCGGACGCTATGTTGAGCAGACCTACTCCGGTTCCTGGTCGGGAAAACCGTACACGGGCAAAGGGGTAATCGGCTACGACAACGTGTTGAAGCAGTACACAAGCACATGGATTGACGATGCCAGCACCACCCTCATGAGCGGCAGCGGTTATTTCGATGTTGAGGACAAAGAGCTCGTTATTACGGCGACGCACTCCTGCCCCCTGAAAGGCGGCATGACACAGTCAAAAATGAGTACTACCATTGTAGACAACAACACGCATATCCTGGAGATGTTTGGTGAGGGGCCGACCGGGAAGATGCAAAAGTTCATGCGAATTGAGTTTACGCGTATAAAGTAGTTCTCGTTTGCATGCCATCTACAACAGCGGTGGTTTCTTGTAAGACAGGGTCTAGCTTAAGAGGACCATAGACTACGGGGGCCTAGAAAACCGGGCGATACGAATGGGAAGCGGAAGCTACAAAGACTGGCATATTCCCCTCTCTGAGGAGGGGATGACGCTGGAACAGGCATTTGCCAACATTCAGGCCATGGGTCTGAAACAGGAGCAGATTCCGTTTCTCATTCAGCTCGTTGAAAACCCCGACTTCGATCTTCCGGGGTTTGACCTGTTCCACGGAGCGACATCCCTCAAGACACATGACCTGCTCCACGTCATCCTCGGTCGAGGGCTTCTGGCAAAAGATGAGGCATTTGTCATCGGGTTTACCATGGGGAGCAGCAACAGAGTGAGCGGGCTCGAGGAGAAGCTTTACTCCCTTATTACGAAGTATCTTTACCCCCGGCAGTATCGATTCTCCGATTCGGATCTGGCTGTGTACAAGGATGCCGTTCGCCTGGGATTTATTTCCGACTGCACGCCACTAAGCGAAGTAGACTTCGAACCATTGATGCCGCTCACCCTGAAAGAAGTACGACGCACTCTCGGCATTGAAGACGCGCTGCTTTCAGCCTATTTTCAGATTGAAAAGAATCGCTATCCGGACGCTCAGGAATGCCAGCGGCTCCTTGACTGATGTTCGGGGCAATCCCTGACGCAATCGTTCGTTTACAATTGGCCGCTGGACACTCCCGGCTACTCCCCCTTCCCGAAATGCATCGAGCTAACAAACTTCTAACCGAATAGTCTTCTGATCGTATGGCTTTTTTGCCAACAGCGCTTGGTTCAAAACCTCGTCTATGTCAGTTTAACCCTTGTCGATTGCTCTGGTTTCTTTTCCATGAAATGAGGCGCTGCATAGTACATGAACAGCAATAGAAAATTCCTCCTCGCCGGAGTACTCATTCTGCTCCTCCTTCTTCTTGCGCAAAACGTTCAGCGAGCCCGGGTTTCTGGTATTCGCCTTGTCCTTCTCATCTCCGCTGATCAATTCCCTCAGGAGTATCTCCATAGGTTCAAACCTGTTCTCAAGGGTGGATTAAAACGCCTGCTCAACCAAGGTGCCTCTTTTCAGAACGCCTACTTTGATCATGCAAACACCGCAACCTGTCCGGGACATGCAACCATGGTAACGGGCAGTCACCCCGCTCGACACGGAATCATCGGCAACTCCTGGTTCGACCGAAGTTCGAAGAACGAAATGTACTGCGTTGCGGACGCGAAATACGATCGATCCCCAAGAAACATTCTCGTCGATGGCATAGGAGACTGGCTAAAAGACACATACGATGACGCAAAGGTTTTTAGCGCTAGTGGCAAAGATCGCGCTGCAATAGCACTCGGTGGTCAGAGCGCGGAAGCTGCCTACTGGTATGACAAAGACTCCGGGGAATTCACTACCTCTGGCTACTACGCTAAACAAAACCCTTCCTGGCTGCGCAGCTTCAACAGTCAGAAGCTACTCGATACTTTGTTTGGCAGCTCCTGGACACCCCTGGCTGTCAGCGATGAATTGCTCAAGGCTATGAAAATTATGGATCTCGATGAGGGCGATTTCCCCAAGCGATTTCCTCACGTAGTCGGCAATCTCAGCACTGCTCCAAACAAAGCATTTTATGGTGACCTGTATAGAACTCCTTTCCTCGATTCCTATCTTGTTCAGTTTGCGAAAAGACTAATCAGTGAAGAAAAGCTCGGACAGGACCACATTCCGGATTTTCTTGGTCTTTCCTTCTCGGCGCTGGACACCGTGGGGCACGGCTTTGGACCGAACAGCCGAGAAGTGCTGGATACTCTTCGTCGTCTCGATGCCGGTCTCGACGAGCTTTTTGATTTCGTAGACGAAGAGGTCGGAATGGAAAACGTGCTGGTGGTATTTTCCTCAGATCACGGAATTCAGGCCTATCCGGAGGCCGCCCGTGTTAGTGGCCGAGAGGGTGAACGTTTTCGCGCGGAGGACGTCGCCTGTGTTCAAAAGATCTACAACAAGCTCAAAGACACCTACGGTTTTCCCGTACTGCTTCGCGGAGGGCTTTCATTGGATGAAAAACTACTGAAAAGACATTCCATAAAGAAAAGTGTGCTGGAGAAGCGGATGGTGCAGTGGCTCGAGCAGTGCAGCTTCGTAGAGAAAGTCTGGCTGCCATCAGATTTGCAGAATTCTCCTGATAGGGCTTCCACTGACTCAATGCATGCGCTCTATAGAAACAACTTTCTTCTCGGAAGAAGCTCGGACTTTGTCGTGCAGCCGAAGGAGAACCATTTGGATTGCATACACACGGGGACCAATCATGGCTCGCCGTATACCTACGACCGGCATGTACCCCTGGTGTTCATGCATCAGCGGATTCCCGCTCAGCAAATAGAGAGCCGGATTTCAATGATAGATGTTGCCCCGACCATTAGTAGCCTGCTCGGCATTGATGCGCCCGACACAATCGATGGCAGAGATCGGGCCGACGCAGTACTGCACCGCTGAGCGCATAATCGTTAAGAAATCCCTGCTGACTCCCGACCGTGTAGTGGCTGTATAATTGTTGGGAGCCTCAATGACTGTTCGAATCGCACTTTTTCTGTTTGTCTCTGTTCTTTCTGTATGTACCCTGAGCACTGCGAATGCTGCTGCTCAGAACGCGGAGGACTCGCTTTCTGACTGTCTCATTCTTGCGGGAGACTACGCACTTTGCGCGCTGATTGAGGAGGTAGTTACAGACGCCGAAGCCGATGACATATATTTCGAAGAAGCTCTCCCCCCTGAAGACGACACAAACGCCTATCCCTTAGAAGAAGACGAATATTGGGGAGCAGCCCATGGGTCGACCAGCGAAATGATTGACAGCGATACTACAATCGAGTCCTCTCCTGACCCTGCCGTACCATATGACTATCAGGACTACTACTATCAGGTTGAGATGTTCGATTATCCGAGCTACTAGTTTAAACCAACAAAACAGTAAAATGGTCTGGAGGAAAAGAAATTCGTCCGGCAAGCTGACTCCCTGTGAGGGAGCCAGCAAAAAACATCCACTGACGACTACTTGTGCGCAAGTGAGGAAGTGGTCTCCGTGGGCTCGATGTTGACTCCTTCGACCTGGAATCTCCATACCTTGCTCACAGCCTCTTCCAAATTGACTACCGAGTCTCCTTTGACCAGAACCACCGCAAGAATTGCAGTTGTCCGATCCCGATAAACGACACGCAGTGCAGCCAGGCCACCTTGTACCCTGAGAGGACCGACGTAGTTTGCACGGAGGCTTTCGTCGTCGCTGCTCCACGCTGGCGCATCCCCGGCATTCCGGATATCCAGATTCAGTCGCTTCAACAAATCATGTCTTCGCCCGGCACATTCCAGAAGTGACAGGGCTCCGAGATTTTCAATCGAACGCACCCGCGTCGATGTTCCGTCTCGGTGAAGATCGGCGCTCTGGATGAGCAGCAAAGAGTTGCCCGCATTCGGCGCAACAAAAGCAAAGTCGGCCAGCTCATCCGCCTGCATGGGATAGAGGCCCGCATCGGCGCGAAACGACACTTTCATCGCCTCGCAGTACTCACCATCGACCTCCAGTCTCAGCAACTTGTTACTGAACAGGACCGCATGAGACCGTTCTTCAGCATTGCACAGCGACACAAACGCCAGCATGAAAATCAAACCTGGTAAAAAACGCATTCTTGTCTCCTTGAGAGAGCGTAAAGGGAATTTCTTAACCAACCAGATATGAGAAGGGGCGGAAGGAAGCAGTGACTACGTAATGGGCAGATAAACCTTAGCTATTTATCAGGGAATGTCAATTCGCATCAAAAATCGATATGCGACAGCCCGCGGGCATACACGCAACGCTGGTGACCTGAAAACACCATAAAGACGCCGCCCCAACGTCACCTGCCCGTCATGCACGCTCTGCATAGTAGTAGTGATACTGAAGTTAATCATGCAGGAGGCATAATGATGAATATCGAAACCTTATCAACTAGAAAGCCATGGCTGTCAGCTGAGAAACTCAGCTCGGTAGCACTTATTGTTCTCGTCACTGCGTTCTTCGTGCAGGACGCATACGCTCAGGGCGGAGGACCCACGGGGTCCTATGTCACACCGGATTTTGACGAAACGCTCATCCGAAACTCTGTTGGAAACCTGTTCAAACTTATCGAAGGAGCATTCGGCGCTCTGATCATGGTTGTCGCCGGCCTCGGTGCCATAGTCGCCGCTTCCATGGGAGCCTATCGGGCATCTGTGGGTATGCTTGTCGTTGCCCTTGGAGCATTCATCCTTCGCGCACTGGTTTCATTATTCTTTGGAACTGACTTCATCGATTACGAAATCACCTAAGAAATGATGCGCAGCACCTGCCATCAGGACAGCTTGAAGCAGGTGCTGCCTAAGCTCATGGACTTCACATATTACTGAGATAGGCTACGCCACCCTGCACAATTCCGGTGATATAACACACATCTTAGCGCAATCGGCAACACCAGCAGCCTCTTTGCCCATAACAACAATGGGGCACTGAGGAAGCTGCATCAGGTTTTCTCAAGGGATTATAGGAACACAATGAATAGAAGTCATATTCTCATTGTTGAAGACGACGAACGCCTGGTCGACATGCTGGCGCTTCATTTTGAGCGAAACGGATGGACTTGCGACAGCAGCCCCTCTGCAGAGGATGCTCTTGAGAGAATGACCTCGGATACGTATGACCTAATCGTTCTCGATCGCAATCTCCCCGGCATGGACGGTCTCTCTTTCTGTAAGAAAATTCGAGCGCTGCACAACAGCACGATGATTCTCATGCTCACTGCGTACTCTGATGAACTCGACCTTGTCGTTGGTTTGGAAAGCGGAGCTGACGACTACGTCGGGAAGCCATTCAAGCTTGCCGAGCTCATCGCGCGAATCAAGGCCCTGCTTCGCCGACTCGAGCATCATGGCACAGCAAAATCAGATGAAGGAGTTAGCTTCGGGCCGCTTAGTCTCAATGCAGACAAACGGGAAGTGCGACTTGCCGACGAAACCATCAGACTTACCGCAAAAGAATTCGATGTCCTCTGGTTTCTCGCACAACAGCCAAGCAGAGTTTTTTCCCGCTCCCAGATCCTCAGCGCAGTCTGGGAGAGCGACCTGGACTGCTACGAAAATTCTATAAATACCATTGTGAAACGTATTCGTCGCAAGCTTGCTCAGCAGGGCGCGGACTACAGCTTTATTGAAACCGTCCGTGGTGTCGGCTACAGATTCGTGGCAGAGCATGCAGACTAGTATATTAAAAAATGCTCTGCGTGCCTCGTATCGTTTCCTGACCGTTCAGACGCTTGGAGCACGCTTTTTCTGGATCATCGTTTCTACCTCACTCC
>JAUIMJ010000315.1 GCA_030433295.1 bacterium | reverse complement strand
CGCTTGCCGGATTATACTCGCCACCGCTAAGCGCCGTGCGGCCCCGAAGTGCTCTCGGGAATCCCGGTGGGTGAGCATTGGACAAAGCATTTGACGGAGAATATCCAACGTATGTATGCGTGTTGTCCCCGTTTGGAATGCGCATTATAAACTCGCCAGAGGACGTCAGTGTTCCCTGCATCACAATCCGAGAGAATCCTTCTTTGGGCGTAGAGCCGGGATTCAGAGGGCTGACGCGCTCCACTAATTTACCGCTCTCAGTTTTACTATCTACCGCCACATCAAACCACTTCCCCTGCATCTCTGCGACGCCTGTACTTGCTGCTTTGAGGTAGATATCCCGGTAGGTAGCATCAATCGCTTCGACCTTGTATGCATTCAGCTGTCGGGAGTTTCGACTCATGAAGGCAACAACCCCGTTCTCCTTGAACGCCCAGAACGCACCCCCATCGACCAGCGCGTTACCCTGACTCAGCAGGCTCATGCTGCTGCTCACGGGAGCCGGCACAGACTTGCTTTGAACACGACCATCAGCGGCAATAACTGATGCGCTCGGAGTCAGCTTTTCATCGAGCTGAACCATGATCGCTGAGTTGGAACTTCCGCCGCTGCGACCCATCTCAGTCGCAATCGCCTCTACCGTTTTGTGTATGACCGCAAAATGTGGACGGAGTTCAGGAGTGAGCTTTGGAAGCGTCGCAAGTGTCGCAGCATTACCCTGTCCCGCAGCCGGACCCTGGGGTTCGGAAAGTGTTTGTGATTGACTGCCACCGCTGCCCGGTTGTTGCTGTGGGTTCTGAGTCTGACCAGGGCTTCCTCCTGACTGCTGTTGACCTCCCGGCACCCGACTGGGTCGTGGTCCCTGATTGTTTCCTTGTCCTGAATCGGGACCGGAGCCGGCGGGTTTCTTCAGATGATCTGGTAATCCCGTGCGCCCATAGGGATTGGATTCGACCTCGAATCGGCTCATATCAACGCTCGGGATACGCGGCTCAACTTTCTTTGGCCGCTCAAAAGTATGATCGTGACCAACCTCCATTTCAGCACGAACAGGCCAACCCTCTGCATCCAGGACAATACGATCCAGGTTGACCAGACCACTCATATAGCGGCGGCCATTGCGCGAGGGCATCTTGTTGTAGTCAGCCTTTATCGCGATCACCGGCTTGTTTAAACCATAATCCCACTTTGCGCCGACATCCAGCAACCAGCGTCCGCCGCCGATGGGGCGGGCACCTTCGATGTAGCCGGGATGTAGCGCGCCGGATCCGTTCATTAAGGGAACGCGATAGAGAAGTTCGCTTCGCTCATCCACGTCCGGAGTCGTTACATCATCAAGCTTCTTATATACTTCGACATAGTAGGGAGAGGCGGTATTTCGTCCCGTTTGTTGCGGCACATTGGGATCGCGAACGATTTCATACCGCATAACACTGACAGGATGCAGTTTTGCCGCAAGCTCAGGTCGTTCTTTCGGATCCTGCTTCTCCAGAAATTCGCGTGCGCTTTCCACGCTAATTACTCTATAGGTTTCTTTCGGACCGTTTGGGGTGCTATTGTTAACACCGACGAACCTGCTATCACCTCGTACCGTATACAGGGTTCCGATATCCACGGGTAAGGGTTTTGCATCAGGGTCTTTTTTTGCCGCATCATCGTCTCGACCCTTTGAGTCGAAGTCAAAGCCAATCGAATTGCTCTTTCGCTTGGCTCGGATGGGCGTGCAATAGTGAACAAACTTTTCACCATCGAGATTCTCAAGCACGATGCGCACCTGCTCACCACGAGCCATATGCTGGCCAATCTTGTCCATGGCCTGAGCTCCCGAAAGAGCCGGTCCTCCGTCTGGGCGAGGACTTGGACGAAGTGCTAACTGCGGCATGAGAAATTAAAACCTACGAAACTAAAAAACATCAAAACGTTTGGAGCAGTCTTTGGATACACGTCGAGGGCTAATGCCTCACGACTGTTCCGGTTTCTCTATTTGAGCGCGAACTCGCGGTCGCACATTACACGAAACTCTCCTACCTACGTTATGCTGATTTTGGGGTGCGCCGTTGCCTCTGTGGGCACAACCAGTAGACCCTCGCAGTATCCCTCGGTCGGACCATGCGCTTACCCGACAAAAAACTCAATAATATCAAGATGTTTCTGTTATTTAGCGCATAATGCCACCAGTGGGATAAAGCAGCGCATAATAGTTATAGCTTCTCAAAAAATTGGTCGATCTAAAGAGTACATTTGGCGTTGTTTTCTTCGGCGTAAAGTGAGGAGCTACGAAGGAAACAGGATAGTAAGGACTCATGGACCGCTCGATTATACACTCCTCTGAGAAGGCACCCTATGGCGGCTAACCCGCGAACGCTCTACGCTCAAGGCATCACAAACGCCGATGCCACACAAACAAAGCATACCTGGAACGACAGCGATCCCGCGGTTATCGATATCCAATACGATTTCAAGCGAGGCAGTGTCGATCAGCTTCAGCTTCGCAATCCCCTGAGAGGCTCATCCTTAAAACAACTGCTGCGAAATCTGAACCATAAGGACTCCGCGACTCGTGCTCAGGCTGCAGAGGCTATCGGGGAAAGTGGAGGCACCGCCAGTCTTGCTGCTCCATCTTTGGTCCGCGCGTTACGGGATTCGTCTCCACGCGTTCGCTACTTCGCTTCGCAATCTCTCGGCAATATAGACTCCCCACCAAATACTGCGATACCGGAGCTTCTTCGACTCATTGGTCACGAAGACAAGTTAAAAACAAATAGCGTGGGATTTGCCGCGTTTCGAGCTGTAGTAAAAATCGGCATGCGCAAGCCGGAAGATGTCCTTCCCATGCTCCTGTCAGAACTTTCGTCGAAGAACGAGACCTTGAGAAATCGAATACGAAACCTCCTATACAGCATCAGCGCTACGGAAAAGAAAAGTATTCTACGATATCTCGATCGGGCAAGGCGCTCGGAGAACGAAGCGATATCCCGTCAGGCGAACGAACTCATAGAGAAAATCAACGCGATTTGTTAAATCCGCCTGTTTAAACTCCCTGTTGTAACCCCGATGCGGGCGAGGAAGGGATACACTGACACAGGTTTCTCTTCTTTACGCGCGGACTTGCGTCCGCGCTCGTGAGGCTTTTACTGATTCTCAATGATAATCTCAACGCGTCGGTTGCGCGCGCGACCTATCTCTGAGTTGTTGGTAGCGATTGGTGACCCCTCGCCATAGCCCTTTACTCCCATCTGCACCGCGGGAACACCATCACGCTGAAGCTGTTTTGACACGCTTTGCGCACGCCGCAGAGAAAGTTGCTTGTTGTAGACAACGGTGCCCACAGAGTCCGTGTGCCCCTCGATAGAAAGCGGGCGATTCGGGGTCTTCTTCAGAACAGTGCTTATTTCGCGAATGGTTCTCACCGCCTCGGGAGTGAGATTGGCTCGGTCAAACTCAAAGAGTATGTCCGGTAAATTGATCACCACACCGCGATCGGTCGCACGCACATCCGCGCCGCGTCTCTGGAGCTCCTCAATAAGACGTCGATTTTCGTCGAGCTGCGCCTGATTCTGATTGATTCTGCCCTGGAGTGCTTCGTTCTCTTTGTCCGTTTGGTCCATTGAGTTTCCAAGGACGGCACCTCCGAGAGCACCAATACCGGCGCCAATCGCAGTTCCAACGCCAGCCTTACCAGTGGCACTTCCGATAATGGCACCAGTTCCCGCACCGAGTGCTCCCCCGGCCAGGGCCCCCTGAGAAGCTTTACTCATGGGTTTCGCACAGCCGGATGCCAGTATTGCCAAAAACGCTATGAACAGCGCACTTCGTCGAAACATCTCTATTTCCTCATTACTTTGCGACTTTGACGTCGCTCGCATTATTCACTCATGCAGCAGGGCACTGCTGGAGCAGTCCAGTCCACCCGACTTAGACCGTTTGGGCATGGACTCTCTTCAAATCTAAAACGCTGCGGACTCCATCATCAAAAGGCTCAGCTCATCTTGTGCTTCCTCACTCTCGGGATCGAGCTCGAGAGCTTTGCGAAACTCGAACTGGGCATCGTCTTTACGACCGAGTTCAGCATAGACCCGGCCAATTTCAATATGATAGCCCGGTTCAAGCGGACACAGTCGAAGCGCCCGTCGATAATAGAAAAGCCTGTCAGCCTCAGACGAAGCGCTTCTGGCCCGCTTTGCCTCGACCTCCGCCTCTTTGCAGTTTCTGTCTTTTGGAATCACCGGCTTCGCCACCTCGGCCTTCTTTTCCTGCACTGTTTCTTTAGGAGTCACAGAAGTCCCCGCAGCAAGAGCAGCGATTGTGCCTGGCTTCTTGGCTTTAACCTTCTCCTCGCTACTCACAGCCACTCCCGGAGTTTTCGAAACGGACTTTATCTCCGAAGCAACTCGCGAGACCCGCTTTGCAGGCGCTTTCTTAGCAGTACTCTTCCTGGCGGCACCAATATTAGACGAAACAAGCTTTTTTATCTTTTTCGGCTTTGTAGAACGTTGCATCATTTTTGAAGACACTTCCTTCTTGACCAGGCGCTGCTTCGTAGCTGCCTCTTTCACCGGCGCAACTCTTTTGGTAATCACCTCCGGATCAGCAATAGTCGTCCCTGAAGGCAAGACTGCAGCAGGGGCCATAGAAGTCGCATCAGCTGAGACGCGAGAAGATGGCAGAGGATTGGAAACCGCTCCGGAACTCCCCGGCAATTCAGCTGCAGGGGCTGAGGGGGCATAGCCTCTAGCCTGAGGCAGTACAGATGGCTTGCTCGCTGACTCCTTCCCCAGCGCAGAAGGAAGGGCCTCATCGACCTCCTTTATACGACCGGAAGAACTGAGTACCGGCAGCGCTCCCTTGC
>JAUIMJ010000314.1 GCA_030433295.1 bacterium | reverse complement strand
GAGATAAGCTACCGAAGAAAATAGATTTTTCACAAGACGACCAGGTAGCTCTTCCCTCCTGTTGCCTTTGGCACCGCAAAGAGCCCCGAGCTTTGGCTCAGAAAAGGTACGCGTTGTGCAATCCGCCCAAGCCGCGCCTCCCGGGACGAGCATGCTTTTTCGGCTCATGACGTCAAAGGGTCTGAGATGAAAATTGATCTCTCCAATAGATCGGTGTTTAACCTCTGCATCATTATTGACCCCCGGGGTAGCCCTGCTCCCCTCGCACAAACGACTTGGATTTAGGTGTAATGCTTCAGCTAATCGGATTTATCCCCCCACTTCTTATTGCCGTAGTCCTGCACGAAGTAGCGCATGGCTGGGTCGCGGAAAAACTCGGTGACCCTACCGCGAGAAGACTGGGCAGAATCACCCTAAATCCAATCAAACATATCGATCCCTTTCTCACTATCATCGTCCCGGGTCTGCTCATCGCATCCAATGCCCCTTTTATATTTGGGGGCGCAAAACCCGTTCCCGTAGATCCGCGTCACTTCAGCAATCCGCGCAAACATATGGCCTATGTTGCCGTCGCCGGACCCATCGTAAACTTCACTCTCGCGGCACTCTGCTACATCGGCTTTAAGTTCCTCGGGCTTATATTCCCGATACTGCCACTGCCGGACGTTGTCATAGCTATTCTTGTCTTTTGGATGATTCAGGGAGTGATAATCAATCTGGTGCTCGGCTTGTTCAATCTGATTCCCATTCCCCCGCTGGATGGTGGTCGAATCGCGGTCGGCTTTCTTCCTCTGAGCGCAGCTCGCTCCTGGTCAAGGCTTGAGCCCTTTGGAATCCCCATTGTGGTGGCACTTCTCTTTTTTGGTGTTCTCGACTCATTTCTCTCCCCTGTGCTCGACTTTGCGACGAAGCACCTGATTAGCTTTTAAGTATGCCATCCTCCCTTCCTTCATTTTTTACCGTAGCTTTTGCCGCGGTTGGCCCGATCTTGCCTGGGGTGAGGAAGTTGCATAGAGTATTCACCGATTGATAATTATCATAGGAAATCAAGCGCATGCCGCGGAGGAAAGCACGAATAGCGCATTGCACCTGGGCCACGGGGATAGGCGTTGGTGCCGGTCGTTTCGACAGTTATCTGAATCGCTTTATCTCCAAAGACGAATTTGAATTGTCGATTATTTCTCTTAACCCCAACGCCAAACATTACGACACTTCGCTTAACGTTCTCACCCTTCAGGAGCACAACCGATTTGAACAGCTTCTCCATCTGTTCAGAGACATCGATATTGTACAGTTTCAGGGAAGCTTTGACCCTCTGGTATGCGAAGCTGCGCGCATTTCCGGAACACCCATACTGATCGAAGTTCTCCATAACCTCGAGCCCGGTGGTATTTTCTCAAACATCGATATTTCGCTTTGCGTTTCCCAATCGGTACTGCGCTGCCAGCATCAGGAAAATGTAAAATACATTTATAATGGTGTGGATATGCGGGAGTTTGCATTCCGACCCGGAGTTCGCAGTAAGGAACGCATAGTCGTTCTACAAACCTGTCATCGTAACAAACCCTTTAAGAACCTGGATGAGTTCGCCGATGAAATACTGGCACTCGACCCGCGGATTGAACTCTGGCTTGCCGGTCCGCAGCAAAACGTCGAACAAAGCAGAGAACGCGTACAATTCCTCGGCGTTGTGGAGGACGTGATATCCCTCTATCACCAGGCCGATGTTCTGTTTCAGCTCTCCAAAGAGGAGCCCCTCGGACTTGTCGCCATTGAAGCCATGGCCTGCGGTTGCCTGCCGATAGTGAGTGAGACCGGCGGTCTCGCCGAAATAGTCCTCGATCGAGAGACGGGCTGGCGTGTCCCGGTGGGAGATACAGAAAAAGCACTTACCGCCCTTCAACAGGCTCTTCAACTACGAGCTGAACAGGAACGCATGGAGGAAGAGGCGAGCACAAGGCAGCCAGCCGAAGGCACAGGTGGGCCCACATGGATTGGGATGCAGCATGCAGGACGCGCTCGCGCAGAAAGCGTATTCAACATCGAGGACTGTATACGCGGCTATGAGTCTGTGTATCGGGAACTTATCGAAAAGAAGGGGCTGCGCAGTGATCCGGGACCAATAGACATCCCGCCCACAATAGAGGCCCTCATTGGCGAAGCCATCGTGCTGTTCCAGCAGAAGAAATGGCATCGAATGCTACAATCCCTGCAGAAAATCGTAGCCCACCCCATGTGCATACAGGAGCAAACCTGTGCGCAGGCACTGCAGATGCTCGCCCTGGCAATCACCTCCCAGCAGGAAACTTCTCTGGCCGTTCGGGCATACCATAAGATCATAGTCTCGGGATTCGGACAGGCCGAAGATATTGCGCAATATCTTGAGTTATCCCCTGTCGAAGAGTGCTCTATGTTCATCCAGGAGGCAGTAATCGGCCTGGTAGACAGCAATCCTGAGCTGAGCCTCCTACTTGCCGAGCGAATGCTGCGCAACCATCAAATCGACGAGGCACTACAACTGCTCGATCGTTGCCTTGCCCAGGCGAACAGCGAGGTCAGCAGAAACTCATTGGAACACTCCCGTGAGGATTTTCTCAGGGCTCTGGGCAGAGCCTGAGAGCGGTGCCCCGACTTCACTAAGCGCACAGATACGGTCACGGGCTCCGATAGTCCGGCTTTAGGCTATGACACCAGCGCTCGAACTCCGTCGACAAAACGCGCCATTGCTTTTTCCACCGTAGCAGGATCCAATGCTCCATAGGACAATCGCAGAGAACAGGCGTCTTTGACACCAAACGTAGATCCGGGCAACACCGCAACACCATATTCTTTTACCAGGCGTTCCACCATTTCCATGGAGTCCATATCAGTATGCACGCGAACAAAGAAATAGAATGCGCCCTTTGACGAGGGAACAAACAGTAGATCTCCCAGCTCCTCCAGTCTTGAACGCACCATCAGGCGAACCTCGGCAAGCTTCTCAATATGCGGCTTGTAAAAAGCCGCACCTTCGCGCATTGCGGCAATGGCTGCCCACTGACTTATCACCGGAGGACAAATGACATTGGTATCCTGAACTTTCTTAATCGCCGGCAGCAGATGTGGCGGCACTATCATGTAGCCAATGCGCCAGCTCGCAAAGCCATAGGCTTTCGACAGGGAAAAGAGTGAAATAGTATGATTAGCTGCCTCGGGGAATGACGCCGAGGAAACATGCTCAGCATCCTCGTAGGTAAAGCAGGCATATGCCTCGTCACTGATGTGAAACACTCCCTTTTCCCGACAAAGCGCATTGAGCGCCCGAAGGGTTTCCTTCGGATAGACGACGCCGGTAGGGTTATTCGGCGAAACGCTCACGACCGCACGGGTTTTCGCGCTCATCGCCGCCTCTATAGATGAGAGCACTGGTTGGTGTTGCTCATCGGTATCCACGATCACCGGAATACAACCACACATGCGAATCGCCATTTCATGATTGAAGTAATACGGCGCAAGAAGAATCACCTCATCCCCGACACTCGCAACCGTAAGCAGGGCATTGAGAAAGCCCATGTTTGCGCCCGCGGTTATGACTACTCTCTCCTCAGGATGCAGCGTGCTGTTAAAGTCTGAGGCAAATGACCTGGCTACCTCATCTTTCAGTGCTTCGATTCCAGTGACGGACTTGTACGCATGATTTGAGGGATCCTGTGCAAATGATTCTACCGCAGTAAACACGGATGATGGCGGTGGATAGTTCACAATCCCCTGCCCCAAAGAAACCGCTCCCGGAGTCTGCGCGAGGAGCTCTGCGACACGAGGAATCACCGGAGCCTGAACGGCTTCCATCCTTGCGGAGCTGTTGAATTGCGCTTTGCCCATATTCACCGCAGTTTCTTCAGTTGTTCCAGAGAAACTTCTGCAAGATTAGAGACAAGCAGATCCGCATGCGAGAGATCCTGCTCATCATTAAAGCCATTTCGCAGAGCCACGGTCCCCATACCCGCCGCGATGGCACTGCTCAGACCTTTTGACGTGTCCTCAATAGCCACACAGGCTTCTGCATCCACGCCGAGCTGACGCGCTGCGTGCTGGTAGACATCCGGGGCGGGTTTACCCTTTCCTCCAACATCATCGGAGCAGCTAACCGCAGAAAAATAGGTATCGAGGGAGAAGCGTTCAACGACAATACTCACCCAGGCACGCGGCGAGGAAGAAGCTATAGCGAGCGGAAGACCAGCCTCCTTAAGGTGCGTAGCGAGTGCAACGGTTCCCTCGATAAGCGAGCTCTTCACCCCGTAGATTTCGTCGGCCAGCCCCTGATAGCGCTCAAGAAACTCCTCCGAGGAGATTGCAACACCATGCTCCTCGACCAGTAGCGTATGCACATCGAACGCGCTCATACCGAGTATTGATTTCTGCATTTCATCGGTCCAGCCGGGAACAAAGCCCTGTAAAAACTCTGTCTCTACGAGCACCCAGTGCTGCTCGCTGTCGACCAATACCCCGTCCATGTCAAAGATAACCGCGTCCATCCATTTCTCCTGAAAGCCGACAAGTTGCTATAAGAACACGATACTATTACTAAAATCACCGATTGAACAGCCCGGCACCGCATATCGTGCGACGCAAAAGTAACACGAGAGCGACCATCTCGCATAAACTATGTAGACGGCATAATAGCCCCCTCTTGAATGGGCTTTATGGCGACTGATAAACTGTTGGTGTTGGCATTCCGCTTGTTCCTTCCTGCGCAGCGCGCTCGCGTGTTACTCTGGATGGCAGGCTGGCATGCAGTTCGAAACGACCCCCTGCTCTGTCTCGGGTAGTTTTGAATGTGGTGGTAAGAGGAAGCGGTGGAGGTACTCCAGGTTTTGGTGCTC